>NZ_JBNCAN010000019.1:0-100481 GCF_049808615.1 Halomonas sp. GXIMD04776 | reverse complement strand
CTGGCGCGGAACTTGACGTTGGGCATGGCACTGTCTGGGTGAATGGCGATATTCGCTATATTGCCATGCAGTTCAGTAGGTTAGAAGCATTCCTGGGGGCCGGTCTCACGGATTCAGGGGGTCATGAGCATGATCTGCCGCGGCTGATGGTCGATGTGCTGGAGACGGTGAATGCCCAAGTCGATGAAGACTTGCGCCGCTGGCTGCGCCGCGACTTCTTCAAGTACCACCTGCAGCAGTACTCCAAGAGCCGCCGCAAGGCGCCGATCTACTGGCCGCTGGCGACGGCCTCAGGCAGCTACACCCTTTGGGTCTACTACCCGGCCCTGACCGACCAGACCCTCTTCACCGCGGTCAACGACTTCGTCGAGCCCAAGCTCAAGCAGGTCGACGGCGAGCTGGGCAACCTCCGCCTGGCGGGTGCCAGCCGAAGCCGCAAGGATGAGAAGCGCCTCGAGGAGTTGAGTGACTTCCGCGACGAGCTGGCGGACCTGTGCGATACGCTGCTCAGGATCGCCCCCGACTATAAGCCCAACCACGACGACGGCGTTCAGATCTCCGCCGCGCCGCTCTGGCCGCTGTTCCGCCATCGTCCCTGGCAGAACGTGCTGCGCGATACCTGGGAGAGGTTGGAGCAGGGCGACTACGACTGGGCCCACCTGGCCATGGCCTACTGGCCGGAGCGAGTGCGCGAAAAGTGCATCAGCGACAAGTCGCTGGCTATCGCCCACGACCTGGAGCACCTCTACGTCGAACCCGAGCCGGCACCCAAGAAGACGCGTGGCCGGAAGAAGAGCACAGGGAGCGGTGAATGAGCATCATGGTGCAGTCCAGCAAGGCGCACGATCGTAGCCTTGGCGAGTGGTTTTACGATATCCAGCGTGGCTCGATCAAGCTGCCGCGCTTCCAACGCATGGAGGCCTGGGACAGGAATCGGATCGCCAGCTTCCTGGATACCGTGATCAGCAACCTGCCGATGGGGGTGGTACTGATCCTTCAGGTCGATGGTAACGAGAACGAGAAGTTTGTATCTCGGCACATCAGCACTGCCGCGCCGGAAAAGGAAGGCACGGTGACCCAGCACTTGCTGGATGGCCAGCAGCGGCTGACGGCCTTCTGGCGCGCGATGTATAACAACTACGACTACGAAACTTTCTTCGTCTATCACCCGGAGTTTGATCCCCGCGCAGAGAAGGCCGGCGAGGAGGTGCAGGTCTTCATGAAGCCCAGGTGGTACGACAAGCACGGCAGGCGGATGCCGCTCTGGGCGGATGATCCCAGATCCACACTGGAACGAGGCCTGTTTCCCATGTCTCTTTTGCGACCTGGGGATTTGAGCTCGGAAGTAGACCATTGGCTTGAAAAGGCGACGCATCACCTGGAACCTGAAGATGGTGAAGAAGATGCGATGACCAAGTTCAAGGCCTATATGGTCCTTAAGGACAAGCTGAGAGCCCAGGTCAACCTGCTTAGAGAGCGGGTGACCCATTTCAATCTTCCTTATCTGGCGCTGCCGTCTTCAACCCCCAAAGAGGTGGCACTTCAGGTGTTCATCAATATGAACACCAACAGCAAGCCACTATCGCTCTACGACATCATCGTGGCGGAGGTCGAGAGCGTCGCCGGCAGCTCGTTGCATGACCTCGAGGCGCGACTTGATTCCCACTGCCCCTATTCCAAGCGCTACGCGGAACTCCGGGACCTGATCCTCTCAACCTCCGCGCTTCTGCAGGACAAGGTGCCGAACAACCGCGGCATGATCGAGATGAACAAGCAGGTGCTCGTCGATAACTGGCACCACCTGGAGCGTGGGCTGGAACGCATGGCGGCCTTCCTGGCCAGCCAGGGTATCCACGATGCTGCCAGGCTGCCCACCAATGCCGTGCTCCCGGTGATCGCGGCCTGCTACGAGCTGATTCCTGACGACGGCGACTATCGCGGCAAGGCCGAGACCCTGCTGCAGCGCTACCTCTGGTCGGCCTTCTTCACCGACCGCTATGAGAATTCCTCCTCGTCGCGGGCCTATGGAGACTTCAAGGCGCTGAAGACGGTGCTGAAGAACCAGCAGTTCGACGACACCCACATCGCGCAGATTCCGGTGATGGATCGCTCTCAGTACCCGTTGGCCACCATGGACGAGCTCAAGGCAGCTAAATGGCCGAAGGCCATGGGTATCGAAGCCCGGGGCATCATGGCAGTGACGACCTACCTGGAAGCCAGGGACTTCGCTGACAACCAACCGGCCAGCTATGACAACCTGCAGAAGCGGGAGTACCACCATGTGTTCCCCGATGCGCTGCTCCAGGAGGCCGAGATATCGAGCTTCCTGGCGCTCAACTGCGCCCTGATCACCTGGAAGACCAATCGGGTCATCGGCCGCAAGGATCCGGTCGCCTACCTGAAGGAGCGTGTGGACTGGGCCGGCGAGGACACGGTTCGCCAGCGCATGAAGACCCACCTGATCGATTACGACCTTCTGGCCAAGGGGGATTACGGCGACCTTCAACAGCCGGAAGCTCGCGAGAGGCTCAAGAAGGACTTCGAGCGCTTCCTCGACGACCGTGCGAGCCGGGTTGCCCAGGTGGTCGAGTGTCTCGCCGCGGGGCAGCAGCCTGACCTGCATCAGCTGTGGCAGGCGCCGGCAACCGCGGAGAGCTGATGGCCATGGCCATTAACTTTGCCTGTGTCCTTGACCAGCTCAGCAGTTTAATGGGCTTCTGCTCACCAGACTTTGGTAATAATGAGAGCTCAAGAGTGAGCCACAGCGACTCTAGATGTGCATTCGTGAACCATAAACTGCTGGTTGGTCTTTACTGATGGACATTAGCAGGCTTGAGAATTCAGCCGGACATGAGACTCGGCAGGCGATACGCCAGGGAACAGGAGTGTGATCTAGATGAGTATTGAGGCCTATATCCAGGAGCAGGTGCTGGCGGAGAGGCTACGCAAGAGTTCGGTCGTGGTGGTCTACGATGCCGAGCTCCGCTACCGCCGGCTCTGCCAGGGGTTGGCCAGTGATGGCACCGCGGTGGTAGACGCTACCGAGAGCAGCATTGAGAGTCGGGAGCATGCCATGCGTGCTTTGCAGCGTCTCGGCCGCAATGAGCTCCAAGAATTGCTGGTGTATGTGCCTTCTGAGGCACCCTTGGATGATGAGCACAAGCAGGTCGATCCCTTCTCTCCCTTTGCAGCCTGCGGCGCCGTGTTCCCGGCCGGCGACGGTGATAGCTTCCAATCGCTGTGTCTGAAGGCCAAGCCGGAGCATGCCGACGAGATCCGTCGGCTCTTCGTCGACGACGCTACCCCCGACTTTGCCGTGATCGACGCTGTAGGCGGCGGCGTGGGTTGGCCAAATCTGCGAGCGCAACTTGGGGCAGAGTCCAGCCGCGATATCCTATCGGGATTGATGGCGCCAGATACCCGCCAACAGCAAGCCCTGCAGGCCAATGACGCCTGGGTCAGCGAGGCCCGAGACCTATTCAAGAGAACATTGGGGATGAAGCTGCGGACCCGCGGCAAGACTTGGTCCTCCATCAGCGACGAGCTTTGGCGCTTCGTGCTGTTCAGCGAATTCGTCTTCGACCTGCCCGAGACATTGCCTGAAGCCTTGGCCGATATTCCCAGGGCGGAGGAGGGCGCACGGCCGATCATCGAGGGGCTATGCGATGCCCTGCGCAATGACCGACGTAGCCAGGATATCTATATCGAGAAGGCCGAGGAGATCGAGCACGAGCTGAACCTGCCCGGCTACTGTGAGGCGCTGACCGATCTGGGCATCCGCGATACCTTCCCCTTCGAGGAGCGTACCTTCCTGATCCAGGCGATGACGGCCTTCGACCAGGGGGATATCGAGCGCGTCCGAACCATCCTGGTTAGGCATGACCACTCGGTTTGGACGTCCCAGGGCGAGAGCCGGGAAAAGTGGTACTTGGTCGAGGCAGCGGCTTCACTGGCTCAGGTCTGTGAAGATCTCGAGCAGCATCTGGCGGAGCATACCGAGAGCCTGGAAGGCCTCGTCCAGTTCTATGTGGGCAGCCTGCGCGAAATTGATCGCCTGCATCGTGAGTTCGAGCAGGCAGTGAGCGACTATGAGTGGCAGGACACTCGGGGCGAGATGTCGTCGCTGATTCAGCGCGCCCGCAAGCGCTACGCTAAGGTGGCGGAGTCGGTCCAGCAGGGCTTCATGCGGTTGGTCAAGAAGACGGGCTGGCCGCTGCCCAGCATGCTGGCCAATACTCAGGTCTTCGACCGGCTCGTGGCGCCTCAGCTCAAGCAGAACGGTCACCGGGTGGCCTACTTCATGGTGGATGCCCTGCGCTATGAGTTGGGAGTAGCCCTCGAGAAGCAGTTGGCAGAAGACGGGGCAATCGAGATGCAGCCGGCGTTGGCTCAGCTGCCAAGCGTAACGCCGGTGGGTATGGCAAGTCTTCTGCCCGGGGCCAACGACCTGCTGGAGCTGGAGAAGGGCGAGGATGGGATGGTGCCGGTGCTGGATGGTAAGCCTGTGGCGACCGTCACTCAGCGCATGGACGCCTTCCGGCGCCGCTACGGGCAGCGCTTCGCCGAGATGCGCCTTGAGGACTTCGTTCGCAACAAGGGGCCCGAGATCGATACCGAGACGGACCTGCTGGTGCTTCGCTCCGTCGAGATCGACAGCTACTTCGAGAACCACCCCGAGACGGCGCCTGCGGAGATCACCAATGCCCTGAAGCGGATCCGTATGGCGGTGCATCGCTTGGTGGAGCACGGCTTCCATGAGGTAGTGATCGCCACCGACCACGGGTTCTTCATGAATAGCCACGCCGGGGCCGGAGACGTGGCGACCAAGCCGCATGGTGATTGGCTGATCGTCCATGATCGCTGTGCGCTCGGCGATGGCTCCGCGGATGATCACCATCTGTTGATGGAGGCCGAGCGTCTAGGGATACGCAGCAACGCGACCAGGCTGGCGGCCCCGCTAACCATGGCACCCTATCGGAGTGGACTAGAGTACTTCCATGGTGGCCTGTCGTTACAGGAGTGCGTGGTGCCGGTGATTTGCATGCAGCTCAAGAGCCATGAGCAGCCCAGTGTCCAGCGGGCCAGCGTCAGCATCGGCTACAAGCAGGGTGCGACCCGTATCACTACCCGAGTGCCGGTGATCGATGTGGCCGTTGAAGCGGCCGATATGTTCTCCAGCGAGGGTAGCTATGAGATCTTGCTGGAGGCGCATGACAAGAAGGGGGAGGTGGTCGGCGAGGCCAGAGCTACCGGTCCGGTGAACCCGGCAACCGGCACCCTTAGTCTGCAGCCAGGGGAGTCAGTGAAGGTGAACCTGAAGATGCAGATGGAGTTTGAGGGCAAGTTCAAGGTGAAGGCTCTTGATCCCCGGACGCATGCCATATACAGCCAGATCGATCTAGAAACGGATTATGCGGTGTAAGCCATGGATCAGTTTGACCAGGATGAACTCGACCAGCAGTTGACCTCGCTCTTCGATGGCAAGGTGGTGCGCAAGGACCTCCTGCACCGCATCAAGAAGGGTACCAACGTGCCCACCTTCGTGCTGGAGTTCCTGCTGGCGCGCTACTGCGCCAGTGATGAGCCGGAGGAGATTCAGGCTGGCATGGAAGCCGTGCTGGACACCCTCAACGACAACTACGTGCGGCCCAATGAGGCGAACGCCGCCCAGTCCCGGGTGGCGACTAAGGGAAAGCACCGCTTCATCGACAAGGTGCACGTCAACTATGTCGAGAAGGATCGGCGGCACTGGGCGGCCCTGGAGAACTTCGATTCCCGGCGCGTGGCGATCAGCGAAAAGTTCTATCGCGACAATGAGCGGCTGCTTCAGGGCGGGCTGTGGGCCGAGGTGACTATCGGCTACAACGAGATAGAGGATGACGACTACGCATTCTTCGTCGAGGACCTGCGCCCGATCCAGCTGAGCCGTTTCGATTTCGATCGCTACTGCGAGGGACGCAATGCCTTCAGCCGTGATGACTGGATGGATGTGATCCTGCGCTCCGTAGGCTTGGAGCCGACCAAGCTGTCGAAACGGGTGAAGTTTCATTTCATCGCCCGCCTGGCGCCGCTGATCGAACCCAACTTCAATTTCATCGAGCTGGGGCCCCGTGGCACCGGCAAGTCCTACTTCTACAGCGAGTTTTCTCCCTACTCGACGCTGATCAGTGGGGGGCAGGCCACCAAGGCGACGCTGTTCTACAACGTGCAGCGTCGCAAGATCGGCCTGGTGGGGTATTGGGACACGGTCGCTTTCGATGAGGTTGGGGGGATCAAGATCAAGGATCCCGATACCATCCAGATCATGAAGGACTTCATGGCCAACGGTCGCTTCTCCCGCGGCGTCGAGGTTATCGCCCAGGCCTCCATGACCTTCGTTGGCAACCTGGACCTATCCGTGGAGCAGATCGTCAACTCCGAGGTGTACGACCTCTTCCAGCCGTTACCCAAGGAATTCGACCTGGCTATTCAGGACCGCTTTGCCTGCTACCTGCCAGGCTGGGAGATGCCCAAGAATGGCAGCGAGTTCCTGACCGGCAACTACGGCTTCATCACCGACTACCTGGCAGAAGCGTTCCACTACCAGTTCAAGCAGACCAACCGCTATGAGGAGGTCTCTAGCCGAGTGAAGCTGGGTGATGCCGTGGAGGGCCGGGACGAGAAGGGCATCAAGAAGACGCTTTGCGCCTTCCTGAAGATCCTGCACCCCAATGGCAAGCCGACCGATGAAGAGTTCGAGGAGTATGTGGCCTATGCGGTGGAGACTCGCCGTAGAATCAAGGAGCAGATGAACAAGCGCAAGACCGACGACGAGTTCTCGCGCATCAATCTCTCCTACTTCACCGCCTCGGGTGAAGAGGTGGTGGTCTACTGCCCGGAATCGCAGAATGCCATGGCAACTCAGGAGCCGAGCCGACGCAACATTCATGTTGGTGATGAGGAGGGTCAGTCCACGCCTGTCCTTTCGGCCGTTCCCAGTGCTGAAGCAGAGCTGCAGCCAGAGGCGGCGGCTCCTGTGGCTGAGGGCATGCCTGATGCGGTGGTAGCCGAACCCCAGGAGCAGCACTTCACCATCCATTATGGGGATACGGGCCATAGCTACGAGTCGCTGTTGCTCCCGTACCTTCCGAGAGCCAAGCGGGTGGAGATTGATGACCCATACATCAGGGCTAACCATCAGGTGCACAACTTCGTTCGTTTCTGTGAGGCAGTGATCAAGTCGCCAACGGTACGCAAGATCGTGCTGACCACCAGCTATGACCAGGATACTGACCTCAAGGCTCTCAATGAGCGGTTCGAGGAGCTCAAGCAGAGCTTGTTGGAGCTGGACATCGAGCTCAAGATCCTGATCAACGAGAACCTGCATGATCGTGAGATCCGGATCGATAACGGTTGGGTGATCAAGATCGGCCGTGGCCTCGACTTCTACCAGAAGCCTGATCTGTGGTTCGGAGTAGGCGCGCATGATCTTAGCATGCGGCGTTGCCTTGAAACGAAGGTGGATATTTACCAAGTATAATTTCAGCTATGACGTTTTTGATTTTATGTGTTTTTCTTTGTAGCCATTTGGGGTTTGGTGTATGACTTTTTGAGAGTTTTTGTTTATTGGTGATAAAGCTTTTGGTAAATTCTCTTAGTTTGGATTGGGTGATAGACAACAACCCTAGGTTAGTCTTCTGGGTTGTTGTCCAGGAGAGGTTAAGTAATCTCTATGTTGTCTAGGTTGAAGTTTGAGTTGTGTGCGCAAAACATTATTTGATTTATGTATTTTTCGACGCTGTTTCTGATTGCGTAGATCTTGTCGGGATACTCCTCTAGTGGTACTTGAGCAACCATTTCTGTGCTAATTGGGACGTCATCTCTCAGTTTTTGATGGTCTAAATGAGCGCGTCCGAGAAGCACGATGGAAAGCAGCGCTTTCTGTTTTTCTATGGGATGGCGATTTAAAAACTCTTCAGCATGCTGTTTAGATTTGATGCTGGTATCCCTGAGCTCGATCATCGAATCATAAATTGACATTTGAGTCTCCGTTTCGACTTGTAGCATGCTGCTCCTTTGAGCAACTATTTCCACTCGAAATGGATGATTTGAGGGGTGAGGCCTTGATTTTCAACCCTAGCGCTCAAAAATCATAGATGAAATCGGCCCACTCCTGCATCATCGCTCGCCGCTTCTCGAACAGGTCGCCGCGCCGGTAGGCTGCCTCTACCTTATTCTCGATGGTGTGAGCAAGAGCCATCTCCGCGACGTCGCGGGGATAACTGGTGACTTCGCCCGTCCAGTCGCGAAAGCTCGAACGGAAGCCGTGGGGTACGTAGTCGCCACGCTCGCCACCGACGCCATATCCCATGCCGCGCATCAGCTGCAGCATGGCCATGTTGGATAGAGGGCGACCATAGCGAGCGCCGGGGAATACGTGTGTATTGCCCTGTACCTTCGGCAGCTGGGCCAACAGCTCCACTGCTTGCCGTGACAATGGCACACGGTGTTCGCGGCGTGCCTTCATCCGGTCAGCTGGGATCGTCCAGGTTTCATTGTCGAGGTCAATCTCCACCCAATCAGCTCGCAGGACCTCTGAAGTGCGTGTAGCTGTGAAGATCAGGAACTGCAGTGCCTTGGAGGAGATGCTGGTACAGCCCTGAAGCTCGGCCATGAAGCCAGCGACATCGTCGTAGGGCATGGCGGGATGGTGGGTCACTTTCTTGACCCTTGCAGGCTTGGCCAGCAGTTTGTCGAGGTGACCTCGCCAGCGGGCAGGATTTACGGGGTCCCGGTAGCTGTGCGCTGCGGCGTAGTCGAGAACGTTCTCAATACGGCCTTGCACACGCTTGGCCGTCTCGGTCTTGCTGGACCAGATCGGCGACAGGATCTTCAGGACGTCCTGGGTGGTGACCTCATCGACCGGCATGGAACCGATCACCGGGCGGGCATAAGCCTTGAGCGTGCTGACCCACTGCCGCGCGTGCTTGGCGTTCCGCCAGCTGCGGCGATGAGATTTGATGTAGCGCGCGGCACAGCTGGTGAAGGTGGGCGTCGTCTCGCCTGGTTGCTCCTGCTCGACGCTGACTTCCATGGGGTCTTGGCCGTTCTTGACCAGTTTGCGGTGATCCCCAGCACGCTCACGTGCCAAAGCCAGGCTGACGTCCGGATAGCTGCCGAGCCCCATGTAGCGCTGCTTGCCCTGTAGCTTGAATCGATATATCCAGCTGACCGACCCTCCGGCGGTGATCTGCAGGTATAGCCCCTGGCCATCGCCGGTCATGCCTTTCTTGCCTTCCTTTGCGAGCTTCTGAATCGCCTTGCTGGTGAGCTTGCCCATGCGCTGCCTCCTTGCCCTGCTGCGTGATACAAAGCAGCCTACCACAACATGACCCACACTTTGACCCACACTCATGGGCTGGTTTCAACGTGACAGAATTGGACGTTCCTGGACGGGAAGAAGGGATTAATGCAGCATAATCAGAGTTTTGTTGTATTCTTTTGGAGGTTGTTGGATGCGATGTATGCGGACTCCCCCTCCGCCACGAATATCGAATCAACCGGCTCCATGGCCGGTTTTTTCATGCCTGGATAAAGACGCGACGAAGGGGGAGGTCGATGAGAAACCTACGGTTCGCACCGAGGCGCTCGGGGGGTTGAGCGCCACAAACGGCCTCGTGAGGTGAGACGGTAATATCAATTACCATTACAGAATTTATATGAGCCGCTGATTTAATATGCTTGTTATTTTTCGGTTTCGACCAGCCACTCGTCAGCCGTGCACGCTGCTTCATGAATGATGGGAGCGTGCCAAAACCTATCTTCGAACAGCGTGGCGCTGATCGTCAGATTCTCAACGCGTCGCTTTTTGATGCTCTTGCCCATAGAGGCACAATCATGACTCAACTCGCACCTGATACCCAAGAGATGCTGGAACGCCTGCGATCTGCCTTAGCAGAAACGCTGGAGCGCAAGCGGCGCTTCGGCCAATACGCAGTCATCTGGCAGGATGGAAAGCCCGCGCTGGTCGGTGACGATGCGCCCGATGAGTTAGCTGATGCGCCATCCTACAGGCAGGATTCGGATTGATGGCGCGGCAGCCTGTGACGACACCACCATCGCTAGCTGTCAACGCCGACTGAAAAGTGACCCCCTTTGGCCTTGAATCGCCTAAGAAGGTTGAGTAAGGGGTGTCTTACTCTCCGTCACGTCAAGATCAGCGGGCGGCCCCATCACTAACATGCTTGCTCTCCGCCAGTAGGACGCCTACACCTGATAGAGGTTATCTGTCGGAGAAGTAGAGTGGCAGACGGGAACAGGGCGGGGCAGTCTTCGCAGCCGCAGGCGTCTCGATTGGCTACCCTGCAGGGTGTGATTCGCTTTCTGGGCCTTGTAACGTTGGGGGGACTGGTGGGCGGTATCTCCGCTCTCGCGGCGGTGAATTTTGTCGCGGCGGTTTTCTGGCTCAATGATCTGCTGCTGATGTCTCCCCGGGCTCGCATGATGTTCGAGCATCCGCAGTGGCTTGTCGCCACGACGCTGGCGGTGCCGGTTGCAGGAGGGCTGCTGGTGGGCCAGTTGCACCGGTTGCTACCCGAGCCGCGTTCTCACGGCCCCGCGGATGTGATCGCGGCGGTTCAGACTCGGCGTGGCCGACTGCCTGCCCGTGCAGGCGTGGTGTCGGCGCTCAGTGCGCTGCTGTCGCTGGGCAGTGGCGCCTCGGTAGGGCAGTACGGTCCCTTGGTTCATCTGGGTGCCAGTCTCGGCTCTGGGGGCGCACGTTGGCTGCGGCTGGGGCGTTCCGAAGACAGCATCACCATCGCCTGTGGTGTTGCGGCAGCCATCGCGACCGCCTTCAATGCGCCACTGGCCGGCATTGTCTTTGCCCATGAGGTCGTACTTCGGCACTACGCTCTGCGGGCCTTCGCGCCGGTGGCTGCGGCGTCACTCATCGGCCATGTCATCGCCATCAACGTGTTGGACCAGGGCGCGCTCTTCCATGTTGCGGACACAGCGCTGCCGCGATCATGGGAATTCGCCGTGTTTCTGGTCATCGGTGGCCTTGGTGCACTGCTGGCCGGTGCCTACATGCGGGCCATCCTGGCGGTTGGCGTGCAATCGGCTCGCCTACCGCTGCCTGACTCACTGCGCCCGGCACTGGCCGGCGCCATGCTCGGTGTGGCGGCGCTGTGGGTGCCGGACATCCTCGGCATGGGCCGGGAAACCCTGCGCTTTGCCACCATCGCGGGCGCCTTTTCCAGTCCTGAACTTCTGATCGTGATGTCACTCAAGCTAGCCGCCACGGCGTTGTGTCTGGGCATGGGGTTCGGCGGTGGGGTATTCAGCCCGGCACTGGTCATCGGGACACTATTTGGAGCACTGGCCGGCACGCTGGTGGCGTCGCTCACGGGAACCACGGATACCTTCGTGTTCTATGCCATCTGCGGCATGGTCGCCGTGACGGCGCCTGTCATCGGGGCCCCGCTGACCACGCTGCTGATCGTGTTCGAGCTGACGGGGAGCTATGCACTGATGACCGCGGCGCTGGCCAGCGTGACCCTTGCTTGTCCGATTGCGGCCCAGCTTTTTGGTCGTTCGCTCTTCGATATCCAACTGGCCCGCCGCGGTCTCGATCTTTCCGTCGGGCGTAGCCAGGCGATGCTGAGCGACACTCGACTAGCAGATCTGATCAGCAATGATTGCGTCACTCTCGTGCCCGATACCCGCGTCGCTCAGGCTGTTTCTGCGTTGACCCAGGCCGGCCACGGCGAAGCCCATCTGGTCGACGTCGAGGGGCGCTATTGCTGCAGCGTCACCCTGGTCGATCTCGAGGCCATGCGTGAGCGCGGCGATTCACCAGACGTGATCGGCAACTGCCCGCGAGCTCCGCGCCCGGTGCTGGGGCCGGATGCATCTTTGTGGACCGCCGTGCGCTACATGCAGCATGTATCGGGGGAGGCCATTGCGGTGGTGGATGACGATAATCGTTTTCTGGGGGTGGTCTTCGAAACGCGAATCGCCCAGGTCTATCTGCGCCATAGCGATGAACTGAACCGGGAGGAACACGGTGCAGGCTGAACGAATCAGCAGCAGGCGAGGGCGACTCTGCCGTGCCGCCGGAGTGTTTGCCCTGGTGGTGGCATCGACGGTACTGGCCTCGGTCCTAGCCTTGATACCGCTGGCGCTGGCGGACGAAGAGTCCACCGGAGCGAGCCTGACCGTGCTGAGCTGGGGTGGGGCCTATGAACACGCGCAGCAGCGCGCACTGTTCACTCCTTTCAGCGAGGCAACCGGCATCGCGGTCAACGTGAAGCGTTACGATGGGAGTCTGGCAGCATTGCGTAAGGCCGTGGCCGAAGGCCACGTTCCCTGGGACGTGATCGACATGACTCGTCGTTCCGCCCTGACCGCCTGTAACGAGGGTCTGTTGGTCAGGATGTCCCACGACTGGCTCGCGCCGGCACCGAACGGCACGTCGCCGCAGCGAGACTTCATCGAGGAGGCATTGGGAGAGTGCTATGTCACCCACTCGATCTTCGCCACGGTAGTGGCCTATCGCATCGACGCTTTCCCCGGACAGCGTCCCATCCGCATCAAGGATTTATTCGATCAAGAGCGTTTCCCCGGGCCTCGTGCCCTGCAGCGGACTCCCTCGGCCAATCTGGAGTGGGCACTGCTCTCCTATGGCGTGCCCCGGGAGGAGCTCTACGAGTTGTTGAGTACTCCACGGGGACTGTCACTGGCCCTGCGACGGCTCTCTTCGCTGAAAGATCTGCGCTGGTGGGAGGCCGGCGATGCGCCGCCGCGCATGCTGATGGACGGCGACGTGGTCATGGCGTCCGGCTACAACGGACGCTTCTTCGAGGCCATGGTGACGCGCAATGCCAGCATCGGCATTCTATGGGACGGTCAGGTACAGGAGCATGAAACCTGGGTCATACCGCGCGGCGTCCGTCATCCCGACGCCGCGCGGGCCTTCATCCGTTTCGCCACCAGCGCCGAGCGTCAGGCTGAGCTGACCCGCTATATTCCTTATGGTCCGTCACGACAGTCCGCCGTTGCGCTGATTCGCACCCACTACGACAGCGGCGTCGACATGCGCCTGTACCTGCCCACCCATCCGCTCAACGACGAAAACGCCGTGACGTTAGACGAGCGCTGGTACGCCAGCACGCTGCGCCGGGTCACCCAATATTTCGAGGATGCGTTGCTTGACGACAAGGCGTCCGAGTCTCCTTGAATGGATACCCGGCTCTCGGAAGGAGTGGATGACCGAATGATCGGATCTCATCGTCAATTTAACGACCGCAGCCCGAGGTGAATCATGAGCAAGGTCCTGACACTCTGTCTTTACATGCTTCTTGCCACGCACTCATTTGCGAACGCCCAGAACGAGATGGACGAGCAAGCCTTATGGGCGTTATTGGCAGACGGCAGCCACGTGGCGCTGATGCGTCATGCCATTGCTCCCGGCACCGGCGATCCCGCTAACTTCCGACTCGATGAGTGCTCGACCCAGCGTAATCTTTCGGCACAGGGAAGGGCCCAGGCGCGCGCCATCGGCGAGCGGTTTCGCGAGCAGGGCATTACCATGGCAAACGTCCATTCCAGCCAGTGGTGCCGCTGCCTGGAAACCGCGCGTCTACTCGACCTGGGCGAGGTGATTCCCACCCCCGCATTGAACTCCTTTTTCACCCGACGCGAGCGCGAGCCCCGGCAAAGCGAGGCGATTCGGCAACTACTTGCCGAGCAGGCAGAAGACAAGACAACGGTACTGGTTACCCATCAAGTCAACGTCACCGCTTTAACCGGCATCTTTCCTCGTTCCGGAGAAATCGTCGTGGTTCGACCCTCCGAAAGCTCCCTATCCGTGCTGGGCCGTATAGCGCCCTGAAATTTTATTCGTGAAAGGCGCTAACAAATTAGCGTCTTTTATGTCATGTTATTTATAGCACCTATGCTGCTTTGACGAAAGCCGAGCTATTGCGAGTGTCATCTCGCACGTTCGCCTTCCACAGGAGAAAACCGCTAATTTATACCGTTATCTAATAAGGTTGCCTCATAGACAAAAACGAACAGGGATCGTCATCGAAGACCGTCATCGAAGGTACGCCAAATTTCAGCGATTAGATTTCTATCTTACGCAAAATAAGGACGATAACCGATGAGTTCGTTACAGGAAGAACACTGGCATCATCTCACTCACGATGACGTCGTGAGCCAACTCGACACAGATCCGCATACAGGACTCGCCAGCGACACCGTAGACAGCCGACAGCAGCAATATGGCCCCAACGCGCTCACCCAGCGCAAAGGGCAGGGGCCACTGATACGATTCCTTCTGCAGTTCAATCAAGCACTGGTCTATATCCTTCTCGCAGCCGTCATCATCAAGTTGCTCCTGGGCGCCTGGGTAGACGCCAGCGTCATCTTCGGGGTGGTGCTGCTCAACTCAATCATTGGTTTCTTGCAGGAAAGCAAGGCGCTGAACGCGCTCGATGCACTTTCCCGCGCCATGGTGACGGAGACCACGGTACTGCGGGATGGTGAAAAACAGCGTATCGATGCCCGATCGCTGGTGCCGGGTGACGTGGTGCTTCTGGCCTCCGGAGACAAGGTGCCCGCGGACCTGCGGCTGCTTCAGAGTCGCAGCCTGCAGATCGATGAGTCGGCGCTGACCGGTGAGTCGGTGCCCGTCGAAAAACACATTGGTGAGCTCGAGACGGATACGTCCTTGGCGGATCGGGTCAATATGGCCTATTCGTCGTCCTTGGTGACCTATGGCACCGGAATGGGTGTGGTGACGAGCATTGGCGATCACACCGAGATCGGGCGCATCTCCGAGCTCATCGCCAGCGCCGAGGTGCTGGCGACACCCCTGACCCGCAAGATCGCACACTTCAGCAAGCTATTGCTCTACGCCATTCTGGGCTTGGCGGCCATTACCTTCCTGATTGGTCTGTGGCATGGCGATCCATGGATCGACCTGTTCATGGCGGCGGTGGCCCTGTCCGTGGCGATGATTCCGGAAGGGTTGCCAGCGGTGCTGACCATCACCCTGGCGCTGGGCGTGGCGCGTATGGCCAAACGCAGAGCCATCATTCGGCGCTTGCCAGCGGTGGAAACCCTGGGTAGCACCACGGTCATCTGTTCGGACAAGACCGGAACCCTGACGCGCAACGAGATGACGGTGCAAAAGCTATGGGCAGGGGGTGAAGACTACGAGGTCAGTGGTATTGGCTATGCGCCGGAGGGTGATGTCTGTCAATCGGAAAAGCCTGTGCTGGTCCAGGACAACAAGGCCCTGGATGAATTGCTGCGCGCGGGTTGGCTGTGCAACGACTCGCTGCTGAAACAGGACGAAGAGGGTTGGCGGATTCAAGGCGACCCTACCGAAGGGGCGCTACTAGTCGCGGCCCGCAAGGCCGGGGTGGATAGTGCTCAGGCGCTCGAGGCATACCCACGTCTGGACACCATTCCCTTCGAATCCCAGCATCAATACATGGCGACCTTGCATGGCGGCGAGAAGCCGTCGATCTACATGAAAGGGTCCGCTGAAAGCATCCTGGCCCGATGCGACCAGATCATGAACGCGGACGGTACGCGCAAGCCATTGAATGTCGATGCCGTCGAAGCGCAGGTGAAGGCAATCGCCAGCCAGGGTCAGCGCGTACTGGCCTTTGCCTGTCGGGATGCTGCCGCCGACAAGAGCGGTATCGAGCATGAAGATCTGGCCCAGGGGCTGACCTTTCTTGGTTTGCAGGGCATGATCGATCCCCCTCGGGAAGAGGCGGTGCAGGCTGTGCGCTCCTGTCAGGCGGCGGGCATCAGAGTCAAGATGATTACCGGCGACCACGCCCTGACTGCAGCGACCATCGCCGGCGAGATCGGACTGGATCAGACGATTGCGAAGGGGACGACGCCAAAGGTGCTGACCGGCCGCGAACTCGAATCCATGTCCGATGAAACGTTGAACAATGAGGTCGGCGATACGGCGGTATTTGCCCGGGTAACCCCAGAGCAGAAACTGCGCTTGGTAGAAGCGCTACAGGCGCGGGGTGAAGTCGCGGCCATGACCGGCGATGGCGTCAACGACGCTCCGGCGCTGCGTCGCGCCAATATTGGTGTGGCCATGGGCATCACCGGGACGGAAGTATCGAAAGAAGCCGCGGATATGGTGCTCACCGACGACAACTTCGCCACCATCCAGGCAGCCGTGGAAGAGGGTCGCGGCGTCTTCGACAACCTGATCAAGTTCATCACTTGGATATTGCCTACTAACGCGGGCCAGGGGCTGGTCATCATCGCCGCGATCGTGGCGTCCCAGCCCTTGCCGGTGCTGCCCCTGCAGGCCTTGTGGATCAACATGACCACTGCCATTCTGTTGGGGCTGACGCTGGCCTTCGAGCCTCGGGAGCCGGGTATCATGTCACGGCCACCGCGTACTCCGGGCGCGCCCATTCTCAGCAGCGAGATGATCTTTCGCATCGTGTTCGTGGGATTGTTGCTATTGATAGGGAGTTTTGGACTGTTCGAATTGGCCCTGTTCCAGGGAGCGAGTGAAGCCGAGGCGCGCACCATCGCCGTCAACGTCTTTGCCGTAGGCCAGTCCTTCTATCTGCTCAATTGTCGTTCGCTGCGGCTATCCATGTTCCGTCTTGGACTCATGAGCAACCCTTGGATCTGGGTCGGCATTGCCGCGATGATGGCGGCGCAGCTGCTATTCACCTATTTACCCTTGATGAATACCCTGTTCCATACCGCGCCGATCGGTCTGCTCGATTGGTTCTATATTGTTCTGGTCGGGCTGGCGATCTATCTGATCATCGGCGTCGAGAAATCGATTCGCATTCGTCGTGAAGCATCCAAAGGCAGCTCGATCAGAGGAGCCGGAGAAATAGCGAATTGAGAGGGCTGAAAGGGAATAGCCTCGGCGCGACCTAGCCGGTCTGTCCCGGGGCGTTCTCTTCCTGGGATGTGCCTTTATTCGGCAGCTCGCATACCCATTTCATTGCGGTCTCTCTCTCCGCAGGTGTAAACGGTCGTATCTCGAGCGACTTGAACAACTGGTTTTCGACAGTGGCAATGGTGCGCAGCCATTGCTGATCCGCAACGACCGCCGCACGATGAAAATGATGGAGACGGCCGAATTGCGTCAGTCCATAGCCGATATCCCGCACCAGGGCGGTGCCGGTCATCCAGCGCAGGTTATCGACTTCGGTATACAGGCTGATCTTGTCGTGAGTTTGCTTGGCCTGCTCGATGGCGTCGATCCCGTGCTGCAGTTCATCGGCGGTGATGCAGCCGGAAACGCGCATGGCAATGACATGAGGCGCTGGTGCGGTAATCAGTTCGAGCATGATGTAGGCTCCTTAAATGTCATGTTCTGAGCATAGCAGAAGGCACACGTCAGGCGGGATAGGCCTGTTAGAATGCCCGCTCGCGAAGTGATGGCTGGAGCATGCCTGGTATGACCCTCAATCCCGATGTCGTGGTAATCGGTGCCGGCGCCGCCGGATTGATGTGCGCCTTGACGGCCGGTTATGCCGGGCGACGGGTGCTGGTAATCGATCACGCCAACAAACCCGGCAAGAAGATCCTCATGTCCGGTGGCGGGCGCTGCAACTTCACCAATCTCGATACGCGTCCAGACAATTTCTTCTCGACTAATCCACATTTTTGCATCTCGGCGCTCAATCGGTATCGCCCGGAGCATTTTGTCGAACTGGTCGAGCGCCACGGCATCGATCCGGTAGAGAAGGCACCGGGCCAGCTCTTCTGCGCCGATTCGGCAAAACCGATACTCGATATGCTGCTCACCGAGTGCGATTGGGCGGGGGCGGAGATTCGTCTCAAAACGACGGTCGAGCGTATCGAGCGCCAGGGGGAAGGAATGCGCTTGACCACCACGGCCGGGCGCATCGATACCGGTGCGGTGGTCATTGCCAGTGGCGGGCTGTCGATTCCGACCCTGGGGGCATCGGGTTTCGGCTACGACATTGCCCGCCAGTTCGGTCTGGCCGTGACCGAGACCCGTGCCGCGCTGGTCCCGTTCACCTTGACCTCGCACTGGAAGGAGCGTGCCGCCGCACTCTCGGGAGTGTCCTGTGATGTGGCAGTCGAGTGTCGTGGAGGGCGCTACCGTGAGCCGCTGCTGTTTACCCATCGCGGACTCTCCGGTCCGGCGATGCTGCAGATCTCCAGTCATTGGCAGCCCGGCGATGACTTGCTGATGGATCTATTGCCGAATATCGATGCTTTCGAGGCGTTGTTGGCCGCTCGCAACGCGACACCCAAGCGACGGCTCTCGACCTGGCTCGGCGAGCATTTTCCCAAACGTTTAGCTCAGGCCTTGATCGAGTGGTATGGCAATGACGGCGTGCTTGCCGAGCAATCCAATGCCAGCCTGAAAGCCTGGGGCGAGCGACTCAGTCGCTGGCGGCTCAAGCCCGCCGGCACAGAAGGCTGGCGCACCGCCGAGGTGACCATGGGGGGCGTCGACACCGCGGCCTTGTCGTCGAAGACCTTCGAGGTAAAGGAATTGCCGCAGTTGCGCTTTATCGGCGAAGTGCTCGATGTCACCGGCGAATTAGGAGGCTACAACTTTCAATGGGCCTGGGCATCCGGCGTGGCTTGCGGACTGGCACTCTGAACATGGCGGAATCATCGATCCGCTCGCCAAGCACATGACGAAGTCGCACGGCATAGGGCACTGGGGCTCGGTCATGAGCAGCAGTGCCCTCGTTCGCTGTGGGAAATCAGGCGCGCCGATTGCGCAAAATGCGATAGGCAACACGGCCGCGGTTGATGAGCATCATGCCGGTGAGCAGCTTGCCCATCAGCTTGCCGGTAGAGCGGGGCTTGCGAATACCGCGTATTGCGGCCAGCCCGCCCAACGCATAAAAGGCGGTGCGCCATTGTGTCAGCCGCTGCCAACCACGATCGATAGGCGCAGTGGCTTCACGCCAATCGCGTAGCGCCATGGCCATGTCGATACGCTGTTGAAGGATTTGAGTCTCGAGCTCTTCCCGGCGTTGCAGGCGATCACGATGATTCACGCGAGGACTCCAGATAATGCCGATCCTGGGAAAGATTGCTCAGGGTCGATTCCATCAGCTTGCGCTGTTTGGCGATACGCTTGGCGCCCAATGCCAGTAAAGCGGATATCAACAATAGAACACCGCCACTCAGGCCAATAGCCAGAACGCGATGCTCTTCCCAGTAGGCCACGATCAGCATCAGCAGAAGCATACCGATACCGAAAGCGAACAGGATCAAACTGGCCCCTGCAAGCATCATTATCGTTAGCAGACGGTCGCGCTCCAGCTCCAGCTCCAGCACGGCGAGACGCAATCGCGTCTCGCCGGTGGCGATCAGGCTGTTCAGCATGCGCCGTCCTGCCTGGATCACGCGTTCCGCCGGTCCCTGGCCGCTGGACATTAGCGCCTTCCGACGATCATGCCGATCACGACACCGACTGCTGTACCGATACCGATACTGGTCCAGGGGTTCTGATGCACATAATGATCGACCATGTCGGCGCCATCGATCACGCCATCACGCGCATCGTGATAAGCCTTCTCGCCTCGTGCTTCGAGACGTGTGCGAGTATCGCGCAGACGCTTCTCGGCACGATTGCGTAATTCCTTGATGTTATTGCGTGAGTCATCGGCAGTTGCACTGACCAGCTCTTCAACGGTTTGAGAAAGGTGTCGCAGATCCTCTTTCAATTGCTCGGTGCTGGCGTCGCGATCGTGCTTTCCTACAGGAAACATAGCCATCTTACGGTCTTCCTTGAAAAGTGAATGACGGTACTATCATAGCAACATGACCTTGGTTATCAATCATTGCCTGGAATGCCCGCCAGGTAGGTGTTGAGACTGAAGCCCAGACCGAAGCGTTGTACATCCTCATCATAATCGACGAGGCTTTCACCGTAGCCGTCATAATACTGCACATGCCCGCGCACCTTGCCGATCAGTGGAAAGGTGTAGTCAAGTCGAGCGCCATAATGGTGTTTGCCGGGATTTCCCCTGACCATCAGCGATACTTCCTGATCGCCGAAGGTGTGTACCAGCGTGATATCGCCGTACCCGATGTAATTCTCCAGATCGGGGTTGTCGTCGTCTTCTTTATCTTCGGGAATTCGCCAGTGGGGTGCCACACTGACGGCCCAATCGCCGCGTTGAAAAAGAAGATCGGCATACAGGCGATTCCAGCTACGCGACAAGGGCTGAGATTGGCCGTTGGATTGGTGGGCGAAGCCGATGCGATTCTCGGTATTTACCCAGCCAAACCACGGAAAGTAATTGTCGAAACTGACGAATACTTCAGGCTCATGATTGGTTTCGCGAAACGGGGAGGACGCCTTGGAGTTATAGGCCTGCCACCAGCTGCGCTGGGTATAGGCGAAGTAAAGATCGCCATTGTCGTCGAACAAATTGTTCAGCACATTCACCTTGAGACTGATTTGAAACTTTACTTCTGTCTTGTCCGCATCGCCATTGCTGCTGATCGAGTCAAAATCATTTTGATTAGGACTGGTGTTGTAGGTCCAGGGCAATAAATAGTTGCGTCGATAGACGGTAATCGCCAACGGGTTCTGTTCCGAGTTGCGCTCCAGTTCGCGCCGTGCCTGCGCCTGTTCCAGCGTGCTGGCAACGGTATCTTCTGTCTTTGGGGAAGTATTTTCTTGGGTGGTTGATTGAGCGTTGGCGTGGGCGACAACGCCCAGCAGTGAACAAATAAGCAACCGCGTAATCACACGCAGCGGGGTGGGCAAAGCCATTATCAGCGTCCTGTGTGAGGCACCAAGCGTCCGTTTCTACCACGCTTTTCTGCCAAGTCAAACGCTTTGCGTGAGTAATTGCCAACGCCCTCGGGCAATCGCACAATTCGTCACTAATTTGAGTGCGATACGATCGCGCTGGAAATGAGGATTAATAATGGCAGCGCCACACAGAAGGGTTGGGTTCAGTTTGATGGCAAGTGTGCTGGTGGTATTGCTGCTGATATGGGGCCCTGCCTGGGGGCAGGAGGCGCCGCCCGAGCGGGATGTCGTCGCCCAGAACCTGGAAACCCTGACGGCGTTGGAGCAGCCGGATAGCAGTCAGCAGGAAGAGATCGAGACTCTGCGTGCCATCCTCGATGCCTTGGATGAGATAGAAGCGACCCGCCAGGAGCGCAACGAGCTCGAGCAGCAGATCAGCCGTGCCCCCGAGGAGATGCAGCGCCTGGAGCGAGCATTACGGGAGACATCGGAGAGCACCGCGCCGAGTGCCGACACATTCAAGCCGCTCGGTATATCCGAGTTGGAAACACGGGTAGCTGATACGCTCAATCGATTGCAGTCACTACAGGATGATCTGGCCAAGACCAACTCGCGCTTGATTGCCGCCCAGACATTACCCGAGCGCGCCCAGGCCACAATTTCTGCCGCTCTCGAAAAGATCGAGGAAAAACGCCTCATGCTCGATGACTTTGGGGGCGCCGAGGATTCATCCAAGGCGTGGTTGTCACGCAGCGAATTGGCACTGGCGGAAAGTGAACTGGCGCTCAAACGCCGCCAACTGGCCGTCAATACCCGTCTGCTTGAACTGGCCAGTCGGCGTCGTGAAGTCCTGGTCCGCGAGATCGACCAGGTCGAGGATCGTCTTACCTTGATGCAGGCCATCCTCGATCAGAAGCGACGGGATCAGCTCGTGGATACGCTGGGCCAGACATCGGGGACCGAGCCGTCCGTTGCCGATGACAATACCGCCGTGGTCGAGGCGCGGTCACGCAATCGCCAGATGAGTCTCGAGCTGTTGCAGGTGATCGATCGCTACAACGTTCTAAAGCGCGAAGCCATCAAGGTACGCACTCAACTCGATCGGGTACGGCAGGTACAACGGACTCTCAAACAGCAGATCGAAGCGGTGCGCGGCAGCCAATTGCTGTCGCGTATCCTACGCGAGCAGCGTAGCTCTCTGCCGCAGGTCGATGCGGTCAAGGGTATTCAGGAACAGATCGCGGACATTCGCCTCAAGCAATTTGAATTGAATCGTCAACGTGAGGCTCTACGCGACGCCGAACGGCTTGCGAAAGAGCAAGTCGATAAAACCGGGACAGAAATGTCATCCCAGGTGATCGCGACACTGACGAAGCTGTACCAGGGACGAGTCGAATTGGTCGATCAGCTTGAGCGGGAATATGGGGAGTTGTTGACCACCGCCATCGATCTGCAACTCAATCAGCAACAGCTGCTCGAAATCAGTGCCTCGTTGCGCTTGACCATCGAGGAGCAGCTCTTCTGGGTGGCAAGTCGTCACCCCCTCGATTTGGCCTGGCTCCGCCAATTGCCGCAATCGCTGATGGCTCAAGTGAGCGGTGAGGGCTGGCGACAAAAGTTGAATCACTTCTGGCGAGTCCCGGAACCGGTAGCGCTTTGGTCGCTTCCCTTATTACTGTCGGCCCTGGGGCTGTTGCTACGGCGCCGGCGGATCAAGGCACGTTTGCTGACGCTCCACGAACAGGTAGGCCGGCTCAAGCGCGATACCCAGATGCATACCCCTTGGGCAATCATACTCAATGCCTTGATCGCGGCTCCTGGACCGCTGGCCCTGGCTGGCGTCGGCATCGCTATGAAACTTGGCGGAATCGGCGTCGTTGTCGCCTGGGGTGAAGCGCTGCTGCAACTCTCGATGGCCTGGGGTGCCGTGGCGCTGGCACGTCGCCTGCTGGTATCCGATGGTGTGTCGGTGCGTCATTTTCATTGGCCGGCGGCTTACGCGACGCGTTTGCGGCGTTTGCTATGGTGGTTGGGTATCGCGCTCATCCCCGTGCTCTTGATCAGCTCTCTGGCGCAGGGTGACGGTCCTACGCTCACCGAGCGGCCACTCTTTCTGTTGCTGATGCTGGCGGGCCTGATTGCCATGAGCGTGCTGTTGGCGCGCCTCATCCTGGCCCATACGCCTTATTTCGGCGTCAAGCTATTTCGATTGGTCCTGGGGTTGGCATTGTCCGGCACCACGCTGGTGCTCGCCGGGCTGATCGTGCTGGGCTATGAGTACACCGCCTTGCAGCTGGTCAATCGGTTCGTCGGCAGCCTGTACATCTTCGGCCTGTGGATTCTGGTCGAGGCCTCGGTGGTCCGAGGTCTGGCCGTGGCGGCGAGGCGCCTGGCCTATCGACGCGCCGTGGCGCGTCGTCGTGCCCAGGTGCAGGAGGGCGCCGAGGGCGGGCTCGAGGTCGTCGAAGAACCGCCCCTGGATCTCGAGCAGGTCAATCAGCAGTCCCTGCGCCTTTCCAAGCTGATTCTGTTTCTCGGCTTTTCCCTGGTGCTGTACATCCTGTGGTCGGATCTGCTGGCGGTGCTGGCCTATCTCGACAATGTCGGCATCTGGTCGATTACCCAGGGCGTGGGCGAAAGCCTGAGCGAAACGCCCATTACCGTCGCTGACCTGCTCACGGCACTGGTCACCGTGATGCTGACATTCGTCATGGCACGTAACTTGCCCGGGTTGCTCGAGGTCATGGTGCTGTCGCGGCTGTCTCTCAAGCAGGGCAGTGCCTATGCGATTTCGTCGCTGCTCTCCTATACCATCGTTGGCGTCGGGATCGTGGCAGCCTTGGGCACGCTCGGGGTTTCCTGGAGCAAACTGCAGTGGCTAGTGGCCGCCTTGGGTGTGGGGCTCGGTTTCGGCCTTCAGGAAATATTTGCCAACTTCATCTCGGGACTGATCATCCTCTTCGAGCGGCCGATACGCATCGGTGACACCATTACCCTGGGCAATCTGCACGGAACGATCAGTCGCATCCGCATCCGGGCGACTACGATGACGGACTTCGATCGCAAGGAAATCATCATTCCCAACAAGACCTTCGTCACCGACCAGCTGATCAACTGGTCGCTGTCGGACAACGTCACCCGCGTGATTCTCAATTATGGCGTGGCCCACGGCTCGGACCTGGACAAGGTGCATCGGTTGCTGGCCGAGGCGGCTGCCGAGAATTCCCGAGTGCTCAAGGACCCGGAGCCTCAGGTGCTGTGCACCAGCTACGGCTCGACGGCCTTCAACTTCGAATTGCGCATCTTCGTCAACGATCTGCTCGATCGGCTGTTCGCCGCGGACGAGATCAATCGGCGGCTCGATACGCTGTTTCGTGACAACGACATTCGGGTTGCCTTCAACCAGATGGATGTCTGGCTGCACGATGCGGAAGGGCGGGCGAAGAACGTCATTTCCCAGACCCAGGACAAGACGTTGGGTGAATGAGAGGACTACGGGCGCCGTGCATGCAGCAGGAATTCACGATTGCCGTCGCCGCCGAGAATCGGGCTGTCGCGCCAGCTGAGTATCTCGAAACCGTGCTCGGCGCAGCAGGCGCGGATGCGCCGTTCGACCTCTGCGTAACAGGCGCTGTTCCGGACGATGCCTCGGTTATCGACCCGGCCCGGGCCGACTTCGAACTGCGGTTTGACCAGGGAGAGCAGCTCGGCGCCACGGTTTAGCATCCGGCCCAACTCCGGCAGGATCAGCGTCTGGGAAATGAAGGAAACATCCATGACCGCCACTGCTATCCCGAGAGGCGCATGTTGCTCGATGGCCGCTCGAAGGCGTGGTTCGTTGGACATGCCCCTGGCATTGAGGCCTTCGAGGCACGTCACGCGGGGATCATGGCGTAGTTCGGGAGCGAGTTGATCCTGGCCGACCTCGACACCGATGACATGGGCGGCGCCATGACGGAGGGCACAGTCGGTAAATCCGCCAGTAGACTGGCCGACATCCAGTACGTTTCTGCCATCCAAGCGCAACTTCACAGCAGCGAGCAGGGCTTCCAGCTTGAGGCCGGCGCGGGAGACATAGCGCTCTTCGTCGTCTTCGGCGAGTGTCAACCGCGTGTCTTCGGGGATCTTTTCGCCGGGCTTCGTCAGCACCTTGTCGGGGGCGCTTTCCAGCGCCACCCGACCATTGCGGATCAATCGCTGGGCTCGGGTGCGCGAACGTGCCAGGCCCCGGGCGACGAGTAGTTGATCAAGGCGCATCATGGCTGCTCTCTCGTGTAGGCATGGGGATCGCGGCCCACCTTAGCGCGTTGAAATTCCCGCTCCCATCGGTCCAGCAGCGCTTCGCGCTTGAGATGATCGAGCGTCGCCAATAAACCAGGCCCGAGTCGGATTGGCCGCAGCGCCTCGCCCAGGCGCTCGCGTAGCGCCACGGCACTGCCCGGGCCTTCGAAGGCCGGGTGCACGGTTCCCAGGGGCGTATTCTGGCCAATCACGCCTTGTCCCGTCTCGCTGAGTAGATAGCCGATAAAACGCTGTCCTGCCGCGGGATTGTTCGCCGAGCGTGACAGGAACACCAGCCGTTGCATGATCAGCGCGTAGTCGTTCGGCACAACGATTTCCAGTTCAGGATGCGTTCGGGTGAAGTCCTGGGCGTAGCTGCCGAGCAGGTTGTAGCCGATGAGATAACGCCCTGACGCCAATCCTTTCAGCATCTCACCGGTGGTGCCCACCAGGTCGGCTCGCACGCCGCCAAGGGCGGTGACCAGTTCCCAGTAGCGTGGCGATAGACGAGCCTCCTCGACGGCATAGGTATAACCGGCGCCGCTCTGGGCTGGATCGTAGGTCACCACACGCCCTCGTAGAGCGTCGCGTTCATCTTCGAGCAGTCGAAGCAGATCACCGTGATTGGCCACCTTGCCGAAATGCTCAACCAGCTCCCTGCGATAAACGATCACCACAGGTTCGAAGGTGATGCCAAA
This sequence comes from Halomonas sp. GXIMD04776, assembly GCF_049808615.1. Classification (NCBI taxonomy): domain Bacteria; kingdom Pseudomonadati; phylum Pseudomonadota; class Gammaproteobacteria; order Oceanospirillales; family Halomonadaceae; genus Halomonas; species Halomonas sp. GXIMD04776. The sequence continues at coordinate 74,753 of NZ_JBNCAN010000019.1, read as the reverse complement.
CAACTCGCGCCGCCAGCGTGCCCACCTGGGCCACTCCCGGGCCGCCTTGTCGTCCAGGGCTCGGGCATAGCCGTGATTGGCCAGTTGGTACTGCCAGGGCATGGCCGAGGACATTACCACGTCGGCATTTTTTTCACCTTCGTCGGCCAGAAAGGCGCGATGGATCTCGAGGGTGGTGAGATTGCGATAGGTCAGGTCGATGTGTGGCTGACGGCGATGGAAGTCCTCCAGCACCGGCGCGATCAGCGGTGGGTCCAGGGCACCATGAATCAGCAGGCGTGGCGCGTCGGTTCGTTCTGGCTGAGCTGGGTAGTGCAGTATTTGCGCCTCGCTGACGCCCGACAGCAGCCATAGTCCCACCCATAACAGCACTACACGGCATCGAATATTCATGAATGGGCCTCGGGGAAGCGTAGGATCGCCTTTAGTCCATGACCTGAACCGGCCTCTTCGAGACTCAAGCACGCGCCGTGGCTGCGGGCGATACCATCGACGATGGCCAGGCCCAGGCCGGACCCCTCGCCGGATTGCTGACCACGGAAGAAAGGGCGCAGCACCCTCAGGCGTAGGTGGGACGGGATCCCGGGTCCGTCGTCCTCGACTTCGAGAGTCGGCGGCTTGGCCTGCACTCGAACGGTGATGCGTGGTTTATTCTGGTGCTGTCCTTCATCCTGGCGGCCATAACGTCGAGCGTTGTCGATGAGATTGCTCAGGGCCTCTTCCAGTTGCCAATCGATTCCCGAAACGATCACGGCATTTTCCGGCACTTCGACGCCAAGGTCGATGCCTGCCCGGTGACAGGCCGGGAGTGCGTTGCGCGTTGCCTTGAGCGCAACCTGATTCAGATCCAGCGGTTTGAGTTCCGGGGTGGCCTCGGGATTGTTGAGGCGAGTCAGCGATAATAGTTGTACTGCCAGGCGTGCGGCACTGCTGCTGGTGGCCTGCATCGCCTGCAGGGAATCTCGCCACACCGCCGGGTCGTTCTGGCGCAGGGCCATTTCGGCCCGCACCGATAAGCCTGCCAAGGGAGTGCGCAACTGATGGGACGCATCGCCAATGAAGCGTTCCTGGTTGGCACGCACGCGGCGCATGCGTGATAGCAGTTCGTTGAGTGCCTCGCGCAGTTCCGCGAGTTCTCGCGGTAACGACAGCTCCAGAGGCGCCAGAGTGCGTGGGTCCCGGGCACGAATGGCGCGGCGCAGGCGGGTGAGCGGCGCCAGGGCAAAACGAAGGGCGAGTACCAGGACGCCGGTGGCCAGTAGGGCCAACAAGGCGATGCGGGCAAGGCTCCCCTGAAACAGAGAGGAGGCCAGCCTTTCGCGGCCTTCACGAGTATGAGCGACCCTCACCTCGAAACGTTCACGCTGATCCCAGTCCTCGAGCCGGGCTTCGCGGATGCCCAGGCGCAGTGCCTGATCCTGCCAGTCCACATCTGCAAAGCGTAGAGGATCGTCATCACTTCCCTGGTTGACCAAGGTAGGGAGATGGGCGTTTCCGGTCACGAACTCGTCCTCGGCGGCATAGAGGGCATAGAACACCCGCTCCTCGGCATCCGTGGCGAGCATTTCCAGGGCCGCCGGCGGCAGGTCGAGCCAGAGGCGATCGTTTTGCCATTTGACCTGTTCGGCGATGGCCAGCGAAGCCGCCTCGAGCAATCGATCGAAGGCGCGGTCGGCAGTGTCCCGGGCGCCCAGATAGGCCTGCCACAAAATCAATGCCGCCAGACCCAGCAGAGGCAATAGCAACCAGGCCAGAAGACGCCGGTAGAGACTGTCTCGAGCCGTCACGGCGACACCAACTGATAGCCCAGGCCGCGCACGGTATATAAGGTGACATCGCTGTCGCTCAGACGTCGGCGTAGACGATGCACGTAGACCTCTATGGCGTTGTCGCCCAGAGATTCGCCGGCGAAGGCCTCAAGAGCCAGACGAGCCTTGTCTACCGGCTCGCCGGCGTGACGCATCAGGCAGGCCAGCAAGCGCTGCTCTCGGGGCGGAAGACTGAGATATTCACCTCGAAGCGTGAAGCGCTGGGCGAGACTGTCGAAGTTCAGTGTGCCTATCTGCAAGGTGGCATCGCGCGCCTGTCGACGCAACAGCGCACGTACCCGAGCTTCCAGTTCATCCAGGGCGAAAGGCTTGGCAAGATAATCGTCGGCGCCCAGGTCGAGCCCCTGCACGCGATCCTCGATGGCGCCACGCGCGGTGAGAATCAATACCGGCGTTTTCGTGTCGTGCTGGCGTAGAGCCGCCAGCACCTCCAGGCCACTGCAACTCGGCAGGTTGAGGTCGAGCAGGATCAAGTCATTACCGTGATTGGGGACGGATAGTCGCTGATGCGCCTCGCTGCCATCGCCGAGGGTCGTGACTCGGTGGCCTTCGAGCCGCAATACATCGGCAAGTGTCTCGGCGAGCAGCGCATCGTCTTCGATCAAGAGTAGATTCATGGCGGTCTCGTTCAAGGGTAGGTCGCTGGCTGGGTAATATCCTCCGGTTGCTGCTCCAACCTGGACTGTACCTCGTTCAATAGTGCGTTGGCGGCGGTCGGGTCGAGCCGCCCGCACGGCCCCGAAAGGGCAAGCCAGAATGCCCTCGAATCCGCTATCGTCAAGCGTTGACAGACCATGACACCGCCGGCGAAATCCAGTATGGGGTCGCCTTGGGGCGTGGGCCAGCGTTGTCCGGGGCGTAGCGCATGATGCAAGGCCGTATCTGGAGTCGCTACCAGGCAGCATTCGACGTTCTCGTCGTCGACTTCAATCAGGCTGGCGGTCTCGCCACTGGCGCTGGCCAGGCGGTCCAGGACCGGCTGGATTCTGACTTCGAGCTGACGACTGGGCAGATGTTGGCGTGCCAGGCGCAACGGTGTCGCCCCCAGCCGATAGCGTCCATCACTACCACGCTGAACGTAATCGAAGCGCTCGAGTGAACTCAACAGGCGCAACAGCGTGCTCTTGTAGAACCCGGTGACATTCGCCAGCTCGGCAAGAGTGAAGCTCTCCGTGGATGAGTCGAATGCTTCGAGTATGGTCAATGCCCGCTCCACGGCCTCTACGCGATCTTGTGCCATGCTTTCAGTACGCCTTTTGCAGGAGTGGGTAAATGCCGTCATGGGTGCTCTACTTTGGTCGTAGCGACGGCGATTGACGTTGACGGCGCTTTTCAGGATGCCTAACTTTCTATTCTAAGGAACGTTGTTCTGCCTTACAGAATTGTAAGGTGGTTGCGAAGCGAAGAGCAAGTCCGGCAATTCGACACTCGCTTCAAACCGATTCACTCACCTCGATACGAAAGGGAAATAACAATGACGATGAGAACACCGATCAAACTGCTAGCCGCGGTGACGCTGACGCTGAGCAGCAGTATGGCCATGGCGTTTGAGCCTTCCGGCAAGGTGGAGTGTCTGGCGCCTGCGGACCCGGGGGGCGGCTGGGACTTCACTTGCCGCAGTGTTGGCAAGGTGCTCGAGGACCTCGATCTGGTGCCGCGCAGCGTGCAGACCATCAACATGGCCGGTGCCGGGGGCGGTGTCGCCTATGCCCACACGGTGAGCAAACGCGCCGGTGACGAGCAGCTGCTGGTAGCGGCGTCGACGGCGACCACCACGCGTCTGGCCCAGGGACAGTTCCAGGGCCTGGACGCGGATATGGTCAACTGGATCGGGGCCCTGGGAGCGGATTACGGGATCATTGCCGTGTCCAAGGATTCCGAGTATCAGGATCTGCCGGCGTTGATGGATGCTCTCAAGAAAGACCCACGGGCGGTGAAGTTTGCTGGAGGGAGCGCCAAGGGTGGCTGGGACCATCTCAAGGTGCTGATCGCGGCCCAGGACGCCGGAGTCGAGAACCTGCCGCGTATTCCGTATCTTTCCTACAACAACGGTGGCGAAGCCATGACCCAGGTCGTGGGTGGTCACGTGGATGCCTTCACCGGCGATATCACCGAAGCTCAGGGCTTCATGGAATCCGGCGATCTAAAGGTACTGGCGGTACTCTCTGAAGAGCGACTGCCGGGTGAGTTCTCCGACATTCCTACCGCCAAGGAGCAGGGTATCGATGCGGTCGGCCCCAACTGGCGAGGCTTCTACATGCCGGCGGATATCTCCGACGATGCCAAGCAGTATTGGGTCGATGCCATGGACACTATCTACGAAAGCCAGGAATGGGAGCAGGTCATGAAGCAGAACGGCCTGATGCCTTTCCATAAGAGTGCCGGTGAATTCGAGAGCTTCGTCAAGCAGCAGATCGATGACATTGAGGCGCTCTCCAAGGATATCGGGTTGATCCAGTAATGGCCCTCAATGATCGTATCTTTGGCATACTGATGCTCGTCCTGGCCGTGGCCTACGGCTGGGGCGCCACCCAGTTTCCCGAACCCTTCGGCGGGGCCGAGTCTGTCGGCCCCGAAACCTTTCCAATGCTCTTGGCGGTAGTGCTGGCGCTGACCAGTCTCTACCTGATCGTGAGGCCCGATCCGGACAATGCCTGGCCACCCGGCCGTATCTGGCTGGAGCTGGTGATTGCCGTCGCCGTGCTGATCGCCTACACGCTGTTGTTGCAGCACTTGGGATTCATCATCGCCACGGCCCTGGCGGTGGGTACCCTGTGTTGGCGTATGGGTGCGACGCCTGTACGCGCCTATCTCACTGGGCTCATTGCCGGCATCGTCGTGTTCCTGTTGTTCACCTTCGCCCTCGACCTGCCGCTGCCCTGGGGTCTGCTAAGCGTGCTGGAGACAAGTTAATGGAAACCCTCAATTATCTGATCGATGGGTTCGGCGTCGCCCTGCAACCGCACAACCTGATGTTCGCGTTGCTAGGGGCGTTTCTCGGCACCTTGATCGGTGCGTTGCCCGGCCTGGGGCCTGCCAACGGGGTGGCAATCCTGATTCCGCTCGCGTTCTCTCTGGGGTTGCAGCCGGATACTGCGCTTATCATGCTCACCGCGGTCTATGCAGGTGCCATGTATGGCGGTCGTATCTCGTCGATTCTGCTGAATATTCCCGGAGACGAGCCGGCCATGATGACCTGTCTCGATGGCTATCCGATGGCCCAGAAGGGCAAGGCTGCGGAGGCGCTGGCCATTTCCGCCGTGGCTTCCTTCATCGGCAGCCTGGTAGCGACCATTGGACTGATTCTGCTGGCGCCACTGTTGGCCAAGTTCGCGCTGACCTTCGGCGCGGCGGAGTATTTCGCCCTGTTCGTGCTGGCCTTCGCGACGCTGGGTGGCATTACCGGCAAGAACCCGGTCAAGACGATCATGGCGGCGGCCATCGGGCTAATGATCGCGACCGTGGGCATCGACAATACCGGCACCCAGCGCTACACCTTCGGCATCCTCGAACTCTACGAGGGCATCGATTTCATCATTGCCATCGTCGGCTTGTTCGCCATTTCCGAGCTTTTGTTCTTCATCGAGGAGCGCGCTGGTGGTGGCAAGCCGGCCATGGTGGTCAACAAGCTCAAGCTGTCCTGGAGAGATATTGTCGCAGTGTTGCCGACCTCATTGCGTGGTGGGGTGTTGGGCTTCATTTCCGGTGTCTTGCCCGGCGCAGGTGCCTCGCTGGGCAGCTTCATCAGTTATACGCTCGAGAAGAAGATTCTGGGCAAGAAAGGCCATTTCGGTGAAGGTGATCCGCGCGGGGTTGCGGCGCCGGAGGCGGGTAACAACGGTGCCTCGTCCGGTGCCCTGGTGCCCATGCTGACGCTAGGCGTGCCGGGTAGTGGTACGACGGCGGTGCTGCTGGCCTTGTTGATCTCGTTGAATATTACGCCGGGGCCGCTGATGTTTACTCAGAACGCGGATATCGTCTGGGGCGTCATTGCGGCACTGCTGATCGGTAACTTCCTGCTATTGCTGTTGAACATCCCGCTGGTAGGGATCTTCGTCAAGCTGCTATCGGTGCCGCCGATGTATTTGCTGCCCATTGTTACCATGGTGGCGTTCGTGGGCATCTACTCAATCAGCAATTCCGCCTTCGATCTGTACTTCATGGTTGCTTTCGGGGTCGGCGGTTATTTCCTGCGCAAGCTGGATATTCCGCTGGTGCCGATCATTCTGGGGTTGTTGCTGGGACCCGAGATGGAGAAGAATCTGCGTCACGCTCTGGATATCTCCGATGGCGACTGGACGGTACTCTGGGGCAGCGGTCTGGCGATAGGGTTGTGGAGTGTCGCGATTGTCGGTTTGATTTTGCCCTATCTGGTCGGGCCAATCCTGCGTCAGCGCATGAAAGGAAAAGGCAGCGTCGGTGACTGAGCGTTCTAACACCGAAGCTCCGTGACAAGCGCCGGAGACTCGAAAATGCCCCCACCGGGATTCAGTTCATTCCAGTGGGGGCGTGCGTTTGAGAGGAGAACGGCCGGTTCAAACCGGGCCACTCGTGGCTTGCATGGGATCCGCGGGTATTCGATCCTTGGCCCAGGTGCGTTGGACCTTATCCATTACGTCAAGAATGTACTGTTCATCGACCGCGCTGGTGTTGCCTGGCTCCAGAGGGTCGTAATGAAAGATATAAAGGCGTGACAGAAAATCTTCGAAGGGTAGAGAAGCCTCCCCGTAACGTTCGCCGTTCCCGGCGGTACTGACCACCACGCCATCCCCCCAATCCTGGCCACTGTCGTTGTTGGGATTGAAGAAGTACATCCGCATGACCTGCTGTGGATCCAGGCTCACCCGAAGGAGCGAAATGGCATGCCAACCGATGAATCGGGCGGCGCTGTCAGTGACCGCAATGCCCGCCGGTTGGGGATGGATCAAGGGCTGATTGCCATTGTAGTAAGGGTGATAGCAGGCATAGAAGTGGCGCAGAAAACTTTCCAGCTGAAAAAGCTTGCCGGTGGCGATATCCACGGCAATGCGGAAACCACGCCCGGCCCACCAGCCATGAAATTCGGGATTGACCCAGCGGTGCGGATCCTCGCCTCGCGCCACACAGCGCCGACCCATTTCGTTATAGATACGATCCAGATGCGGCACCACCAACAGTGAGACCGGGTCGAGATCCATGGGCAGCGTCTTGGCGACACCCTCGAGGTTCTCCCGGGAAGAGACCGGCTGGCCTTCGAAGTGCATGATGATTTCGTCGTCCCGAGCAGCCCAAACGACCATTTGCAGCAGATAGTCCGGGTCGTTATAGGACCACATCGACAGCGCCCGTGCCGACTGGCAGGTGGGGTTGTTGCCCTGACCGACGCCCAGAGGCTGGCCAAGCATGCACAAGACGCCCTCCATCAGTCGTGCACTGGGGGAGGGCGTGGCGCCAAAAGCAAGAATCAAGCGTTGCTGGGAATAAGGCGACAGTGTCAGCGCCACCTGTCGCCACAGTGCCGGCGCCACCGGGGGTTGGTAGAGAATGCCTCGCTCGAGCAACAAAGCCAGTCCATAGATGGCCTGGCTTGTCTCCGGATGTACCGCCAGGTCGATCATGGCGTGTACCAGCGCGCGATAACACAGTAGACAGTCGCGACCGGTACTGGAGAGCCCGAGGGCTTCGGCCAGCGTATGATCGCCGTGAGTGAGCAGATGGCGCAGCAGCACCGCGTGATAGGGCGAGACCAGGCCGGTGTCGTGCATTGCCCGCGCAAAACCGGTGGCCTCGTAATGCAGCCCCGTCGAATCCATGCTTTCGAGGCGTTGCTGATACACCTCCAGGCCTGGATCTTCACGACAGCCATTGGTGGTGCCGAATAGACTGCTGATCAGGCGATCCGCCCCTTGGCCACTGATACCCAGTTCAATGTCAGGATTGATACGGCATGAGGCGATCTGCAGAATCATCTGCTTGACCGATTCGACCTGGATAGGGCGCTGTTGAAGAATACGCCAGATTTCATCGACAAGCCGGTCGACGATGTATTCATAGCCGATGCCAAGGGTAAGATACTTGAGCAGTCGGCGTGTCAAGAGCGCGAGATTGCCTTGTTGCGTGCGCTCGGCCTCACTGGGAGGCGTGAAGAGTAATTCGAGATTGAGCGCCAGTACCTGGGTCAGGTAGTGGTGAGCCTGCTCGGTGGAAATGGAGGGATGCCGATAATCGCCTTTGGCTACTGCCAATAAACGTATTTCGCTCAATGCTTCCATCAGCACGATATCGCTTGACGCCGAGCGCAGCGAATACTTGGTCAGCCCTGGTTGCAGTATTTGTGGCTGGGACCAGTCGGAGCCGTTGAAGATACCCGCCGACTCGAGCAGTGTCGCGCGCTGTTCGATGGCCTCAGGGCCACCTTCCATCATCATGATCCGGCGTAACGCTGTCAGCACGCGATTGGTTTTGGTGGCTTTGGCAAAGTCTCTTGTCCGGGCAAGGATTTCGATCGCCTCATCCAGATTGGCCAGTGACCTTTGCAGGTCACCGGCGCTTTCACCTTGATTAGTCAAACAAACTCCTTGTCATCCTGCCAGTATTGTCAGACATAGAAATCGAGTTCTTCCTGATGCTTCAACAGGTCGCGCATCGTATGCGGGTCCTCACCGAAGAAATAGATCAGGCCCCAGTGCGTGCCGAAGGCGGTGCGCTTGGTAACCGTCTCTTCCAAAGGTGCCGTCAACTCATGAGACTCGAAATATTCGTGCTGTTCCGTTTCTTCGGGAATCTCGAGCTTACTGACCACGCGTCGACGTGGATAGACCCCGAAGCAACCGGCATGGCCCTTGGCATCCACCACTTCACGGGGGAAGAAGTTCGTGATTTCTTCCTCGGTGGTCTTGGGATCGAAGGACAACACGAGACCTTGATAGGCATTGAAGCCATAGGCTCGTTCGAGCAGTTCGAAGACCTTGAAGCCCGGTGGGCGATAGGCGACTTCACCGAAGTACATTTCCCCGTCGCTGGTGACGAAGTACTCGGGATGGATGAAGCCGAATTCGATATCGAAGGTCTTGATCAGCTTTTCGATCTGGCGGGTGATCGCTTCCCGATACTTTTCAAGCTCTGGGGTCGCGGGAACGAAGACCGAATAGCCAAGGGTCACGTATTCCGAAATGTTCAAGAAACGGATCTTTCCATCGTGAATCCACGCCTCGACGGCGAACTCCCAGCCGTCCAGATGGCTTTCCATCAGTACCGGAAATTCTTCGTCGGGAATCGTATCGATCTCGTCCGGCGTGCGGATCACGCGATGGCCCAGGCAGCCCGCCTTGTCGAAGGCCTTCAGGTGAATGGGGTCGTTGGGGTCGCCATCGAGTTTGAGCAAGGTCTGATTGACGCGCTTGAGAAAGCGGATGACATCAGACTTGTCGTGAGCTTCCTCGAAGATGCCCACGCGAATGCCGCCAAGCTGCGCTCGTCGCTTCATCAACGCCTTGTCCCGCAGTAACAACGCCTGACCATACAGCCGTGGATTGTCCAGGAGCACCGAGTTGATGGCGCCGGCCCACTCCACCGTTTCCTCGAAAAGCGGAATGGCAACATCCACCCCCATGTCATTGAGGGTTTCAGCGATTTCCATGGAGCGATCGTTGAGACGTTCGAAATTCCAGGCAAGATAAGGAATATCGTGTTCCTTGCAGTAATCCTCCGCCCAGTCCGGCGCGACGATCACATAACGTCGATCGAAGCGATCCAGCGCCTCAATGGCATTCAGGCTCCAGCCCAGCATTGCGACATAACCCTTGTCAGGATTCTTTTCCATGAATCATCTCCCTGATCGTTGTCGTACATACGGCAGACAAGCCGTTGTACATTATAAAATTGAATCAGTGCCCCCTAAGCATAGCAGCCAACCGACCCAATAAAACCACGGATTTTTCACTTACCCGTTTAAACCCAAGCAATATGTTGCAGCACAGCTTTAGCCTATGAGGGTTTACGCTTGATGCCGAATCAGGTCGCTGATATAGTACGCGCTCGTTGAACAAGCCCTTGATGCTCAAGCGCTTGCATCTAGGTGCCGTCTGGCAAAAGGCGATTTATGGTGGCCCTCGTCGGTCCTCCCGCAATGCTAAACCGCGAACCCCGCCAGGCCCGGAAGGGAGCAACGGTAGTGGTGGCTGCGTGTGCCGGGATGCGGCTGACGAGGCGCCGCCTCCCAATTCAGGTCGTCCCCTCAGCGCTGTAATCGTTCTATTCTTCTGCTTGACCCCGCTCTCCATCCTTCTGACAATTCCCTCAATTCGTTTCTGATTCGGATGGGCGGCCATGAACACTGAACTGTTGGAAATTCGCGATCACCTCGGCCAGTTCGCGCCCTTCGATCGTCTATCCGATGCATTGCTCGATGAAGTGGCAAGCGTGGTTCAGGTCAGCTATTACCGCGCGGGCACCGAGATACTGACGCGAGACCAAGCTATTCATGAGTTCTGTTATATCCGTAGCGGTGCCGTCGAGATGTTTCGTCGTAGTGGCACCCTCTATAACCGTTTAAGCGAAGGTGACATCTTCGGTTACTCCGATTTGCTGCGTCATCGCGGCGTTCATTTTCCGGTCAAGGCGATCGAAGATACCCTCATTTATTTCATTCCCGAAGCTACCTTCGAGCAATTATGCGAAGAAAATGATGATTTCGCTGATTTTGTCGAGGACAGTGGAGCGCGTCTAAAAATTACCGTCGAGCAACAGCGCCGCAATAGCGACATGCTCACGACTCGAGTGCGCAAGCTGATTCGACGTTACCCCATCATGGTCGAACCCTCCGCTGCCTTGCAGGAAGTCGCTCGGCGCATGCATGACGAGAGATCGACGGCAGCGCTCGTATTGACCGAGCCGGACGAAGATCATTCCCGCGAATTCACCCTGGCGGATGGCCAGACCTGGAAACTGGCGGGAATTATCACCGATCGGGATTTTTGCACCCGGGTGCTGGCGGTGGGGGTGGCACCGGAGACAGCCGTCGTCGAGGTGATGTCGAAAAACCCGATGACGGTTCAATCCGAGGCGTCCCTGTACGAAGCCATGCTGTGCATGTTGCGCAACAACGTGCATCACCTGCCGGTGCTGCATCGTCGGCGCCCGATCGGTATATTGCACCTGTCCGATATCGTGCGCTACGAGACCCACAATAGCCTCTACCTGGTCAACAACATCTTTCATCAGTCCGATGTTGCCGGGCTCAAGCATTTAAGTGAAGAGGTCCGCTCAACCTTCGCGCAATTAGTGTCCGAAGGGGCCGATTCCCAGATGATCGGCAGGGCGATGTCCAGCATTGGGCGCAGCTTCACCCGGCGCCTGCTCGAACTCGCCGAGGCTGAACTTGGACCCCCGCCGGTGCCCTATTGCTTCATGGCGCTGGGTTCGATGGCCCGGGACGAACAGGCCATCATCACGGATCAGGATAATGCCCTGGTGCTGGATGATGATTTCGATCCGGCCCAGCATGATGACTACTTCCTGCGTCTGGCGACCATTGTCAGCGATGGATTGGCGGCCTGCGGTTACAGCTACTGCAAGGGCGATGTCATGGCGACCAATCGAGAGTGGCGGCAGCCGCTTCGAAAATGGAAAGAATACTTTTCCACCTGGATCGAAGACCCCAATCCCAAGCGCTTGCTCGACAGTTCGATTTTCTTCGATCTAGACGGGGTATACGGAGAGGAGGTGTTCGTCGAGCAGTTGCAGGATCTTGTAGCGGAGAAAGCCTCCCAGAGCCCCTTGTTTCTTGCTGCCATGGCGCGTAATGCCCGCAATCGAACACCGCCGTTGGGCTTTTTCCGGACCTTCGTGATGGAGAAGGACGGCAAGCATGATAATTCCATCAACCTGAAGCGGCGCGGCACAGCGCCTCTGATCGATCTGATTCGTGTGCATGCTCTGGCCTGTGGCTCGAGAGCGCAAAATAGTTTCAAACGTCTGGACGACATTGCCACCGCTCGGGTGTTGCCGGACGGGGTGAGTGAACGGCTCGGGCATGCTCTGGAGTTCATTTCCATGGTGCGTATTCACCACCAAGTGGCGGATATCGAGGCGCAGCGGGAACCGGACAATAATATCGAGCCGGAAAATATCTCCAGTCGCGATCGACATCATTTGAAGGCGGCCTTCGAAACCCTGAGTAACGCTCAGAAGTACGTCAAGTTTCGCTATCCGATGCCGTCGAAGGGACGTTGATCCGATAGTCTATGCCACTCCCTTTCTCAGACAAGCAGGATCAAACGAATTGGGCCGACTACATGGGGGCATGTGCTCAATTAGCATGCGATTCCAGGCTCGAGCGCTTTTACTCGATCGATATTCCAGCCCCGCAAACGCCCATCGCGGACGCACCGTTGGTAGCGCTTGATATGGAAACCACCGGGCTCAGTCCGGAACGGCACGGTATCGTCAGTATCGGGGTATTGCCCTTCACACTGCAGCGTATTCCACTTGCCAGCCGCCGTTATTGGGTGGTTCGTCCGCGTCAGCCATTGAGTGAAGAGTCCATTGCCTTTCACCATATCACCCACTCCGAGATTGCCACGGCGCCGGATCTCGATGACGTGCTTGCAGCCTTGCTGGAAACCCTCGCCGGCAGATTGGTGGTCGTGCACTACCGCAATATCGAACGTCCCTTTCTCGATCGGGCGGTGCGCACACGAATGGGCGAGCGTTTATTGTTTCCGATGATCGACACCATGCAGCTGGAAGCGAGTCTGCATCGCAAACGTCGCTGGGCCTGGTTGAAACGCCTAGCCCGGCGTCCTTCTACCTCCCTACGCCTGGCCGAGAGCCGACAGCGTTATCATCTGCCGTTCTACAGCGGGCATCATGCCCTGGGTGATGCCCTGGCCACGGCGGAGCTGTTCCAGGCGCAGATCGCCCGACACTATTCGCCGCAGACCCCGATAAGCGATCTGTGGTGCTGAGAGCAAACGCCGAGCATGAAAAAGGCGGCCATGCGGCCGCCTTGAGGCATGGGGGTGAATGTTTTTAGTCACGCGGCTCATTCATTAGCCCCTTGACGATGGCATAGCAGCAGGCGAGCAGCACCAGTGTAAAAGGCAGGCCGGTGGAAATGACTCCCGCTTGAAGCGCCGTCAAGCCGCCACCCAGCAGCAGGGCAATGGCAATGACGCCCTCGATGATGGCCCAGAAGACGCGCTGTATCCTGGGCGCGTTGACCTTGCCTCCGGCAGCGAGGGAGTCGATCACCAGAGAGCCGGAATCCGAGGTGGTGGTGAAGAATACGATGACCAGCACGATGCCCAGAAACGACGTGATCGACGAAAAGGGCAGTTGACTCAGCATGACGAAGAGCTGAAGTTCAAGAGCCGCGTTTTCGACGCCTTGAAACCCATCGGCGGCGACCTGATGGATGGCGGTATTGCCGAAAGCGGTCATCCAGATGATCGACACGACCGAAGGGATCAGCAGTACGGCAACCAGGAATTCCCTCACGCTGCGGCCCCGACTGATACGAGCGACGAACATGCCGACAAGTGGCGTGATGCTGATCCACCAGGCCCAGTAGAAGGCGGTCCAGCCCTCGACGAAACCGCTGTCGTCACGACCGAAGGGATTGGACAGGGCCGGTAGATAGGTCACGTAGGACGCCAGGTTCTTGAAGAAACCGCCAATAAGATACAGGGTCGGCCCCACTGCGATCACGAATATCAACAGCAGGAACGCCAGCACCATGTTGACCTGGGAAAGACGCTGCACTCCCTTGTCCATGCCTGCCAGGATGGAGAGCAGCGCGATGGCGGTGATGCCCATGATCAGTACCACCATGGTGATGTTGTTGTTTGGAATGCCGAACAGATGCTCCATGCCCGCGGTTGCCTGAGAAGCCCCGATCCCAAGGGACGTGGCCAGACCAAAGAGGGTGGCGAATACCGCCAGGATATCGATGATATGCCCTGGCCAGCCCCAGATACGCTCCCCCAGGATGGGATAGAAGATGGAGCGCATGGTCAACGGCAGACCCTTGTTGAAAGTAAAAAGCGCCAGCGCCAGGGCAACCACCGCATAGATGGCCCAGGGATGCAGGCCCCAGTGAAAGATGGTGGCGGCCATGGCAAGCTGTGTGGCCTTGGCTGAATCGCCGGACGCGGCGCCCAGCGGCGCCGCGTCCGTGCGCAAGCCGTTTTCGGTGACGATGCCAGCGGAGGCGTTACTGAAATGAGTGATCGGCTCGGCGACGCCATAGAATATCAAGCCGATCGCCATGCCCGCGGCAAACAGCATGGCGATCCAGCCGATGTAGCTGAAGTCCGGTTTCGCGTACTTGCCGCCAAGCCTGATCTTGCCATAGGGCGAAACGATCAGGCCGATGCACAGCAGTACGAAAATATCCGCTGACAGCATGAAGAACCAGGCCAGATTGCTGGTTAGCCAGGTGCGCATGCTGCTGAAAACCGGCTCGACCTCGTTCTGAAACGCCAGGGTGACGACGACGAAAAAGACCACCATCAAGGACGATACGAGAAAAACCTTGCCGTGCAGATCGACGTTCACGCCAAATTTGCGGGCCGTGATGTTGTCCTGCCCGATCACATAATCCGTATCGATGAGATTGGTGGGGCCTTCCGGGGTGGGGACGCCTTCGCTGGCGTCATCGTAGGTTGGAGAAGATGACGGTTGATCGCTCAAGAGTGCCTCCTTGGCGTTTGCATCAGATATATATAAATACAATCAAAAAGGGGCAAGGCTTCTTCCTGCAAAGCCTTGCCCCCCGCACACTGCAACCGTTTTAGCTGCGTGGCTCGCTCATCAGTCCTTTGATGATGGCGTAGCAGCCCACCAACAGGATCAGGGCAAAAGGCAGTCCTGTGGTCAGTACGGCCGCCTGCAGTGCCTCCAGGCCACCCCCCAGCAGCAGAGCGATGGCAATCGCCCCTTCGATCAGGGCCCAGAAGATGCGCTGTGGCTTGGGTGCGTCTACCTTGCCGCCGGACGTGATGGAGTCGATTACCAGGGAGCCGGAGTCGGAGGAGGTGATGAAGAACACCATCACCAGCACGATGCCAACGAAGGACGTGATGGCCGACAGCGGCAGCTGGCCGAGCATCTCGAACAGTTGCAGCTCAAGGGCCGCATTCGCGACACCTTCGAAGCCGGCCGTGTACTGCTCGATGGCGGCACCACCGAAAGCGGTCATCCACAGCACCGAGACCAGCATCGGTACTAGCAGCACGGCGATCAGGAATTCGCGCACCGTACGGCCGCGGCTGACACGGGCGATAAACATGCCGACGAACGGTGACCAGGAGATCCACCAGGCCCAGTAGAAGGCGGTCCAGCCCCCGACGAAGTCGCTATCCTCACGGCCGAACGGATTGGAGAGTGCGGGTAGATCCTTCGCATAGGAGAACAGGTTTTCAAAAAAGCCGGTCGCGATCATCAGGGTAGGGCCAACAATGATCACGAAAAGAAGCAGTAGAAACGCCAATGCCATGTTGAGCTGAGAAAGGCGCTGGACGCCCTTGTCCACGCCAGCGACCACCGACCCCAGAGCCACGAGAGTGATGCCCATGATCAATATCACCATGGTGACGTTGTTGTTGGGCGTATCGAACAGATAATTCAGCCCTGCCGATGCCTGGGTCGCCCCCAGACCCAAGGAGGTGGCCAGGCCGAACAGCGTGGCAAATACCGCCAGGATATCGATGATATGACCCGGCCAGCCCCAGACGCGCTCTCCCAGGATGGGATAGAAGATGGAGCGCATGGTCAGCGGCAGTCCCTTGTTGTAGGAAAATAGCGCCAGAGCGAGGGCGACCACGGCATAGGTGGCCCAGGGGTGCAGGCCCCAGTGGAAGATGGTGGCCGCCATCCCTAATGAAATAGCGCCCTGCTGATCACCCTGGGCACCGCCCAGCGGCGCCCAGGCACTACCTTCAAGTGCCGTGTTGAAGTGCGTCAATGGCTCGGACACGCCATAGAACATCAGTCCGATACCCATGCCCGCAGCGAACAGCATGGCAAACCAGCCGGCGTAGCTGAAGTCCGGCTTGGCCTCGGGGCCGCCCAGGCGTACCTTGCCCAGAGGGGTGAAAATCAATACCACCGTCAACAGCACGAAGATGTTGGCGGCAAAAAGAAATACCCAGCTGAGATTGCCGGTCAGCCAGGTTCTCGCGCCGTTGAACAGGGGCTCCATCTGATCCGGCAGGGCCAGGGTGATGATGACGAAAAACAGGATCAACAGCGAAGACACCATGAAGACCTTGCCGTGAAGGTCCAGGTCGATACCGAGCTTCGTGGTTTGGATGTTGTCCTGACCGATCACGTAATCGGTATCGATGAGATTGGTGGGGCCGTCCGGCGAGGGAATGCCTTCCATTCCCTCGTTTGTTCTTGATGCGTTGTCAGAATTGGAATTATTTCCCATCAGCATTCTCCATTGTCGTGAATTCGATTTTCATTTTTGAAATCGGTACTCAGGGCACATAATAAACCTGTAATCACCTGCATGACGTGCCGTCTTACCCCCGAAGGATAGAATGACAACAAGAGGCCATGGCAGGCGTATGCCCGTTAATGGATAGTCATGAACGACCGCTGAGTATGCAGGTTTTTCATAAATGGTTCAAAAAATGTTGGATACGGCGGCCTGTATTTCTGAATTATTTCGCGAAAAGAGAGACGCATGGTTGCTGCCAGACGTTACGCTTTGCGCCACTCTCTGCAACGGCTAGAATGTCCATTCAAGTCGTTTTTCTTATGGCAATCCGATCATCTTCTCTTGGCAAGGAATCCGCGCTGCATGAGCTATCAGGTACTGGCCCGCAAATGGCGTCCGCGCACCTTTCATGAGTTGGTGGGTCAAGAGCATGTGCAGCGTGCGCTGGTCAATGCCCTGGATCAAGGGCGCTTGCACCATGCGTACCTGTTTACCGGTACCCGGGGCGTGGGCAAGACCACTTTGGCACGCATTCTGGCCAAATGCCTGAATTGCACCGCAGGAGGGCGTGGCGATGAAGGCGTAACCTCACGTCCCTGTGGTGAGTGTGACAGCTGTCGGGCCATCGACGAGGGTCGCTTCGTCGATCTGATCGAGGTGGATGCCGCCTCGCGCACTAAGGTCGAGGATACGCGGGAACTGCTGGACAATGTGCAATATGCGCCCGCCCAGGGACGCTACAAGGTGTATCTCATTGACGAGGTGCACATGCTCTCCACCCATAGTTTCAATGCGTTGCTCAAGACACTGGAAGAGCCACCACCGCACGTGAAGTTCCTGCTCGCCACCACCGATCCGCAGAAGTTGCCGGTCACGGTGCTGTCCCGCTGTCTGCAGTTCACTCTCAAGAACATGCCTCCTGAGCGCATCGTCGAGCACCTCGGAAGAGTACTGAGCGCCGAAGACGTTACGTTTGAGGAAGATGCTCTTTGGCTGCTAGGTAAGGCGGCGGATGGCTCGATGCGGGATGCCATGAGTATTACGGATCAGGCTATCGCGTTCGGTCAGGGGGCGATCACCCGCGCCGACGTGGCCGCCATGCTGGGTACCCTGGACCAGCGACTGTTGCTGACGCTTGTCGAAGCCCTGGCCGAGATCGATGCCGCCCGGGTATTGAGGGACATCGCGACATTGGCGGAGCAGGGCCCGGATTTCGCCGGTGTGCTCGACGACCTGAGCGGCGTCTTTCATCGTCTGGCCATTGCCCAGATGGTACCCGACGCCCTGGATAACGGTCATGGCGATCGGGACGCACTGCTGGCCTTGGCGGCGCGCTTCTCCGCTGAAGACGTCCAGTTGTATTACCAGATCGGTTTACAGGGGCGCGCCGATATGGAAAGCGCTCCGGATGCGCGCACCGCGCTGGAAATGACCTTGCTGCGGATGCTGGCCTTTCGTCCCCAGGGGGTGCCCAAGCCAGCTCAGACACCCTTGCCGCTACGCAATGAAACGCAGGCATCTTCACCACAGCCGGCGCCTGCTGCTCAACCGACGGAGAATATGCCGCCTTCTGCGGCGCCTTCCGAACCATCCTCCACGCCATCTTCAGACAGCATCGCGATGGCGAGCGACGTTCCCCCATCGCAGGCCGATGAAACGACGAGCGAGCAGCCTCTGGACACTCCTTCAGTCGATGCCGAAAATGCGTCGTCGATTGCCGCTCACCATGACGAGCCTCAGAGCCCGTATGAATCGGAAATGGACGCTGATTCCCGGATGGACGGCGCACAGGATCTACCGCCCTGGGAGTCGTTACCTGAGCATGCGCCCTCTGCGCCCGCGCCCGACGGCTCACAGTCTGAGAAAACAGTAGACGAGGAAAACAGGGCTCCCAGGGAAGAAAATGGGGTAGAAGAAGTGGGCGCCGCCTTTCCTCAGAACGCCGCGGCCACTGGAGAAGCCTCGTCTATCGAACCCCAGGAAGCGCCGACGCCTGCGGATGCGTCGAGTACATTTGACCATGCCGCCTGGCTGAACCTGTTTCCCGACCTTGCCCTGTCGGGGCTGACTCGGAGCCTGGCGGCGCACTGCATCGTCGATGCCGACGATGGTACGCACTTGCAACTGCGTCTCGATCCGAGTCAGGCAGCGATGAATGCCGATATTCATGTCGAACGAATCAAGCGAGCGCTCTCTGAGGCAGGAATCGAGCGTCACCTGAGTATCGAGCCCGAGGTCATTCCCGAGACGCTTGAAACACCTAAGGCGCGGGGTGATCGTGAGACGGCGGAACGTCATGCGGTGGCGGTTGAAGCCTTGCGCGGCGACCCCCACATTCAGCAGTTGGAGCAGGCGTTTGGGGCTCGTTTGTTGGAGCAGACCGTCGCGCCTTCGACGCAAACCGATTGACTTCACCAATCACATATTGAGGTGGCAACATGTTCAAGGGTGGAATGGGCAACCTGATGAAGCAAGCCCAGGAAATGCAGGAAAAGATGCAGCAGGTGCAAGAAGAGATTGCCCAGGCCGAAGTGCTCGGCGAAGCCGGTGCCGGCATGATCAAGGTCACCATGAACGGTCGCCATGACGTGAGCAAGGTAGAGATCGATCCTTCCATCATGGAAGAAGACAAGGAAATGCTCGAAGACTTGCTCGCTGCCGCGGTCAATGATGCGGTACGCAAGGTCGAAAGCGCCTCTAAGGCCAAGATGGAAGAGGCAACGTCCGGTCTCAACCTGCCGCCCGGCTTCAAGATGCCGTTCTAATGGGGTTTTCACCACTCGTCGATCGGCTGCTTGAAACCCTCCGGGTGCTTCCCGGGGTAGGTCCCAAGACCGCTCAACGCATGGCGCTGCATTTATTGGAGCGTGATCGTGAAGGCGGTCGTCGGCTGACAGAGGTGCTGGGTCGCGCATTGGCAGAGGTAGGCTATTGCCGTCGCTGTCGCACCCTGACCGAAGAAGAGATCTGTGCATTGTGCAGTAGCGCCCGTCGCGACGAGGCGTTGTTGTGTATCGTCGAGTCGCCCGCCGACATGCTGGCCATCGAGGACGCAGGCGGTTACCGCGGCCAGTATTATGTCTTGCATGGGCATCTCTCGCCGCTGGATGGCATCGGCCCCGAGGATATTGGACTCGACCGACTCGACGGACGGCTCGATGAGGGGGCGGTCGAGGAGGTTATTCTCGCGACCAATCCGACCATCGAAGGCGAGGCCACGGCACACTATATCGCCGAACAGTTGCGCGAACGGGGCATTCGGATGTCGCGTCTGGCCTATGGGGTGCCCATGGGTGGCGAGCTCGAGTATGTCGATGGTGGTACCCTGAGTCGTGCGTTCAATGGCCGCCTGCCTTTTGGTGACGAATGACTTGCTGCGCTCGCGAATGAGTGTGTCGGTTCCTCGACCTGAAACGAATCGGCCTCACAAGAAAACGATCTGATAAGAAGTCAAAAGGCAACTGAAGCTCATTATGCCCCTGAACCCCGCATTACACTGGATTGACACTCCGGCTGCTCTCGAATGGATGTGTCATGCGCTCATGGACGCTCAGTATCTGGCAGTGGATACCGAGTTCATTCGTGAATCCAGTTTTCATCCTGTGCCGGCGCTTATTCAGTTGAGCGCTGGCAGTGACGTTTATCTGATCGATCCCCAGGCGCTGATACCGAATGCGACCCTGATCCGGCTGCTGGGCCCTCGAGGGCCACTCAAGCTGCTGCATGCCTGTGGTGAGGATCTTGAAGTATTGTCCAACTGGACCGGTGTTCCGCTGGCGCCGTTGATCGACACCCAGTTGGCCCAGGCGCTACTGGGCGAAGACCCGGCCATGAGTTATCAACGACTGGTCGAACGATGGACCGGCGATGTCGTGGCCAAGGATGAAACCCGCTCCGATTGGCTGGAACGCCCACTCAGCGATGCTCAGCGTCGCTATGCAGCTCTCGATGTCGCTTATTTGCCGATCATCTGGCCACAGCAGCGCAAAGCATTGATCGAATTGGGTCGCCTGGAGTGGCTCGAGGCCGATTGTGCGGCGCTGGTGGTCCAGGCGGGGCGCAATCCCGCAGGAGACAACGAGTGGTATCGTCGCAATCGTCAACTGTGGCGACTCAATCCGCGTGCCGTGGCAACCTACCAGTGCTTGACCGCCTGGCGGGAAGCGGAGGTGCGTGAGCGTAACATGCCGCGCAACTGGTTGGTCAGCGATAAGGTGCTGTTCGCCATTGCCGATGCTCAGCCGCGCAACCGTTACGAATTGGCCGCCGTCGAAGGCGTCAAACCGACCATGGTCAAGCGTGAAGGCGATGCGCTGCTGTCGATGGTTCGCAAGGCGGCGGAACTGTCGCCGGAACAGCTTCCCGAGATCCTACCTTCGCCACTCACCGGGCCGTTCAAGCGACGCCTCAAGGGGCTCAAACAGGTGGTGAGCGATGAAGCTCAGCGCTTGGGCGTGGCGCCGGAGATGCTGGCACGGAGGCGCCAGCTCGAGGAGCTGGTGATTGCCGACATGAAACAGCTGCCGTTACCGTTGCCCTCTGGGTGGCGCGGTAATTTGCTTAATGAAGGCTTCCAGCAGGCACTGCACGATAGCGAAGCCTTGAGGAGCGAGTGATGCGAAGACTGCTGTGTGAGGTTTTCAAGAGTTCGCGCAAGGACGACATGTACTTGTATGTCGATAAGGCCAAGGGCCTTGCACAGGTGCCGGAGGCGTTACTCGAACGCTTCGGCAAGCCCGTCTCGGCAATGACGCTATTGCTCACGCAGGATAAAAAGCTGGCCCGCGCCGATGCGAGCCGGGTCATGGAGGCCATCGACGAGCAGGGTTTCTATCTGCAGCTCCCTCCGGCCAAGGAAGCGTATCTGCTGGATCTGCATCGCACACCTACCGAGGCGCGTTATTGAGCGCTCTGGTGGCGTGATCGGGAGGCGATATGCGGGAACGATTCTGGGAGCGTTTTTCCCTCGATGAATTGAGCACCGAGGAGTGGGAAGCCTTGTGTGACGGTTGCGGACGGTGCTGTCTGACGAAGCTCGAGGATGAGGAGAGCGGCGATATCGTCACTCTGGATGTGGCCTGCAAGCTGCTCGATACGAAGAACTGTCACTGCCAGGATTACACACATCGCTTCGAGCGCGTACCCGGCTGTACACAAATGAGCCTGACGACGCTACGGGATTTCCATTGGCTGCCTGCTTCCTGCGCCTATCGCCGCCTCTACGAAGGGCGTGGACTCGCCAAGTGGCATCCGCTGATCTCCGGTGACCCTCGCAGCGTTCATCGCGCCGGGATCAGCGTTGCCCATTTCGCTGTTTCCGAGCGTGATGTGTCAGAGGATGAGTGGGAGGATCACATCATCGCCATTCTGCCGGTCGAGGATTGATCGCCGTCTCTCCCTGCGTCATGCCTGTTCTTCCTCTTGTCTAACGTTCAGACCCAGCGCCCAGAGAATGAACGCGTCCTGACGGGCGTTGTCACGCCATGCCTTGAAACGACCGGAAGCGCCGCCGTGACCGGACTCCATATCCGTATGCAGAAGCACCGGTCCCCGCGCGGTGCCAAGCTCGGTCAGTCGCGCATAGAGCTTGGCCGGTTCCCAGTATGGCACTCGTGAGTCATGCCAGCTGCCTTGCAGGAAAACCGCCGGATAGGGCTGGGCGGTGAGATTGTCCAGCGGTGAATAGGCACGAATGCGCCGCCTCGCATCAGGCTCGTTCGGGTTTCCCCATTCGCTGTATTCGGCGGTAGTCAGAGGCAGATCGGGGTTTTCCATGGTGCGCAGCACATCGACGAAGGGCACATCGAGCACTGCAGCGCAGAATGCCAGGGGATCGAGATTGAGGCTGGCCCCTACCAAAAGACCGCCGGCACTGGCGCCATAGGCGGCAATGCGCTCGCCATCGGCCAGTTCAGCATCGACCAGCGCGTTTCGCGCGGCCAGAAAATCACGGAAGCTGTTTTCCTTGTGCTCGAGTTTGCCGGCCAGATACCAGGGTTCGCCACGGTCACCGCCACCGCGTACATGGGCCACCGCAAATGCCATGCCTCGGGAGAGCAATTCCAGGCGCGATACCGAAAACCAGGGATCGAGCACTTCGCCATAGGCACCATAGCCGTAGAGCAGCGTAGGTAGTGGTTTCTTGCCGAGCAATTCCTTGCGGGCCACCACGGAAACCGGAATGCGTTCGCCATCCGGCGCGGTAGCCCATAGCCGCTGGCAAATCAGTTGCTCCGGTAGCAGATCGCCGTGAATGGGCATGGTCTTGAGCACTCGGCGCTTGCCACCGTTCAGTTCGTGCTCGATCCAACGGGGCGGCAGCGTGAAGGACTCTTCGCGTAATCGCAGTTTACGGGCGTCGAAATCGGGTGTGTCACCGAGCATCAGGCTGCAGGGCGCCTGGGGAAGGGGCAGGCGATAATCTTCATGAGCCCCATGCGAGCTATCGAATTCGATGACGCGTAGATGCACCTGCGCGTGTTCATGATCGCGTTCGGCGATCACCAAGCCCCATTCGAAGGCATCGACGTCTTCCAGGGTATGCGTCTGCCGGTGAGGCAGTAAGGATTGCCATTGATCGGGATGATCCTCGTGCGCCATATCGAGCCGAAAGTGGGGCGCTTCGCGATTATGCAGAATATAAAAATACCCTGGTCGATGATCGAGACCATACTCCACACCGCTTTCACGGGGCCTGACACAGCGTGGCAATGCATCCGGGGACTGGGCCGGGATCAGGTGACACTCCGAGGTGTCCTTGGAGGCGGTTTCCAGTATCAACCAGCGGCGCGAGCGGGTCTTGCCCATTCCGACCCAGAACTCGGGGTCGTCCTCTTCGAAGACGAGCTGTGACTCCTCCGTGTCCAGCCTCAAACACCAGATGCTGGCAGGGCGTTGTGTTGCATCGTAATGCGTGTACAGGAGCGTGCGGTCGTCCTCGGCCCAGGTCAGTTCGGGACCGATAGCGCTCAAGAGCTTGCGTGGCTCCCCGGTGGGCAACCGGCGCAAGTAGAGGTCGAAGTACTCATCGCCCTGACTATCCTCGGTCCAGGCAAGCCACTGCTCATCCGGAGAAATGGCCATATCGCCGAGTTCGAAATAGGGCTGTTGCGTGGCCCGGGAGTTGAGATCGAGGACCGACTGTCGGTGGTTATCGTCGCCATTGGGATGACGCCACCAATGCGGGTAATCGGCCTCCGCGGCGGTTTCGCTCCAATAGGTGTAATGTTCGAGCGGCGTCTTCAAGCCGGAGACCGCAAGCTCCCGGCGCGCCAGATGTCCCTGGTAGAGACGTTCGATCAGAGGATAGAGAGGGGCCAACCAACGCTCGCATTGGGCTGTAGCGGCTTCGAGAAACTCGACGACCTCTTGTTCGTCGCGATTCTCGAGCCAGTGCCAAGAAGGATCGTCGGTGCGTTTGAAGTGCGTTACCGGCAAGCGGTGTGCGGAACTAATCGGCGGCTGTGCTTTCATTGGACGCGGTGTACCATGATCAGCGAGTTCAGGACAAGGAAATAGAGTGATGTTGATATCCGACTCCATGCCATTGCTATGGCTGAGTTATCTGGCATTGTCGCTGGTTGTACTGGTGACTGGCTACCTATCGATTCGCTGGCTGCCACGCTTGCCTCGCTTCATGATCACCGGGCTGGTGGCCGGCGTGTTATGGATGCCCGCAGAGTTTACATTGTCCCGGCTCGAGGGACAGGCGCCCTATGAAGGCTTGGCGCCTGCCGTGGTAGTGAGTGGTATCGCCTTCTTGCAGCATGCCTCTGGGGCATTCGGCACTGCGCTGGTGCTGTTATTGCTGGGTGCAGGGTTGGGTGTCGCGCTGGGGGCCTTGCTATGGGGATGGTTGCGCCAGCGTCATCCCAAGGCAGAACGGGAAGTCGAGACGAATGAACGCTCTCGGAGCGCTCCTGGGCAGCGGCGAGAACCGATGGTCGGTTGAGGGCATAGCTCATGCGCGTACTGGTTGTCGGAGTATTGACGCTACTGCTGCTCCTGGCCTCTGGCAGCTGGGCTCAGGAAGGCGTCGACGAAGGTGTTGAAAAAGACTCTGACGTGCGTCTGCTGGTCGATGTGTCGGGCAGCATGAAGCAAAACGATCCCAATCGCCTGAGCAGTAGCGCATTGGAATTGCTGGTCTCGCTGTTGCCTTCCGGAGTGACGGGAGGGTTATGGACCTTTGGCAGTGAGGTTGCCAATCCTCTGCCTGCCGCCAAGGTTGACCAGGCATGGCGTGAACAGGCGCTAGAGCTCAAACCGGCGCTGGCGAACTACCAGCAGTTCACCGACATCGAGCGGGCCGTGCGCGAGGTGGCTCAGGCGGAGCCGAATGGTACAAAGCGGCATCTGATCCTGTTGACCGATGGTGTCGTCGATATACCTGCGGCAAGAGACGACAAGCGTCGACAGGACGCGGATTCGCGCAAGCGATTGCTGCAAGAACTCGTACCCAGGCTCGCCGAGGAGGGCGTGGTCATTCATACGATCGCGTTCTCGCCGGATGTGGATCAGTCCTTGGCTCAGCAGATGGCCGGGGTCACCGGGGGGTTGGCAGTGGTGGCCGAAACCCCCGAGGCGTTGCTGCGTGCCTTTCTTGATGTGATCGACCGTATTTTTCCGGTGGATCAGGTGCCCTTGGATAAGGGCAGTTTTGCCATTGACCGAAAGGTCGAGGCGTTTTCCGCGCTCTTGTTCCATGGCCAGGATGCGCCGCCGCTGACGTTGATAAGTCCCGATGGCAAGCGCTACACCGCTGAAGATCATCCCGACGAGATCCAGTGGCAGGCGCAAGGGCGCTTCGATGTCATCACTGTTCCGGATCCGGTGAGGGGGGAATGGCGCATCGAGGGTCGTATAGGACAGGACAGTCGTATCAATGTCGATTCGTCCCTGGTGCTGCGTGCTTCCGAATTGCCGACGGTGCTCTACATGGATTTTGCCACCCGACTCGAGGCCTGGGTGGAAGATCAAGAATCGACGATCAGCAAGGATGCCGGCTCCGCTGATCTGTCTCTTCGCGCCGAGTTGGAGAATGCCCAGGGTCAGCATGTGCTCTCGGTACAACTGAGGTCCGACAACGGGCATTTCGTGGGTCTTTTGCCAGCGCCGGACTTCGTTGGTAACGCACGCCTGTCATTGACGGCAACCGGCGATGATTTCATACGCTTGCGTCAGCAAGCGGTCAATGTACTACCGGCGGTCAGTGCCAGAGTCGATCAGCCGGCCACCCGAGTCGTGTTGCAGGCCGAATATCCGCTTCTTAGCGATGACAACACGCGTATAAAAGCGCGGTTGCAGGATAAAGAGCTATCCGTCACCACCGTCGATTCCAGAGAGTGGCGTATCAAGCTGCCGGAGCTTGATCCGGATATTTCACTACCACTTCGACTAACGGCCTTTGCAACCCTAGGCAGCGAGACACGCGTTCTCGAATTACCGACGCTGCAACTCAACGATGATGCGCGTAGAGGCCTGGGCAGTGCCCGCCTGGATCGGCAGGGACTCAGCGGCGAAAAGCTGCCTCAGGAGTCGACCGCGGCTGAACCGGAATCCTCGCTGGCGGACACGCTCAGCAACAAGCTGAGTCGTATTGCCAATACGTTGCCGCGCCTGGTGCGAGATCACCGCGATGATCCTGCCGGCTGGTTAGCGATTGCCACGGGTGTGATTTTACTGATGATTATCGTGCTGTGGCGGCGGCGACGTGCCGATCGTCGACGCCGGTCGCGTAGAGAGAGCCCGCATGTGTGAACTGCTAGGTATGAGCGCCAATGTACCCACGGATATCTGCTTCAGTTTCAGCGGTTTCCTGCGTCGTGGCGGTGACACTGGACCCCACGGGGATGGTTGGGGAATTGCCTTCTACGAGCAGGGCGGCTATCGCGAATTCAGGGATCCTCATCCTTCTGCGGCCTCACCCATCGCCAGGCTGATCTGCGACTACCCGATCAAGTCGAATATCGTGATCAGCCACATTCGTCAGGCCAACGTGGGGCATGTCGGCTTGGCCAATACACACCCTTATACCCGGGAGATGTGGGGGCGGCAGTGGTGCTATGCGCACAATGGACAGCTCGAGGGATGGCAGGCGCTTGAGCTATCGTTCTATCGTCCCGTAGGCAGCACCGACAGTGAACATGCGTTCTGTTGGCTGCTGGGAGAGCTGCGCAAACGTTTTCCTGACCCGCCGAGTAACCCCGAAGCACTTTGGGGTGTGCTGCAGGAGCTATGCGCACGTCTGCGGACGCTGGGGGTATTCAACTTGCTTCTTTCCGATGGCCACTATCTCTACTGCTTTTGTTCCACAAAGCTCGTTCATATCACGCGGCGCGCGCCCTTTGGCAAGGCTCAATTGCGCGACGCGGATCTAGTCGTCGATTTCGTCGAGCATACGACCTGCCATGACATCGTATCCGTGATTGCCACTGAGGCGTTGACTGACAACGAACGCTGGGAACGGATGCGTCCCGGTGAGTTGCTGGTGTGGCGCCACGGAGAAATTCTCGCGCGCTATGCTGCCGATACCATGTGAGATGCTTATCAGGCATTTTGCACATAAACTATAGTTTCAAGCAGGTGTTTTAAAGTGGTCGACGCTGTTATAAAGAATAATGCTCTTGCCAACACTTCCTGTGAGCAACGGCGAGTTGGAGCGATAACAAGAAATCGTCGTCACATGACGGCCACTGTGGAGAACCGCCCATGAGTCAGCACGACACTGCCTCTATTCTCTCTGGTCCAGCTCTCAAGGGGATGGACGCGTACGCATCGGTGATGGATATCTTCCACGCCTCGGTCAAGCGCTTTTCGGACAAACCCGCTTTCAGTTGCATGGGCAAGGTATTGACCTATCGGGAATTGGATCTGCTATCAGCAGACTTTGCCGCCTGGCTACAGCATGAAACCGAGCTCGAACCCGGCGATCGCATTGCCATCCAGTTGCCCAATGTTCTGCAGTTTCCGGTAGCGGTGTTCGGTGCGCTACGAGCCGGTCTGGTCGTGGTCAATACCAATCCGCTGTATACCGAGCGCGAGATGCAGCATCAGTTCAGCGACTCCGGGGCGAAGGCGATCGTCATTCTGGCCAACGTGGCGGATAAGCTAGAGCGCATCATCGGGCGTACCGAGATCAAGCACGTATTGGTGACCGAGCTGGGCGATCTTCATGGATTTCCCAAACGCCAGCTGATCAATGCGGTGGTCAAGTACGTCAAGAAGATGGTGCCGCGCTATTCATTGCCTGGGCAACTGGGTTTTCGGCAGGCTCTGGAGAAAGGGCGTGGGCTCGAGCATGGCGAGGTCGCCCGTGATCTCGACGATATGGCGGCGTTGCAATACACCGGGGGCACGACAGGCTTGGCCAAGGGGGCGATGCTTACCCACGCCAATCTGGTTGCCAATATGCTGCAGGCACGGGTATTGATGTCGGGTATATTCGACGAGGGCTGCGAAACCATTGTGGCGCCACTGCCGGTCTATCATATCTATACCTTTACCGTTAATTGCCTGCTGATGATGGACACCGGTAATCACACCGTGTTGATCACCAACCCACGGGATATCGATGGCTTCATCAAGACCTTGAAGTCGACCAGGTACACCGGTTTCGTGGGGCTCAACACGCTGTTCAATGCCTTGTGCAACCGTGAGGACTTTCGCGCGCTGGACTTCTCCCCCTTGAAGCTGACCATCTCCGGCGGCATGGCGCTGACCAAGGCGGTGGCCAAGCGCTGGGAGGAGGTGACCGGCTGCCCTGTGACCGAAGGCTACGGGCTGACCGAGACGTCGCCGATCGTCTCCTTCAACCCGCCAAAGGCGATTCAACTGGGCACCATCGGTAAGCCGGTATCGGGCACCTCGGTCAAGACCATCGATGGTGATGGACAGTCCACGCCTCTCGGCGAGCCGGGGGAGCTATGCGTGAAAGGCCCGCAGGTGATGAAAGGCTATTGGCAACGCCCGGAGGACACCGCCAAGACCATCGACGAGGAAGGCTGGTTGCGCACCGGCGATGTCGCGGTGCTGCAGGAAGACGGCTACATCCGTATCGTCGATCGCAAGAAGGACATGATCATCGTCTCCGGCTTCAACGTCTATCCCAATGAGATCGAGGACGTGGTCGTGACCCATCCCGAGGTGGTCGAGGCAGCGGCTGTCGGCGTGCCGGACGAAACCAACGGTGAAACCATCAAGCTGTTCGTGGTTGCGCGCACCCCGAATCTGGATGCCGAGACGCTGCGTGCCTGGTGCCGAAAGGAGCTGGCGGCCTACAAGGTGCCCAAGCTGATCGAGTTTCGGGATGAGCTGCCCAAGACCAATGTGGGCAAGGTGTTGCGCCGGGAGCTGCGTGAAGACACGAAGGAGAGTGAAGGGGGAGGGTAGACGCTCTCGCCTGGGTCGACAGGGTTGAAGGAATCCAATTTCGATCTCATATTGATCGGTGATAACGATAGAATGAAAAGCACTACGGGTGCTTGTCATGTTCTCACCGACGGAGGAGACCGGAATGATCCTCGAGAAAATCAAGTCAGAAGGAGTTGCTCATCTCTCCTACATGATGGTCGACGGCAACGAAGCCGTCGTCATCGACCCTCGCCGCGATATTGAAGCCTACCTCGATATCGCCCGGCGCGAGGGGGCCAATATCACTCATGTTTTCGAAACGCATCGCAACGAAGATTACGTGGTGGGCTCGAAAGCCCTGGCCCAGGCTACCGGCGCACGCATATTCCATGGCCAAGGCGGTAAAGTCTCGCACGCCGAACCGGTCAAGGAAGGCCAGACCTTCGAGGTTGGTAGCGCCCGGCTGAGTATATTGGAAACCCCAGGCCATACCTTCGACAGCATCAGTATCGTGCTGGCGGATACCGCCTTCAGTGAGGAGCCGGTAGCGGTGTTCACCGGTGATGCACTGTTCATTGGCGATGTGGGCCGCACGGATTTCTATCCTGATCAGCGCGAAGAGATGGCCGCCAAGCTCTACGACAGCATTTTCGACAAGCTGTTGCCATTGGGCGATGGTGTTCAGCTTTATCCCGCCCATGGCGCAGGTTCTGTCTGTGGAAGCGGCATGGCCGACCGGGAGTTTTCCACCCTGGGGTATGAGCGCCATCACAACCCCATGCTGCAACATTCGCGGGATGAGTTCATCAAGCTCAAGAGCGAGGAACACCATTATCAGCCGCCCTATTTCCGCAAGATGGAAGAGCTCAACAACGCCGCCCCGGAACGGGCCTCCTTGCCTCATCCCAAGGCGCTGGCGCCAGGCCAGTTCAAGGCGCATTGCGAAAATGGCGTGAAAGTGCTTGACCTGCGCACGCCGGAAGCCTTCTGCGGTGCCCATATCCCGGGAAGCCTGTCGATGCCTGCGGATGTGGCGCCGGCCTATATCGGCTGGATGGTGTCCTATGAAGACGAACTCGGGTTGGTGATCGACGAGCCCGGCGACATCGACGAGTCACTGCGTGCGTTATACCGGCTCGGTTACGACAATGTTGCGGCCTATCTCACGCCGGGCATGACCGGCTGGGAAGCCAGCGGCGCGGACTACGAGGTGATTCCTACCATTTCCGCCGCGACGCTGCTGCAACGCTACGAGCATGGGGATGATTTCGTGCTGCTGGACGTGCGCGCCATAGACGAGTACGAAGCGGGGCATCTGGAACATGCCACGCATCTCTACCTTGGGCATTTACCCGAACGCCTCGATGAACTACCCAAGGACAAGACCATCGTGACCTTCTGCGGCAGCGGCAAGCGTGCTGCGGTGGCGGCGTCACTACTGCGTCAACATGGTTTCGAGAAGGTGGAGAATTGCCTGGGTTCCATGTCTGCCTGCAAGAATTTGGGTTGCAAGATTCATAAGTAACACTATCGACGCAATCGACAGGCTTCATTAGGCAACCCTGTGCAGTGACGATACAATGAATGACCCGTCTCCAGCGCTGTTGGCTGGAGCGGGCATTTTTTATGCCATCTCCAACGAGGTTGTCCTTGAGCAGTACGCTCTCATCTTCTTCCGCCGACCTTAACGCCGAACTGGCCGCCCTCAAGATGCGTCTCGATGATTGCCTGTTGCAGGATGCCTTCACCTTGAAGACGCGCCTCGACGGGCTCGAACGCCGCGCGCGTCAGGGCAAGCCCGTTGACCGAGGGATCGGAGAGATCGCCAAACGTCTGCAAGCTTCCCAGGAAAAACTGGCAAAGCGGCGCAGCCAGACCGTCAGCCTGAACTATCCGCCGGCGCTTCCTGTCGTAGAGCATCGGGAGGACTTGCTCGGGGCCCTCACGTCTCATCAGGTCGTCGTCGTGGCGGGGGAGACCGGCTCCGGCAAGACCACCCAACTGCCCAAGATGTGTCTGGAGCTTGGCCTGGGCCGGCGTGGACTGATCGGTCATACCCAGCCACGACGTCTGGCGGCACGCTCCGTTGCCACCCGGTTGGCGGAAGAACTCGAAGTACCCCTTGGAGAACAGGTCGGCTATCAGATCCGCTTCACCGATCAGACCAACGAACGCACCCTGGTCAAGTTGATGACCGATGGCATCCTGCTCGCCGAGACCCAGCACGACCCGGATCTCAGTCGCTACGAAGCGATCATCATCGACGAAGCGCATGAGCGCAGCCTCAATATCGACTTTCTGCTCGGCTATCTCAAGCGCTTGATGGCGCGGCGTCCTGATCTGAAGATCATCATCACCTCGGCCACCATCGACGTGGAACGCTTCGCTGCGCATTTCGCCACGCAGATCTCCCAGAAAGAATCGAAGCCGGCGCCGGTGGTGCAGGTCTCCGGCCGCACCTATCCGGTAGAGGTTCATTACCGACCTCTGGTACGCGAGGCCGATGATGAAGAAGATCGCACCCTGCAGGAAGGCATTCTGCATGCCATGGAGGAGATTGAGTCCGTCGAGCGGGAAAAGCGCTGGTTCAATGGCCCCCGAGACGTGCTGGTCTTTCTGCCCGGAGAGCGGGAAATTCGGGAGACTGCGGACACTCTACGCCGCGCGGATCTCAGGCATACGGAAGTGCTGCCGCTCTATGCGCGGCTGTCGAACGCGGAGCAGAACCGGGTGTTTCAGTCTCACACCGGGCGGCGCATCGTGCTGTCGACCAACGTGGCGGAAACCTCGCTCACGGTGCCGGGGATCCGCTATGTGATCGATCCCGGGCTGGTGCGCATTAGTCGCTACAGCTATCGGGCCAAGGTGCAACGTCTGCCCATCGAGCCGGTGAGTCAGGCCAGTGCGGACCAGCGCAAGGGCCGCTGCGGCCGTATTGCCGAAGGAATGTGCATTCGCCTTTACAGCGAAGAGGATTTCCTCGCCCGGCCCGAATTCACCGAGCCGGAGATACAGCGTACCAACCTGGCCTCGGTCATCCTGTCGATGCTTTCCTTGAAGCTGGGGGATATCGCGGCATTCCCCTTCGTTGATGCCCCGGATTCACGCTTCATCAAGGATGGCTTTCGTCTGCTGTTCGAGCTGGGTGCCGTGGATGAGGGCAACCGGCTGACGAAAACCGGTCGGCGATTGGCACGACTGCCCATCGACCCGCGACTGGCGCGGATGGTGCTGGCCGGCGCCGAGGGTGAGTGCCTGCGGGAGGTGCTCATCGTGGTCAGTGCGCTATCGGTACAGGACCCGCGGGAGCGTCCGGCGGAGAAGCGTCAGGCCGCGGATCAGGCCCACAAACACTGGGACGATCCGGAATCGGACTTCGTTGCCTGGCTCAATCTATGGGCAGGGTTCGAAAGCGCTCGAGAGGATCTCTCCGGCAATCAACTGCGGCGCTGGTGCCGTGAGCACTACATCAACTATATGCGGATGCGGGAATGGCACGATACCTATCGTCAGTTGCGTCTACTGCTGCGGGATATGGAGATTCATCTGCCGGCGGCACCCCAACCGGTGGCAGCCGATGCAGAAAAGGCGGATGAAGCGGACTATACCGCGCTCAAGCAGCAGCATGTCCGGTTGCATCAGGCGCTGTTGACCGGACTATTGTCGAATATCGGTCAGTTCATCGAAAATCGGGAGTATCTGGGGGCGCGCAATCGCCGCTTCATGATTCATCCGGGGTCGGGACTGGCTAAGAAGACGCCGAAGTGGATCATGGCCGGGGAACTGGTGGAAACCTCGCGTCTCTTTGCGCGGCAGGCGGCTCGTATCCAGCCCGAGTGGATCGAGCCCCTGGCGGGGCAACTGACCAAGCGCAGCTACAGCGAGCCTCATTGGGAAATGAAGCGCGCCCAGGTGGTGGCCTTCGAGCAGGTGACCCTGTTCGGGCTGCCGATCGTTTCCCGGCGCAAGGTGCACTATGGGCCGATTGCGCCGCAAGAGGCGCGGGAAATATTCATTCGTCGCGCGCTGGTCGAGGGCGAGTATCGGACCAAGGCCGAGTTCTTTACCCATAACCGAGCGTTGATCGACGAGGTGGAAAACCTTGAAGATCGAGCGCGAAAGCGCGATATTCTAGTTGATGAAGAAACACTGTTCGATTTCTACGATCAACTGCTGCCCGAAGGTATCGTCAATGGTAAAGGGTTCGAGCATTGGCGCCGCCGGGCGGAGGCCGACGACCCGAACATACTGAAGCTCGACAAGGCGACGTTGATAGCGCGCAATGTCGATGACATCAGCGCCACGCAGTACCCGGACGAACTGGTGTTGAACGGTGTGAGCTACCCGTTGAGCTACCATTTCGCCCCAGGCGCCGAGGATGATGGGGTAACCATGACCGTACCGGCTGCCATGCTGTCGCAACTACCGCGCCATCGTCTCGATTGGCTGGTACCGGGCCTGTTGCGCGAAAAGTGTATCGCTCTGCTCAAATCACTACCCAAGACGGTGCGTCGCCAGGTCGTGCCGATTCCCGATTGGGTCGATGCGGCGCTGGCGACGCTTGCGCCGGACAACGTGCCGATGGCCGAGGCGTTGGGTGAGTTCCTGCGAATCAAGACCGGTCTTCGGATTGCGCCGGAGGATTGGCGCGCGGAGCAGTTGGCGCCGCATCTGACCATGAATCTCAAGGTGGTGGATCACGAGGGGCACTTTCTTGGACAAGGGCGCGATCTATCGGCGCTCGAACGTCGTTTTTCCGCGGCAGCCAGGGCCGGCGCTCAAGCGTTAGGTGAATCCGCCGATGCCACGGAAGAAGTCGAGGAGTTGCCCGGTGCGCCGTTGCCAGAATCCTATTCCACCGTGCAGGCGGGTATTCGAGTGGCGGCCTATCCCGCTTTGATCGAAGGCAAGCCTCGGGACAACGGTGCTAAGACATTGGCGCTTACGTTGTTCGATCATCCGGATCGAGCCCGGGAGGCGCATAGACAGGGCATCAAGCGTCTGGCCATGCAGCGCCTGCCGGATCAGGTGAAGGCGATCAAACGGCTCAAGGGAATGGATCGCTGCGCGTTATTGTTCGCCAAGGTGGGCAGTAAAGCGCAACTGCTGGAGGATCTGGCAGAGGCGGTTTTCCTGCAGGAGATCGCCTTCGATCCGTTGCCACGTTCCCGGGAGGCGTTCGACGCGCGACTCGGTGAGTATCGTGACCAGCTGGTGCCCTGTGGCGAATCGCTGATCGGTACGTTGCACAAGGCCCTGGAAGGGCATTTGGCGGTGACCCAGGCGTTGAAGGGCAATCTCAGTATGGCCCTGGCGCTGGTATACAGCGATCTCAAGGCCCAGATGCAGCGGTTGATCCATCCTGGTTTCATCAGTGAAGCCGGCGATTGGCTCAAGGAATATCCGCGCTACATGCAGGCGGCCCAGATTCGTCTCGAGAAGGCGCCGCGGGAGCGAATGCGCGACCAGATGCTGATGCAGCAGGTGCAGGATTTCGAGACACGCCTGTTCAACCGGCGTCGGGCTGAGCGGCAAGATGGCGAAGAGGCCGCGGCGCTCGATGAGTTTGGCTGGTGGCTCGAAGAGTTTCGAGTCTCGTTGTTCGCGCAGCAACTGGGTACGCGCATACCTGTCTCCGCCAAGCGTCTCGAGCGGCGTTGGGCGGAGATTACCGGCTAGGTTGATGTTGATAACGAGAATAATCGCGACGGCGTTTGCCATGTCGTCGCCAGGAGAAAATTGATGACTCATGCGGTGATTACCGGCACGGGCTTGTATACCCCGGAGCATGCGATCGATAACGATGCTCTGGTAGCGTCCTTCAATGCCTGGGTCGATAAAGAGAATGCACGCCATGCCGAGGCCATCCGTCGCGGCGAACGGGAGCCGTTGGCTCATTCCAGCACGGAGTTCATCCTCAAGGCGTCGGGTATCCATAGCCGCTATGTATTGGATGCCGAGGGCATTCTCGATCCCGAGCGCATGCGCCCGCGCCTGCCGCAGCGCCGTGACGATGAGCATTCGATACAGTGCGAGATGGGGATGCTGGCGGCTCGAGAGGCGCTTGATCGGGCCCGGATAGAGGCCAGCGATATCGATCTGCTGATCGTTGCTTGTTCCAATCTCGAGCGCTCCTATCCGGCGGTTGCGGTGGAGCTGCAGGCGGCTTTGGGCACCCGGGGTTATGCCTTCGACATGAACGTTGCCTGCAGCTCCGCCACCTTCGCCATCGAAACCGCCGCCAACGCCATTGGCAATGCCAGCGTGTGCCGGGCACTGGTGATCAACCCGGAAATCTGCTCCGCGCATTTGAATTTTCGCGATCGGGACAGCCATTTCATCTTCGGCGATGCCTGCACCGCCATCGTTCTCGAAGCCGATGATGTCGCAACCGCCGAATCGCGTTTCGAGATCCTCGGAACACGCTTGATTACGCGCTACTCGAATGCCATTCGCAACAATGCCGGTTTCCTCAATCGGGTGACCGACAGCGATCCCCTGGCCGAGGACAAACTGTTCGTGCAGGAAGGACGCCGGGTGTTCAAGGAAGTGTGCCCGATGGTGGCGCAACTGATCACCGAGCACCTGGCGTCTCTGCAGGTGACCGGCGATCAATTGACGCGACTGTGGTTGCATCAGGCCAATCGTCACATGAACGATCTGATTGCACGGCGGGTGCTGGGTGCCGAGCCAGCCCCGGATCAAGCGCCCATCATTCTCGACCGCTACGCCAATACCAGCTCGGCGGGGTCGATCATAGCGTTCCATCTGCATCGCGATGATCTGAAGGAGGGCGACCTCGGTGTCGTGTGCTCCTTCGGCGCTGGTTACAGTGCCGGCACTGTTCTCTTACGTAAGGTGAGTGTATGAAAAGAATCAGCAAGTTAATGACGGTCCTTCTGGCGGGAGCTCTGCTCGCGGGCTGTGCCAGTCAAGGAGCGCGTCCGGTGGAACCGGTCGATCCCTGGGAAGGGTTCAATCGGCGTGTATTTGCCTTCAATGAGGTCATCGATCGCTACGCCCTCAAGCCCGTCGCACAAGGCTACGACACCATCACACCGCAGCCCATTCAGAATGGAGTAGGCAACTTCTTCTCCAATCTGGGAGAGCTTCGCACCGTTCTCAACAGTGTGCTGCAGTGGAAATGGGGGAACGCCGGAGTCGCCTCGGGGCGCTTTCTGGTCAACACCACCCTGGGGTTAGGCGGGGTGCTGGACCCGGCGAGTCGTATGGAGTGGATGGCCCGAGAGGAAGACTTTGGTCAAACTCTGGCGGTGTGGGGCGTTGCTGAAGGTCCTTATGTAGTACTGCCGCTACTCGGACCAAGCACCGTGCGTGATACTTCAGCGCTACCGGCAGATATCTACAGCTATCCGCTGACCTATGTCGAGGATGACAAAGTGCGCTATGCGATACGGGCGCTGCAGCTGGTCAATTTCCGCGCCAGCCTGCTCGAGCAGGAGAAGCTGGTTCGCGGCGATCGCTATGTCTTCCTGCGAGACACCTATCTGCAGCGGCGTCGTTTCGAGATCAACGATGGTCAGGCGGGGGATGATCCGTTCGCCAGCGACGACTTCGACTTCGATGATAGCGACTTCGCCGATTAGGATGCGCCTTGCCATGGCTAGCCCAAAAAATCTTCTTGCGATCATCGATTTGCCCGGCGCCGAGCGTGATGCTCTGGCTCGCTTGATCGATGCGCAAGGATTCGAGGTCGTCATGCTTGACGATATTCGGGGATTGCCTGCCAAGACGGCTCTGGCCGTTGCCCATGTTCGCGCGGTGGATGGCGGTCAGTGGTCGTTGCTGGTCGAGCGGCTGCCGGTCGTGGCGGTCGCCGGGGGACAGGCCGAGGGCGCACTTGTCGAGGCGATCGACGCCGGCGTGTCGGAGTATCTGTTCGAGCCGCTACAGCATGACGACTTGTTGGCGTCCTTGATCGCCAGGGCGTTGACGCGTCAGGCGGCGGTGACAAGGCAGGTGCAGGAACGTACCGATCTGGTCGAGCATAATGAGACTCTCGAAACGCATCTGGCCATGTTGCGGCTCGATCAGCAGGCCGGGGGACATATACAGCGCAAGTTGCTGCCGGCAACGACGCAAACGATCAACGGCGTGCAATGTGCGTATTCTTTGACGCCATCGCTTTATCTTTCCGGCGATTTTCTGGATTTTCAGCGCATCGATGAGCGCTACAGTGTTTTCTATTTTGCTGATGTCTCCGGGCACGGAGCCTCGTCGGCTTTCGTGACGGTATTGCTCAAATACCTTTGCAATCGTTGGCTGCAGGAGCGGGGGGATGCGGCACCGTCGGCCTTGCCATCGATATGGCTCAAGCAACTCAACAATGAATTGCTGGATACCGGTATCGGTAAACATGCCACCGTGTTTGTCGGTGTTATTGATCGCGAACTGCGCTATCTTCACTACTCTTTGGGTGCGCAATTGCCCATGCCCATGTTGATAAGCTCGGGAGACCTCGTGACACTCGAGGGCGAAGGTATGCCGGTTGGCTTGTTTCCGCACACCGTTTATCCCTCCTATGGTTGCGAGCTGACGGATGATTTTCGCATGTGGCTATGCTCCGATGGCGTACTGGAATGTTTACCCGGAAGCAGCCTCGAACAGCGCCTGGGTGAGCTACGTTCCCGCATCGCAACCTGTTCTGATGTGGCGGCATTGCAGACAAGACTAGGGATGAATGCCACCGAGGCTGATGACATTGCCACAGAACGCCAAGCGCTTCCCGATGATCTAACCATCATGATGTTAAGCGGATTCGACCATGATAATGCATGAAGGGTGGCTCAAGGCGGCCTTCGAGGATGGTGTGTTCGTTCTCAAATTGTGTGGCGATGTTCGTTTGACGCTGTGCGCCACTCTGGACAACGAGGCTCAACGTCTGGCGGCCATGCCGGGGCTCAGGAGTGTCATCATCGACCTGCGGGACACGACCAATGTCGATTCAACGGCGTTGGGCTTTCTCGCCAAGGTGGCCATCGCGGTTCAAGGGCGTATCGAGCATCCACCGACGATCGTCGCCGATCATCCTGACATACAGCGTATGCTCGATATCATGGGCTTCTCACGCTATTTCTTTTTGACCACATCGCCCGCCAGCGAGCCCGATACGCTTGCAGATCTGCCTCAAGTCGACTCCGACAAGGAGGAGCTGCAGCAGCGTATCCTCGAGTCGCATCGCATCCTGATGCGCATGAGCGAGCATAATCGCCAGGAGTTTCAGCCACTGGTGGAACTCCTCGAGGCCGAGGAAGCCAAGTCCTCCCAGTAGCCCCCTTCTGATCTTTCCTGGTCCAGTCGCTCTGTTTAATGCAACGATCCGCCAGCTGCTGCCGTAATACTGTTACCATTAGCCTCCTTATTGACGGCTGCTCGATCTTGCTGTCGCTCTTGATCTTGTTGTCGCTCTAGCGCAAGGAGGCCCATGCAGAAGGTGGATTCCCGACGTATCGCGCTGCTGGTGGCGGCCAATACCGCTCTGGCGCCGTTCGCCATCGATGCCTATCTTCCGGCGATTCCGGCCTTGGCCGATGCGGTAAATGCAAGCGTGCATCACACTCAATTGTCGGTCAGTCTTTTCCTGGTCGGGTTTGCCCTGGGGCAGTTGGTGTTTGGTCCGCTCTCCGATCGCCTGGGGCGGCGGCCGATACTGTTCGCGGGCATCAGTGTCTTCCTGCTTGCCAGTCTGGCCCTTACCCAAGTCGAGACGCTTGAAATGTTGTGGCTGCTGCGTTTCGTGCAGGCTCTCGGCGGTGGGGCGTCAGTGGTCAACTCGGCGGCAATCGTGCGGGATTGTTTCAGTGGGCGCGAGGCGGCGAAGGTGCTGTCGACCATGGTCATGATCATGCTGTTGGCGCCTTTGATCGCACCGGCACTGGGTAGTTTGCTGCTCTATCTGGCGGACTGGTGGTTGATCTTCGTCTTCCTTGCCGTGTATGCGGCCTTCGTGCTGTGGCTGTTGGGTCGTTATCTGCCGGAAACCCGGGGGCGCGATCCTGATGCGCCAGGATTCAGCCAGGTACTGAGCAACTATCTGGCCGTTCTGCGCCATCGTGAGGCGATGGGCTACATCAGTGCGGTGGCCATGTCCTTCGCGGGGATGTTCGCCTTCATCACCGGGTCGCCTTTCCTGTACATGGAGTACTTTGGGCTTTCGCCGGCCATTTATCCGTTCGTCTTCGGCGCCAATGTCATCGTCATGGCGGGCTCGAATCGACTCAACATTCGCCTGCTCAGATACCGTAGCCCTCAGCGTAATCTCTTGCTGGGGCTGGGGGTGCAGCTGACGAGTGGGTTGCTGCTGGCGGCGGTTTTGCTGCTCGGGCTGGGATCGCTCTACGTGGTGGCGCCGTTGATGATCATCTTTGTTGGCATGCAGGGGTTGATCAGCCCCAACGCCATGTCGTCGATGCTCGATCATTTTCCCAACATGAGCGCCACCGCCACGGCGCTACTCGGCAGCATTCAATTTTCCTGCGGCGCGTTGGCAGGTGTTCTGGTAGGAATCTTCGAGGTCTACAGCGCCTGGCCGGTGGTGCTGACGATGCTGGGGGCGACGATGCTGGGCAATCTGGGCGTGAGGATGCTCTGTGGTAGAGCTCTGCATGCTTAAGTCGTCTTTCAAGCGAGACGTATAGCGTTCTCTGCCCCTGTCATGAGTCTGTCATTTTTCCTTGGCATCCTGTGTCTCGCCAAGGTTGATCACGCTCATCGACAGGAGTTAGCGCATGAATCGCATCCTCAGAACAGCCGCTATCGCCGCCGCCGTATTCAGCGTCGCCGGTATCGCTCAAGCACGGGATCAGGTGCGTATCGTCGGGTCCAGCACCGTCTATCCGTTTGCCAGCTACGTTGCCGAGGAGTTTGGCGCCACGACCGATTACCCGACCCCGGTGATCGAGTCCACCGGCTCCGGTGGGGGCCTGCGGCTGTTCTGCAACGGCATCGGAGAGGGGGCACCGGACATCACCAACGCCTCGCGGCGCATGAAAATCTCGGAATTCGAGCGTTGCCAGGAGAACGGCGTTAGCGACATTACCGAGGCCAAGATCGGTTACGACGGCATCGCCTTCGCCCAATCAAACAGCAACGACCCCATCGGCGTCACCCGGGAACAGCTCTTCATGGCCCTGGCCGCCAAGGTGCCCCAGGACGAAGAACTGGTCGACAATCCTTACAAGAAGTGGAGCGATATCGACGCCTCCTTGCCGGATCGTGAGATCGCCGTCTACGGTCCGCCCACCACCTCCGGTACCCGGGACGCCTTCGAGGAGCTGGTCATGGAAGCCGCCTCGAAAGACATGGCAGCCTATGGCGGCGAAGCCTATACCGACATCCGATCCGACGGCGCCTATATCGACGCCGGTGAAAACGACAATCTGATCGTGCAGCGTCTTTCAGAGAATACCGATGCCTTCGGTATCTTTGGATACTCCTTCCTGGAAGAAAATGCCGACAGCCTGAACGGAGCCTCCATTGATGGCGTAGCTCCCGAGCCCGAGGCGATCAGCTCCGGTGAATATCCGGTATCCCGCTCCATGTTCTTCTACGTGAAGAATCAGCACGCGGATTCGGTGCCGGCGATGTATGAATTCGCCAATCTATTCATGAGCGAGCAGATGATCGCCCCTATGGGGTACCTGCAGGTGCTTGGATTGATCCCTCTACCGGACGAGGAGCGCAAGGCACAGCGCGATGCGGTGAAGGATAAGGAAAAGCTCGAGCTTTCAGCGCTGAAGTAAGCGCTTCTGGACGTCAGAGGATGGGCCGATGCGTTTGCTATCGGCCCATGCTGGCGATAAGGCCCTGTTGATTTTTGGGTTCATCATACGAGAGCTCCGATGCCGATCAATCAAATCTATCTGCTGTTCTCCGCCGTGCTCCTTGCCTTGGGATTGGCCGCCTTTTTCCTGGCCCGCGCCCGGGCGTCGCAGCTGCGTACGAATGGCACCGCGATGGTCGCACAACCGGATCAGTATGCCTGGTTTTCGGTATTGACTACCGCCGGCCCCGCGCTATTGGTGGCCGCCTTGGGCGCCTTTGTCCTGCTGCTGCTCGGGGCGGACATTCCCACGCTCTATCTGCTGGGGGCCAGTCTGGCAGTAGCCGTTATCGGCCTGCTGGTCGGCCTTTCCCAGGTGCGTCCGGGGTTTCATGCCCGCCAGGCCATCGAGAGGGTGATCCGCGGGGTTCTGGCGGTGGCG
Organism: Halomonas sp. GXIMD04776; assembly: GCF_049808615.1. Classification (NCBI taxonomy): domain Bacteria; kingdom Pseudomonadati; phylum Pseudomonadota; class Gammaproteobacteria; order Oceanospirillales; family Halomonadaceae; genus Halomonas; species Halomonas sp. GXIMD04776. Next base: position 33,924 of record NZ_JBNCAN010000019.1, on the reverse strand, counting down.
GCGATGGTTTCCATCGTGACGACCCTGGGCATTCTGATCTCGATCGTGTTCGAGGCGGTTCGCTTCTTTCAGATGCAAAGCTTCTGGGAGTTCATCACCGGCACCACCTGGGCGCCGGGCAATAGCTTCCTGGCTGCTGCCGGACGCGCCGACGAAGGCGCCAGCGCGGCTCGGTTCGGGTCGGTGCCGCTGTTTGCCGGTACTTTTCTCATCACATTGATTGCCATGCTGGTGGCGATCCCCATCGGCCTCATGGCCGCCATCTACATGGCGGAATTCGCACCGGCCCGGGTGCGTACCCTGGCCAAGCCGATACTGGAAGTGCTCGCCGGTATCCCCACGGTGGTCTACGGCTTTTTTGCCGCCATCACCGTGGCGCCGGTCATCGTCGATGTCGCGGGCTTCTTCGGGCTGGATGCCTCCTTCAACAATGCCCTGGCCCCGGGCATCGTCATGGGCATCATGATCATTCCGTTCATCTCGTCCCTGTCCGACGATGTCATCAACTCGGTGCCGGACAGCATGCGCGAAGGCTCCCTGGCGCTGGGCATGACCAAGGCGGAGACCATCACCAGCGTGGTATTGCCCACGGCCATCCCCGGCATCATCTCCGCATCGCTGCTGGCGGTTTCCCGGGCCCTGGGGGAGACCATGATCGTGGTCATGGCCGCCGGCATGCGGCCCAATCTGACCGCCAATCCGCTCGAGGACATGACCACGGTGACGGTGCGCATCGTCGCCGCCCTGACCGGGGATCAGGAGTTCGAGAGTGCCGAAACGCTTTCCGCATTTGCCCTGGGATTGGTGCTGTTCGCGGTGACCCTGATGCTGAACATGGTCTCGGTGATCATGATTCGTCGCTTCCGCGAAAAATATCGCTCCAACGACCTATGATGATGACGAGGATCACCCCATGAGCCAATCCTTCGATGAGATCACCGCCCAGCTCAAGCATCGCCACCGCAGGACGGCCCGACTGAAATGGCTCTCCATGGGGGCGCTTGCGCTGGCGGCGACCTTTCTGGTGGTGTTCATCAGTGACATGCTGGTGAAAGGCTTGCCGGCCTTTCAACAGGCGCAGATCCAGGTCGAGGTCACCTACAGCGAGCAGAGCCAGCAGATGCCGCCGGCGGCGGTGAATGAAGATGTGCGGCGTCTGGTCAGCCGCGGTTTCCTGCGCACCTTGCCCATGAGGATGCGTGACAACCCCGACCTGGTGGGCACCACCCGCATGGAGTGGGTGCTGGCGGATAGCGCGGTGGATCAGTATCTCAAGGGCCACCACACGCGACTCAAGGACGATCAAATGGTCGTCGTCGACGATCTCCTGGCGAAAGGGCAGGTGGCACTCAAGTTCAATACCCGCTTTTTCACCGCCGGCGATTCCAAGATGCCGGAGCTTGCCGGCATTGCCTCCGCGGCAGTAGGCACGGTGATGACGCTGATCGTGACCATGCTGGTCTGTTTTCCCATCGGCGTGATGACGGCGGTGTATCTCGAGGAGTTTGCCACGGACAACTGGCTGACCCAGATCATCGAGATCAACATCAATAACCTGGCAGCGGTGCCTTCGATCCTGTTTGGCCTGCTGGGCCTGGCCATCTACATCAACTTCTTCGGCGTACCGCGCTCGACCCCGCTGGTGGGTGGGCTGACCCTGGCCTTGATGACGCTACCGGTGATCATCATCGCCACCCGGACTGCCTTGCGCAGCGTGCCGGACACCATTCGTCAGGCGGCCTTCGGCGTTGGCTGCTCCCGTTGGCAGGTGGTGCGCGATCACGTCCTGCCGCTGTCCTTTCCGGGCATTCTCACCGGCTCGATCATCGGCCTGGCCCAGGCCATGGGCGAAACCGCACCGCTGATCATCATCGGCATGGTGGCCTTTATTCCCGACGTTTCGGCCTCCTTTGGCGACGCCGCCACGGTGATGCCGGCGCAGATATTTACCTGGGCCGGCGAGCCGGATCGCGCCTTCACCGAGAAGACCGCCGGCGGCATTCTGGTGCTGCTGGCCGTGCTCATCTCGCTCAATGCCACCGCGGTGTGGATGCGCAAGAAATTCGAGCGCCGTTGGTAAGCACCCTCCATATTCATGACTTGAACAGGAAGCTCTCATGCTCAACGAACAGCTTGCCAATCGCGAAACCGAACCTGGGCAGCCCTCCAAGGAGCCCCCGTCAGAACAGGCACGGCCGTCGACCCAGGGAAGACCCGTCAATACCAACGAAGATGCGCGTCACGAATTGAGCATCCGCGTACGCGATCTCAATCTCTGGTATGGCACCAATCAGGCGCTGAAGAACGTCAATATCGACGTCTATCAGCACAACGTTACCGCGCTGATCGGCCCCTCGGGCTGCGGCAAGTCGACCTTCCTGCGCTGTCTCAATCGCATGAACGATCTGATTCGCAGCGTCAGGATCGAAGGGCTGGTGGAGATGGACGGGCGGGATGTGAATGATTCCAGGATGGACGAGATCGCCCTGCGTCGGCGAGTGGGCATGGTGTTCCAGAAGCCCAATCCGTTCCCCAAGTCGATCTATGAAAACATCGCCTATGCGCCGCGCATGCACGACCTGGTGAGCCGCAAGGCGGAACAGGACGAGTTGGTGGAGCAGGCGCTGCGGGATGCCGGACTGTGGAACGAGGTCAAGGACAAGCTGGCCGAACCCGGCACCTCCCTCTCCGGGGGGCAGCAGCAGCGCCTGTGTATCGCCCGGGCGATTGCGGTGAAACCGGACGTGATCCTGATGGACGAGCCGACCTCGGCCCTGGACCCGATCTCGACGGCCACTATCGAAGATCTGATGGACAAGCTCAAGCAGCAGTTCACCATCGTCACGGTGACTCATAACATGCAGCAGGCGGCTCGGGTCGCGGACTACACGGCCTTTTTCCATCTCGGTGAGCTGATCGAATACAATGATACCCGCATGATGTTCTCCAACCCGCATACCAAGAAGGCAGAAGACTACATCACCGGGCGCTATGGTTGAGGCATCGATACGGTTAGCGCCCCGACGCGACAAGGAGAGCCTGAAAATCGATTTGCGGGAAGGTAGGGAGGAAATGAACAGGGCTTCCGCGCTACATTAGCGAAGACGTAGACCTGGAAGCGCTCATGCAAAAAGGCATCATCCCACCGATCTCTTTCAAGCGCCGCTGGCTGCGCTGGCTGATCGTTGGGATTGGCGTGATATCGCTTCTGATCATCGGTTATCTGGCCGGCGTGCAGTGGCTGTTCAACAGCGGTTGGCTGCAACAGCGCCTATCCCAGCTGCCGGGCGTAACGGTCACCTGGAGCAGTGCGAACGCGCCCTCCTTCGATCGTCTCGACGTGCGGGATCTGATAATTCAGCGTGCCGATGAGAACGTGAGTTTTTTCCTCGAAGTGGATCAAGCGCGGCTGCATATTTCCTGGTGGTCACTGCTTTTCCGCCGTCTGGATATTCACTCCCTCGAAGCCGAGGGGCTGCGCGCGTTGAAGGTGAATGAGTATCGCCTGGCAGCAAGCGCGGCTAGCCGGGTACGTCTTGATGAGCTGGTCGTGAACGACGAATCCCTGGGCGTCGATTCCCTGACGCTGGCGTTGGAAGAAGCGATCGTTCAGCGTCAGGGCATCCATGGTGCGTATCAGACCTTGGCCCGGAATATTCGGCTGCAGGGCGAGTTTGTTCTGGAAACATTTCATTCCGCTCAAACGCCTGGATTGGAGGCTCTCGCATTTCTCTCCGGCGATGTGGCTCTGGCTGCCCAGGCGGATGCCTGGGATGTGTTCAATCCCTATCTGGGCGGACTTGATGGGGTGCGGCTATCTGGCAGAGGCGGCTTGCAAGGGCAGATTGGTATCGACAAGGGCGTATTGCAGCCGGGCAGCGAACTGACTCTGGCATCGCCGCAGCTGGCGGTCGTTCTTGATGAGGCGACTCTGTTGGCGGCGAGGGATAGTCGCGAAAGCGCTAGGAGTCGGCATTACCGATTGGAAGGTAAGGGCCAGGTAAGCGCTCGCGTCGACTTTCAGGACGAGGCGCGAGAAGGCATCGCCGCTACCAGAATGGCGCTTGTTCTAGAAGACATGCAGATGCGGGAACCTTTGGACGAACCTGCCGGGAATGAACCGCCTTTCTTGAACAGTGAACGGTTTCGTTTGAACGTCGATCTGCCCCAGCTCAACCTGACGACACCGCCTCGGAAGCCGACTACCGCAGCACTGATCTGGCAGGGAGCGCGACTGCCGGACGTCGCGGTACTGGCACGTTTTCTACCGCAAACTATTCCCTTTGATCTGCATACCGGCAAGGCCGGCCTCGACGGACGACTCGACTACGAGGAGGGCTTGTTCCGTGGCAGTTTCGATCTGCGCGGCGATAGCGTGGACCTGACCCTGCTGGATCGCCGCGTTACCAGCGAGCTTGGGCTTGACCTGAAACTGAAGGAATTTGAACCGGATCGGCGCCGGCTGGATCTTTCCGGCACGCGGTTGCGCGTGAGTGCGCGAAATCCGGGGGATAGTACGCCGCTTGAAACCGAGCTGCTGCTGCGGGATGCACGCTTGTCTTTTACCCAGCCTTCGAGGGCTAAACCCTCGATCACTACATCGTCGTTACTTTCCGGCAAGGTGCTCGTCCAGGGACGAGCGGCGGAACTGAGCTTTCTCAACCGGTTCCTGCCGGAGACCCATGGCCTGGCGATGCACGGAAACGGCCTGATGGAAGCGGAGCTGATCTGGCAAGGAGAGACGTTGCTACCGGGCAGCCGTCTTTGGATAAGCGCCGACCCGCTGGAGTTGCGCTTTCTGGATTACGTAGCCTCCGGCAATGGACGTCTGGACGCCAAGATCGAGAAGGCGTCTCGGAACATCGATGTGCGCGTTTCTCTTCCCTCGTTCGCACTGAGGCGCCAGCAAGAAGTCGGCAACCATGTGAGCGGTCGCTATCTGCTGGTCGAAGCGACCTTGCCAGCGACAGTACTGAACGGCACACCACCGGCATTAGCGGATCAGGTGACGCGGATCAGCCTGCCGCAAATTGATATTCCGGCGCTGAGTCTCTACAACGCTTACCTGCCGAAGGATGCTGGGATCGAGCTGTTGTCGGGCCGGGCTACTCTGGCGGCCTACTTGAACCTTCAAGGGTATCAGTCTCAGGGGAATCTGGACCTCAAGGCACGAGAGGCGACGCTGCGCATCGGTGATCAGCACCTGCAGGGAAATCTATCCCTCGATGCCCAGCTGGGGGACGGGGATCTAGAGCGCAGGCAATTCGATGTTTCCGGCTCAACGCTCAGGCTCGATAATCTGTCGCGACAGGGAGAGGGGCTTGCCTCTGATCATGATGAAAGCGGCTGGTGGATGGAGCTGGGAATCGAGGAAGGGCAGCTTGTCTGGGCGCAACCCTTGAATCTGGATGCCCAGCTGACGTTGCGCATGCGCGATAGCGGTTTTCCGCTACGCACATTGTTGAAAGAAGTGCGCCAGCGTCAGTGGTTGAGCCGGCTATTGAACGTTCAGGACATTCGCGGTCGCGCCCGGCTGCAATTGGTCGATCAGGGGCTGGCGCTGCGGGATGCACGTCTCACCGGTCAGGAACTGGAGATACTCGCGGAGTTGGTACGCCGGGACGCAACCCTCGACGGTGCCCTTTACGCCCGTTATGCGGCACTGGGTCTGGGCATCGAAATAGACGATGGCCAGTCCCGTTTGCATCTGCTCAGACCGCGACGCTGGTATGAACAGGCGCGCCATCTGCCGGCGATAGAAGAATGGGCGCTGCAAGAATCAATGCAGGGAGAGCCACTGCAAGAGGCACCCGCGCTAGACGGGCAGGCACAAGAGAAACCGAAAAAAGGCGAGTGGTATCGAGCGCTTCCCCTTTCGCCAGCAGTGTCCAGCCCGTAAATGATTATTTGGCCGTTTGTATCGGCCCGAAACTCTCATCCTTCAACGCGCTCAAGGCCCAGAGTCCTAGTGTCGGTCCGGGTAGAAGCCACCATAGTACCCAGAGCCCTTGAGTCGACCAGAGCCAGGTCGTCAGGGCAATGGCAGGAATAGTCAAGGCAAAACCCAAGGCATTCATGATGGCAAGTGTCGAGCCGACCTGTTCCTTGGGGGCTGTGGCCGCCGCCAAGGCAGAGAACTGCGGCGAATCGGCGATCACGCTGAACCCCCACAAACACAAGAGTGCAAGCAATATTAGCGGCGAGGCCGAGCCGAGCATCGGATGACCCAATAGGGGATAGATCAGCCCGATCAGCCCTGAACAGGCGAGCGCCCAGCGTGCCACTCGAAGGCTGCCCAGGCATTTGCTCAGAAAACCGCCACACAGACAGCCGGTCGTTCCCAAGGCAATAATGTTGAAGGAGAGCCATGCTGCGCTTTGATCCGACATCTGTAGACGCTGTATTTCCCGGGCGACGAGGAAGGGTACCAGCATCCAGAAGGCGTAAAGCTCCCAAGCATGTCCGAAGTAGCCGCTGGCGATTGCGCGGAAATTGCGTTTTCTAAAGGCGCTCAGGCCTTCGCTCAAGCGCACAGGACCGCTCGATGCGGGTAGATGCGGCCCGTCTCCCAGAATAAAGATCATTGCGCCGCCTAGCAGAGCAAGACTGGAAGCCAGTAACAACGGTATTTGCCAGTCGAGAGTAAAGGTGGCGCCGCGGAGCAGATGGGGCAAGGCAGTGCCTAATGTCAGCATGCCTACCAGCCAAGCGAGCGCCAGACCGGTGTGTCGAGGTGTCCAACCAATTATTAGTTTCATGCCTAACGGATAGATGCCGGCCAGGCATAGGCCGGTCATGAAGCGTAATGACATGGCGAATGGCTGATAATCAACCGTGAGCGTGAAACCGGCGTTGATAACCCCCCCGAGCAGGCAGGAGGCAGCGAATATACGGCTGGCGCGAAAACGATCGGCAAGGCCAGTCATGGCAATCGTCAAGGTACCCACGATAAAGCCGGCCTGGACCATCAAGGTCAGTCGACCCAGATCAACTTCCGAGATACCTAGATCCCGTTGCAGTGCAAGCCCGACCCCATTGACGCTGAACCACAGGGATGTGCCAAAGAGCTGGGCGATAACGATCACCGCCAGAGGGAAGCGACGTAACCATTCATTTTGCATCGCCTAATCATGGTTGAGTGTGGCTGATTGTCCAAGTATCAAGTAGTCGTAAACTTATCTTTACGGCGTGTCACTTTTTTATGCCACTTCGACGTTGCCCTGTGGGCAAACAGCAGGCGTGGACAGGGATGTCAGTGTTTCTTTACACGCGGGCGGTCGATAGCGTTGTTTGATTGGCCAAAAGGCACGCCTGGTGGATATCCGCAGGTTTGGAAGCGCTCTAGGCTTGTAGGAATCTATCGCCCAGACGGCGGTTCATCCAATAACATACTTGGGAGACACGCCATGAACGCCCCCGCGACCAGGGCATCGTCCGCTACCCACGACAGTGCTCAGCACAATCCTATCGGCACCAATGGCTTCGAGTTCGTCGAGTACACCGCGCCGACTGTGGAAGGACTGGAGGCGTTACGTTGCCTATTCCTGCAGATGGGCTTTGTCGAGACCCGTCAGCATCGTTCCAAGAACGTCCGCCTGTTCCAGCAGGAGAACGTCAATTTCGTGCTCAACGCCGAGCCGGGTAGCCATGCCGCGGCGTTTGCCAAAGTGCATGGCCCCAGCGCCTGCGCCATGGCCTGGAAGGTGTCTGATGCCCAGCAGGCCTTCGAGTATGTGGTCGCCCAAGGCGCTGAGCCGGTGGAAAACCCTGTAGGGCCCGGTGAAGTCGGCATCCCGGCGGTCAAAGGTATTGGTGGCTCGTTGCTTTACTTCGTCGACGAGAAGGTCGATGACCAGGATCGCACCATCTACGACATCGATTTCGAGCCGATCACGGATAATGGCCAGAGCATCGATAAGAACGCCAACAGCGTCGGCCTGAAAGTGCTCGATCACCTGACCCACAACGTCGATCGGGGCCAGATGAATGTCTGGGCGGATTTCTATACCCGCATCGCCAATTTCCGCGAGATTCGCTACTTCGATATCGAAGGCAAGATGACCGCGCTGCACTCTCGGGCGATGACCGCGCCCTGCGGCAAGATGCATATTCCAATCAACGAATCCGCCGACGATACTTCGCAGATCGCCGAATTCCTGCGGGAGTACAACGGTGAAGGGATTCAGCATCTGGCGCTGGCCACCGACGATATCTATGCCACCGTGCGCGCACTACGAGCCAACGGCATCACTTTCCTTTCCACCCCGGATACTTATTACGAGAAGATCGACGAGCGTGTGCCCAATCACGAGGAGAAGGTGGAAGACCTGCGGGCATTGAGTTTGTTGATCGATGGCGCTCCTCAGGAAGGGGTGTTGCTGCAGATATTCACTGAGACAGTCATCGGGCCGATCTTCTTCGAGATCATCCAGCGCAAGGGTAACGATGGCTTCGGCGAGGGCAACTTCAAGGCCCTGTTCGAGTCGATCGAAGAAGATCAGATCCGACGGGGCGTGCTCAAGGCAGAATGACTCTTTTCGCTCGTGGTCCGGCGGGTTTCGATGGAGTGGTAGTCAGACATGCACTAAAGTAGCGTTGGCTACAGGCCATTATCAGCCCGTCGGCGGAGGAGAGTTGAGTACCTTGAGTCCATTGCAGCTGTTCAAGTGCCTGGCAGATGATACGCGCCTGATGCTGATGTTGCTCATCGCCCGGGAGGGAGAGTTGTGCGTATGCGAAATGACCCATGCGCTGGATGAGGCTCAACCCAAGATATCGCGTCATCTTGCACAATTGCGTGGCTGTGGGCTACTCAGTGATCGACGCGAAGGGCAGTGGGTATTCTACGCGCTGGCCGACGGGCTTCCATCCTGGGCGTCGGCCACGCTGGCATCGGCCAGCCAGGGAGAAGGGCTCAGGTTGGCGGCCCTTCAGGCGCGACTGGCCGCCATGGGCAATCGCCCGCCGCGCCGTGTCGCCCCCCACTACGACAGCCAATGCACTCCCGAGTGATGCTGATCAATCCTCGCTCGGGAACTGCCCCCGAGTGGCATTGGCAATGCGTACCAAGGCAAGCATCACCGGCACCTCGACCAGGACGCCCACTACCGTAGCCAGCGCTGCACCGGACTGCAGACCGAACAGTGCGATGGCGGCAGCCACGGCCAGTTCGAAGAAGTTGCTGGCGCCGATCATCGCTCCAGGTGCTGCAACGCAGTGCGGTACTCGCCATGCCTTGGCCCAGCCGTAGGCAAGGAAGAAGATCAGGAAGGTCTGGATGACCAGGGGGACGGCGATCAGCACGATATGCAGTGGATGAGTGAGGATCGTGTCGCCCTGGAAGGCGAAGAGCAGTACCAGGGTCAGAATCAGGCCGATGGGAGTGATCGGGGCCAGTCGCGCCAGAAACACGTTCTCGAACCAGCCGTGGCCACGACGTGCGATCAGGGCGCGTCGTGTCAGGTAGGCGGCTGTCAGTGGAATGACGATATAGAGGACTACCGATAGAGCGATGGTATTCCAGGGCACCTCGATGCTCGATATGCCGAGCAGGAAGACGACGATGGGTGCAAAGGCGACCAGCATGATCAGATCATTCAGCGAGACCTGGACCAGCGTGTAGGCGGCATCGCCTCGGGTAAGCGTGCTCCACACGAACACCATCGCCGTGCAGGGCGCTGCACCCAGCAGAATAGCACCGGCCAGATACTGACTGGCCAGCGTTTCAGGAATCCAAGGGCGAAACACCACCATCAGGAAGAACCAGGCAATGGCGAACATGGTGAAAGGCTTGATCAGCCAGTTGGTCGCAGTGGTGATGACGAGCCCCTTGGGCTGGCGTCGCACGTCGAGTATCGAGGCGAAGTCGATCTTGGCCATCATCGGGAAGATCATCGCCCAGATCAGTATCGCTACCGGAATCGAGACCTGGGCGACTTCGAATCTCGACAGCCTCTCAGGAATGACCGGCGCGAATTGGCCGAGCAGAATCCCAGCGAGTATGGCCAGGGCAACCCATAACGACAGGTAGCGTTCGAAGACACCCATTCCTTCGCTGGTGGAGGGGGCATCAGAATAGGTATGGCTGTCCATGGAAAGCGCCTTTGAAAATGCCGTGTACGCCTTCAATAAAATATATGGAATTCCATATATGTGCAATCGTAGGACTCCTGGCGTCGGCTTGCTATGCTCATGACCAGCGACTGATCCACCATGGAGCAAGCCATGCCCCCAGGCCTCCCCCTGATACTCGAACAGCTGAGTATCGGGGAACTCCTGATGCTCGATCTGGCCATGGAACCGGGCCAGATCGTGAGGGTCGCTAACCGCCACTTGCGCATCGAGGCGGGAGGACTGGTGAACCGCACGACGAGCGAAGCAAGCCCATGAGCGTGATCATCGGCCCCGAACCCTGGTATCAGCCGCAGTATGCCATCCCGCTGCCGGGCATGATGACAGGGCAGATACTCGCCGGTAGCCCGCCGGCCTTAGCGGTCAAGTACCAGATGCTCATCATGTTCACCATCACCATCACCATCACCCTCGGCACCGGCTTCGGCACCCTGGTGGCGGTGGCGGTGGCGGCAGGGAGTCGACGCCTGTTCGACGGCCGCGAGCGGCTGAGGCTGGATCGTCTGGCGGTTCTCCGGCAATAAAAACGCCCGCTCTTCGGTGAAGAAGGCGGGCATTCGTCGAAGTAGCGACGCTCAGTCGAGCAGTTCCACTGCCACCGCTGTCGCTTCGCCGCCGCCAATACACAGGCTGGCGATGCCGCGCTTGCCGCCACGCTGGCGCAGGGCGTTGAGCAGGGTGACGATGATCCGCGAACCGGTGGAGCCGATCGGATGACCCTGGGCACAGGCGCCGCCGAACACGTTGACCTTGTCGTGAGGGATGTTGTGATCGTCCATGGCCATCAGGGTGACCACGGCGAAGGCTTCGTTGATCTCGAACAGATCGACGTCGTCCACTCTCCAGCCGAGTTTCTTGAGCAGCTTGTCGATGGCCCCTACCGGGGCGATAGTGAACTCGCTCGGGTGCTGGGAGTGGGTGCTATGGCCAAGGATGCGGGCGAGGGGCTTGGCGCCTTGGCGCTCGGCGGACTCAGAGCTTGCCAGGATCAGGGCCGAGGCGCCATCGGAGATGGAGCTGGCATTGGCGGCGGTGATGGTGCCGTCCTTGGCGAAGGCCGGACGCAGACCGCGTATCTTGTCGAGCTTGGCCTGAAAGGGCTGCTCATCGTGCTCGACGATGCTCTCGCCGGCACGGCTGGTGACCGTTACCGGTACCATTTCTCCGGCCAGTTCGCCTTTTTCGTGAGACGCCATGGCACGTTCCAGGGAGGCGATGGCGAAATCGTCCATACGCTCCCGGGAATAGCCGCGCTCGTCCGCCACCTGCTGAGCGAAGGCGCCCATCAGCTTGCCGGTTTCCGCATCCTCCAGGCCGTCAAGGAACATGTGATCCTTGAGTTCGCCGTGACCGAGACGATAGCCGCTGCGGGCCTTCGTCAGCACATGGGGCGCGTTGGACATCGACTCCATCCCGCCGGCCAGCAGGATGCTGCCGCTGCCGGCACGAATCAGATCGTGAGCCATCATGGCCGCCTTCATGCCGGAACCGCATAGCTTGTTGATGGTGGTGGCGCCGATTCCATCGGGAATGCCGGCCTTGCGCATGGCCTGGCGTCCAGGCCCTTGCTTGACCCCGCCGGGCAGCACGCAGCCGATGATACCCTCGTCGATGCTGCCGGCTTCGATGCCGGCACGCTCGATGGCAGCGCGAATCGCGGCTGCCCCGAGTTCTGGCGCGGTAAGACTGGACAGGCTGCCGAGCATGCCCCCCATGGGCGTACGGGCGCCGGAAAGAATCACGACATTGGATGAGGCGGTCATGGTGTTCTCCTGAGAAAGATGAGCGGTGGAGTAATCCTGCGTTGAGAGACAAGCACTGCCTTTAGTGAAACCTTCCTGACCGTCTTGCGCAATGGGCGGCAGCACTGTTTATCCGTTGGTCTAAAGGCACGGCGGCCGTGTTTGCTTGTGCCTTTGCAACACTCTGGCTAGGGTTTACCGAGGCACCCGGTACGGGCAAGCTACAGTGAATATTGGTTGACGTTTACGTTAACGAAAAATAGGGAGTTGAACAATGACAACAGTACCCAAGGACTATGCATCCTATATCGATCATTTTTCGATCGATGAAGTGGTGGCCCGGCTGGATGACCATCAGGATGGACGATTGAATGCCTTCGATGCTTGCTGCGCCCGTCATTTGCGCGAAGGCAATGGCGAGCGCATCGCCCTGGTGCACGAAGACACCCAGGGTAAGATAACTCGCTGGAGCTATGCGGCCCTGGAGGAGGCCAGCGCGCGCCTGGCAGGGTGGCTGCAGTCGGCAGGGCTAGGTGCAGGAGATCGTATCGCCTGCATGTTGCCGCGCACTCCCGAGCTGATGATCGCGGTACTGGCGACCTGGCGTATCGGTGCCGTCTATCAGCCATTATTCACCGCCTTCGGGCCTGACGCCGTGGACTTTCGCCTGGCCCGCGCCGATGCTCGGCTGGTGATCACCGATCAGGCCAATCGACACAAATTCGATGATCTCAGTCAATGCCCACCAGTATTGTGCATCGGCGGTGCCGACAAAGAGCATGGCGAGGATCTCGATTGGAAGGCCGCCATCGCGCATCCGACGATAGAAACAGAGCCGCCACGTCTCGATCCCACTGCGCCGTTTCTACAGATGTTCACCTCCGGCACCGTGGGCAAACCCAAGGGGGTGGCGGTGCCTTTGTCGGCGCTATCCGCCTTTGCTCTCTACATGGAATTGGCCATCGACCTGCGGGTGGAGGATCGCTTCTGGAACATGGCCGATCCGGGATGGGCCTACGGGCTCTACTACGCTATCACCGGCCCGCTATTACTGGGTGCCACTACGCATTTCTGCGAGGCGGCCTTCGATGCCCAAGGGGCACTTGATTTCATGATCAAGCATGAGATCACCAACTTCGCCGCGGCACCGACCGCCTACCGGTTGATGAAGGCCTCGGGTTTGTTCGACGAGGCATCGGAAAAACTCTCGCTGCGGGTCGCGAGTTCCGCCGGCGAACCCTTGAATACCGAGGTGGTGGGCTGGGTCGAGCGCGCGCTGGGCTGTCCGGTGATGGACCACTACGGTCAGACCGAAACCGGCATGACCTGCTGCAATCATCATGTCCTCGAGCATCCCAAGCCGGTCGGGGGCATGGGTATGCCGCTACCCGGCTACCGCTTGGCGGTACTGGATGCGGAATACAACGAGCTTCCGGTGGGCGAGCCCGGTGTGCTGGGGGTGGATATCGCCGCCTCGCCGGCGCACTTCTTTCCCGGCTATACCTGGCAGGAGAAGGACCCTTTCGCGAAAGGCTATTATCTAACCGGTGACGTAGTGGTCCGTGAGGCTGACGGCACCTTCTGCTTTGCCGGCCGTAACGACGATATCATCACCACCTCTGGCTATCGGGTCGGACCTACCGATGTGGAGAATACTGTGATGACTCATCCCGCCGTGGCGGAATCCGCGGCGGTGGGCAAGCCGGATTCGATTCGCGGTGAGGTGATCAAGTCCTATGTGGTGCTCGGCGATGGTTTCGAGCCGAGTGACGCCCTGGCGGACGAGATTCGCCAACGGGTGCGTGAACGTCTGTCGTCCCATGCCTACCCACGGGAAATCGAGTTCGTCGAGACCCTGCCTAAAACCCCCAGCGGCAAGATCCAGCGCTTCAAGCTGCGCGCCGAGGCCGCCGACAACCAGGAGACATCTTAATGCAATTGCAAGATCGCAATTTTCTGATCACAGGGGCCGCTTCCGGCCTAGGTGCGGCCACCGCGGAACGACTGGTGGCCGGTGGTGCCAAGGTGGTGCTGTGTGACTTGAGCGACACCGTCGAGGCGATTGCCTCCCGCCTGGGAGACTCAGCGATTGCCTGTCAGGGTGATATCACCAGCCCCGAGGATATGCAGACCGCCGTGGATCATGCCTTGAACCTGGGCGGACTGCACGGCGTGGTGCATTGTGCCGGCGTGGTCAGCGTGGCCAAGTTACTCGATCGTGAGGGCAACCCTGCCGATCTCGACGCCTTTGCGAAAACGATTCATATCAATTTGGTTGGCACCTTCAATGTGTTGCGCCTGGCCGCCGCCGCCATGGCCAGGAATTCCCCGGAAGGCGACGACGGGGAGCGCGGTGTCATCATCGATACCGCCTCGATTGCCGCCTTCGACGGTCAGGTAGGGCAAGCGGCCTACAGCGCCTCCAAGGCCGGCGTTGCCGGCATGACCCTGCCGCTGGCGCGAGAGCTTTCGCGCCAGGGTATCCGGGTGATGACCATCGCCCCCGGGGTATTCGAGACGCCGATGATGAGTGGTATCCCCGAAGATGCGGTGGCGGCGCTCTCCGCGGCGGTACCGTTTCCCAAGCGGCTGGGCAAGGCGGCAGAATACGCCGCGCTGGCGGAGCAGATCGTGACCAACACCATGCTCAACGGCGAGGTGATTCGTCTGGATGGCGGTATTCGGATGCAGTGACACCCGCTTTTTCGCAGGTGCGCATTTTGTTCAATACGGCCTCGGGTAGATCGCGCTATTGATCTTGTTTATCTAGCGTTCGATCCATCCGAGGTGCCTTTATGACAGCGAGTCTTTTCCTTTCCATGACCGCCTTTGCCCTGGCGGCCTCGATTTCTCCCGGCCCGGTGAACATCGTCGCCTTGAGTGCCGGCGCGCAGTATGGTTTTCGCCCCAGCATGCGGCACGTCACCGGAGCGACCCTGGGGTTTACCTTGCTGCTCTTGTTGATCGGGCTGGGGCTGCATGAACTGCTTTATCGATGGCCCTATTTCACGGCCCTCATTCAAGGGGCTGGGGTGGCGTTTTTACTCTACACGGCCTTCAGGCTCGCCACGGACGATGGGCGGCTCGGCGCTGATCAACGCAAGGCGGCCGGGCCCTCGATGGTCAAGGGTGCAATAATGCAGTGGTTGAACCCAAAGGCCTGGCTGGCGTCGCTCGCGGGGATGGGAGCCTACACCGCAGATGGTGCTGCCAGTCTGCTATGGCAATTCACCGCTCTCTATTTTGTGATCTGCTATCTTTCGATCGGCTGCTGGGCTTTCACCGGAACCTTCCTGGGACGCTTTCTGCAGGATTCTCGCCAGATGCGGCGTTTCAATCGTCTGATGGCGGTCTTGCTGGCTTTCAGTGCGCTCTATCTTCTTTGGCTATAAGCCGAGCCAGTCATCAGAAGGCTGCCATGTATTGTCGAGGGGTTGCCGCGACAAGACGCTTGAAGGTGCGCTGGAAATGCGCCTGATCGGCAAAACCGGCCTCCAGCGCCACTTCTGCAATGGCGTGCCCGCGCCGGAGTCGTGCCAGACCGTACTGCACGCGACGGTTGATCAGATAGGCGTGGGGCGTCATGCCGTAGCGGCGTTTGAACGCGCGGATCAGATGTGACGGAGACATCTCCGAGGCGCTGGCAATCATTTCGAGGGTCAAGGCCTCGACGCAGTGCTCGGAAATGAATTCCGCGGCGCGTCTGATTTTGTGGTTCTCAGGCCAGCAGATGACCGAAGCGGGGTGTGAACGCTGCTGAAGAGTCGAGAAAAACTCGATGGCGCTGCTATGTTTGTGCAAGACATCGCTGTCTGGATCGATAAGCGTTGCATAAAGATCATTCAAGCTGCGATAGAGCAGCGGATTCCGAGTGGCTACTGTCGAGAAAGGCTGAAAATCCCCGCTGGGGCTGAAACCCAAGGTGCGCTGTAGATCGCCAAGCCAGGAGGCGTTCACATAGAACATGCGATATGACCAGGGTTGGTCTTCGATGGGATTGCAGGCATGAACCTCTTCAGGGTTCATCAGCACCACCGAGCCTTTGGCAACCGTTTGGCGTGTGTTTCCATTCAGGTAAGTGCTGTGTCCCGCAGTGATGACACCGATGGAGAAGGTCGTATGGGTGTGTTTGTCATAGCACACCCGTCGACCGTCCTCGACGCCACGGGCCTCCAGGAAAGGTAGCCGGTCATCGCGCCAAAAGCGAATGCCTGTAGCGTTTGCGTTCTTCACTCTACTTTTCCTTTTTGGGCCAGTGGTAGCCAGCATAGCGTTGGCGCAGGAGGCTGGCCAATTCAAACGAGCGCTTGACTTGAATACTGTGCTGGCATAATTTCAAACGATCGTTTGATAATGCTGCAATCACTACGCCGATCATCGAGGAGTATTCACAATGCCTACTTACCAGGCCCCGCTGCGCGACATGCGTTTCGTCATGGATGAGATGCTGGATTATTCAGATCACTACGCCCGTATAGGCAAAGGTGACGATGCCTCTCCGGATCTTGTTACCGCCATCCTCGAAGAGGGTGGTCGTTTCGCACGCGAAGTGCTGCTGCCGCTCAATCGCAGCGGCGATCGTGAAGGCTGTCATCTGGAAGAGGGTGAGGTCAGAACACCTGAGGGATTCAAGCAGGCCTATGCCCAATACGTCGAAGGCGGCTGGCCGGGGCTGGCATCCGATCCCGAGCATGGCGGGCAGGGCCTGCCGGCTTCATTGGGTATGGCGCTCTCCGAAATGATCTGTGCCAGCAATCTGGCTTGGGGTATGTATCCGGGGCTCTCCCATGGGGCGGCGGATGCGTTACGCCATCATGGCACCGATGAGCAAAAGAGTACCTACCTGACCAAACTGGTCGAGGGCGTCTGGACTGGAACCATGTGCCTTACCGAACCCCATTGCGGTACCGACCTGGGGTTGATCAAGACCCGAGCGACGCCAACCGACGAGGGCGTTTATCGAGTCAGCGGTACCAAGATATTCATCTCTGCTGGAGAGCACGATCTGGCGGAGAATATTGTGCACTTGGTGCTGGCCAAGCTTCCGGACGCGCCGGAAGGTTCCAAAGGCATCTCGCTGTTCGTCGTTCCCAAGTTCCTGCCGGACGACGATGGAAATACCGGTGAGCGCAATGGCGTCACCTGTGGCTCGCTGGAACACAAGATGGGCATTCACGCCAACGCCACCTGCGTGATGAACTTCGATGAGGCCAAGGGCTTTTTGGTCGGGCAGCCCCACAAGGGGTTGGCCTGCATGTTCACCATGATGAATGTGGCCCGTATCGGCGTCGGCGTTCAAGGGCTCGGGTTGATGGAGGCGAGTTTCCAGAACTCGCTGGCCTATGCGCGGGATCGCCTGCAGATGCGTGCCTTGTCCGGTCCCAAGGCGCCGGATAAACCCGCTGATCCGATCATCGTGCATCCGGATGTTCGACGCATGCTGCTGACTCAGAAGGCGTTGGCCGAAGGGGGGCGCATGCTGGTGATGTATACCGCTCAACTGGTGGATATCACCGAGCATGGCGACGATGCCTCGGAGCGTGAGCGCGCCGAAGCCTTGTTGGGTTTGCTGACCCCTATCGTGAAGGCTTTTCTGACCGAGCTGGGCTTCGAGGCGACCAACGAAGGGATGCAGGTATTCGGTGGGCACGGCTTCGTTGAAGAGTGGGGAATGGAGCAGTTCGTTCGCGACGCCCGTATCACCCGGCTCTATGAGGGCACGACCGGTATTCAGGCCCTGGATCTCCTCGGTCGCAAGGTGTTGATGAACCAAGGTGAGATGTTGAAGGTATTCACCAAGGAAATTCACAGGTTCTGTCAGGCCGAGATCGATAACGCCGAGCTCAAGGAGTTCATCGAGCCACTTTCCAAACTCAATGCCGAGTGGGGCGAACTGACCATGACCATAGGCATGAAGGCCATGCAGGATCGTGAAGAGGTGGGGGCGGCCAGCGTCGATTACTTGCTCTATTCCGGCTATGTCACCTTGGCTTACCTGTGGGCACGTGCGGCCCGTACCGCTAGGCAAGCGCTGGCGACCGACAGCGACGAGCCCGCTTTTTATCGGGCCAAGCTGGACACGGCACGCTTTTACTTTCAACGCCTGTTACCGCGCACTCGCGGCCATGTCGACATGATTCGTGCCGGGGGAGGTTCACTGATGGCCTTGTCCGCTGAGGATTTCGGTCTGGGTTTCGAGATATAGTGCTGTTATAAAGATGTTTGTGAGGTGGGCTTTGCCCGCCTTTTTTGTTTATGGAACTGATGGATTGTCGCCACATCGGCTTGCCGTCATGATAGCGAAAACATAGCACCAGGAAGGTCTTCATGGAAAATGACGAGGACAAAGGTATCAAGCATGAGATTCCGCTCAACCTTCTGGTGGGGTTGGCGTCCTTGGTGGTGATCATTGCCGGTATAAGGTTGGGTGCCAATATACTGGTGCCACTGATTCTTTCTCTCTTTATCGCGGTAATCTGCAATGCGCCGGTTCAGTGGTTGCATCACAAGGGGGTGGGCAAGCGCACGGCAGTATTGGTCACTCTGGTGGTTTTTGGTTTGTTCGTGATTCTGTTGAGTGTGCTGCTTGCGGGAAGCATCGCCGCCTTCATGCAAGCAATCCCCGAGCTCAAGAAGGAGCTGGTAGCGCAATACTATCTGTTCATTGGTTGGGCTCCGGGCCTGAGCGGATATCTTCAGCCGGAAAGCATTTCCCGATGGCTCGATTTTTCAACGCTTGCCCAGTTCATGCCGGCCCTGCTCGAAAGTATCGGCACGCTGTTGTCTCAGAGTCTGCTGATCGTTCTGTTGGTAGGGTTCATGCTCTTTGAGACATTGAATTTTCGTGCCAAGATTGCCGTGGCCTTGGATAACCCAGCCCCCAGTCTGCGGCGTTTCAATGAATTCAGTTACAACCTGAGGCATTATCTGGCGATCAAGACACTCATCAGCTTGGCTACCGGTGTTCTGGTTTTCATGGCCTGTTGGGCGACCGGGTCCAGTTTTCCCTTGTTGTTTGCTGCCTTGGCATTTCTACTAAACTACATTCCCAACATCGGCTCGGCACTAGCGGCAATACCCGCGGTACTGCTTATGCTGGTGACCCCCGAAGGAGGGGCTGTGCAGGCGGGTCTATTGGCGCTGTGTTATTTGCTCATCAATTTTGTCATGGGGAATCTGATAGAGCCGCGTGTCATGGGACAGACGCTAGGGCTGTCGACGTTGGCAGCGTTCATGTCATTAGTGGTGTGGGGGTGGATCTTGGGGCCGATTGGGATGCTGTTGGCGGTGCCCTTGACCATGACGCTCAAGATCGCGCTCAACAGCCATCCGGATACCATCTGGCTGGCCAAGGTGATGAGCGGCAAGATAAGCCGTAGCCGAGAACGCGAGGAAGTATTCGAGGAGTAAGCGAAAGATAATCTCTTCGCGATAAAGAATCGCCCTGCCAAGGCAGGGCGATGAGATCGAGTCAGAAGTGATGGGTGACACTGGTCAGCTCAAGCGTTCTGATCGATGAATTGTGACAACTGGGACTTGGACTGAGCACCTACCAGCGAGGCAACCTTGGCGCCGGATTTGAACAACATAACCGTAGGTACACCGCGCACACCGTGCTCTGCGGCAATTTCGGGGGCATCGTCCACATTGACACTCACGACCTTGAGATTACTGGCTTTCTCTTCGGCGACTTCGTCGACCACCGGCGCCATCATCTTGCAGGGCCCACACCAGGGCGCCCAGAACTTCAATAGAACCGGAGTATCGGCATTAAGTACTTCCTGATCGAAGTTGGTGGCGGTAACGTCGATGTTATTAGCCATTTAACTCTCCAGATTGCTTGCGCCGTCATTAGCGTAATAACCAGATGGTAGCGCTCGTCCGGTCGACTGGCAAATGAGCTTGGCAATGGTAAACGATAGGTAGCAACTATGAGAAATGCCTGTTCAGGTAGGTGCTTGCTCATGCCGCTCTAGCCGTCTACTATGCATCTTATACTATATAGTGCTTAAAGATATGTATCTTTATTTCTTTATAGTATCGATTGAAGCATAAAGCATCCGCCACGCCTTTGAGTTGGAGTCTCGTCCGGTATGAAGCTGCAACAGCTACGCTATATCTGGGAAGTTAGCCGACATAACTTGAATGTATCAGCCACGGCACAAAGCTTGTTCACTTCCCAGCCAGGGATTTCCAAGCAGATCCGCCTTCTCGAGGATGAGCTGGGTCTGGAAATCTTCGCTCGTAGCGGTAAGCATCTCACCCGTGTTACCCCCGCAGGGCAATCGATCGTCGATCTGGCCGGTGAAGTGTTGCGAACCGTTGACATCATCAAGCAGGTCGCCCAGGAGCACAGTAACGAGCGTTGCGGCAACCTCTCCATATCGACTACGCATACCCAGGCGCGCTATGCGCTGCCCCCTTTGATCAGCGAATTCACGCGCAAATATCCGGATGTGGCGTTGCACATGCAACAGGGGACGCCTAAACAGATTGCCCAGATGGTCAGTGAGGGCCTGGCGGATTTTGCCATCTGCACCGAGGCGCTGGAACTTTTCAACGACCTCATTTTATTGCCTTGTTATCGCTGGAATCGCTGCGTGCTGGTGCCCAAGGGCCACCCCCTGACCCAGGTCGAGGAACTCACCCTCGATGGATTGGCGGAGTATCCCCTGGTGACCTACGTATTTGGTTTTACCGGTCGCTCCCAGCTAGACGACGCATTTCGCAACAAGGGGTTGAAACCCAATGTGGTGTTGACGGCGGCAGACGCCGACGTGATCAAGACCTATGTGCGTCTCGGCCTGGGGGTCGGTATCGTTGCCCACATGGCGGTGGATGCCGAGGCCGACAGCGACCTGGTGCCCTTGGATGCCAGTCATCTTTTTGAGAGTTCGACGACCAAGATCGGTATCCGGCGAGGCACCTTCATGCGTGGCTACATGTACGATTTCGTTCAGCGATTCGCGCCGCATCTCGATCGCGATACCGTCGATGCCGCCTTATCGGCAGGGCCGCGCAGCGAAGATTCCTTGTTCGAAGACGTCGAATTGCCGGTCCGCTGATCCGCTGCCTAGGCACTGACTGAAAGCTGTCTAGTGCTGTAGATGCAAGCCGCACTCCCGCTTCTCTTCCACCTTGGTGGGGTCGAAGTAATCGAAGTTGTTGGGCAAGTTCCATTCCTGCAAGTATCGATACATATCCCGCGCATTCCAGCGCAGTAGCGGGGCGATCTTGAGCAGCCCATCGCTATTGATGGATACCGGTTGCATTTGTGCCCGCTGTGGCGAGTCCTCGGCGCGCAAGGCGGTAAACCATACCTTAGGAGCCATTTCGCTCAACGCTCGCTGAAAGGGCTCCAGCTTCACCTCGTGGGTAAAGGCCGCATGGCGGGGATCCTCGATCGATGGCGTGGCGCCCTCGAGTGCTTCGCGGTGAGCGCGAGAGCGGCGCGGATGATAGGTAGTGAGATTCAGCGCGAGGCGTCGGGTGAGGTCATCGGCGAAACGGTAAGTTGCCTCGGTGTTATAACCAGAGTCCATCCACAGGATGGGGATATCCGGTCGTTCCCGGGTGACCATATGCAAGATCACGGCCTCGAAGGGGCGGAAGTTGGTCGTGCAGATCGCGGATCTATCGAGGCTCAATGCCCAGCGGACAAGTCCTTGAGGATCCTTGTCGAATTGCCGGTTGATGGCCTCTATATCCTGCTCCATATATTGCTCCTGAAACCTGTGGCACGCATTGCCGCGATGAGAAGATAGCCGATACCCTAGCAAAGCGTTGTGCCGGCCCCCCAATATCGTTTGGTTTGGTGCTTATATACCCAATCGACGTGTGGCTGAAAGAGGGGTAACTCTTGGGGGTTCGTCCGCAGGCCATTCGACATGCGCTTCTATGGCGTAGACATCCCGCAAGTGTGCTGGGGTGAGAACGTTGCCCGGTAAACCGCAAGCCACCTGGCAACCTTCCTTGAGCATCCACACATGGGCGGCGAAGCGCGCCGCGAGGGAAAGGTCGTGAATGGCCATGACCACGATGGTCGAAGTCTCTTCGGCGCGGCGAGTCAGCCAATCCAGCACCTGCAGTTGATGATGCAAATCGAGTGCGCTGGTGGGTTCATCGAGCAATAACAGCCGAGGCTCGCGCACCATGGCCTGGGCAAGCGCCACTCGCTGGCGCTCCCCGCCGGACAAGGTAGCCAAAGGCCGCTCGGCCATTTCCTCCAGCTCCAGGGCGCGCAGCATGTCGCGTACCCGATAGAGTCCCTTCCGCCCGTTTTCCTTTATTCGAGTCCGTCGGGCCAGCAGAATCGCCTCGAATACGTTGAGGGCGGAACTCGAGCCCAACTGCTGGGGCAGGTAGTAGAGCCGCTCGGCTCGAGTGGCGAGTGAGGAATTGCTCTGCGCTATGCCGTCCAGGAACATTTCGCTGTCAGAGGTGACTCGTTCAAGGCCTGCAACTCCCTTGAGCAGCGTCGATTTGCCGGCCCCATTGGGCCCGATCAGCGCAGTGATTTCACCAGGTCTTGCCACCAGGCCACCGATGTGCCCGAGAATTTTTCTGCCGTTCAGGTGACAGCTCAAATGGTCGATGCGTAGGCTCATTCCCATAGCTCCCTGCGACTCCTGAGGATCAACGAGACGAAAAACGGCAAGCCGATCAGGGCGGTAATGATGCCTACAGGTAAGAGAATGCCGGGCATCAGCGTCTTGGAGAGGATCGAGGCCAGAGACATGATCAGGCCGCCACAGAGCGCGGCCATGGGCAGGAAGATACGCTGATCCTCTCCTACCAGCAGCCGAGCGATATGCGGTCCGACCAGGCCGACGAAACCGATGGTGCCGACAAAAGCGACGGCCGTGGCGGCCAGTAGCGAGCTACACAGCAATATGGTCAAGCGCAGGCGAGCGACATTGATCCCCATGGTGCTGGCGGATAGGTCGCCAAGACGCAGCGCGGTCAGTCGCCAGCGTGCCTGCACGAACACGGGGATGCAGATCATCAGACTCAGCAGGATCAGGCCAACCTTGCCCCAACTGGCCTTGGCCAGGCTGCCCAGGGACCAGAAGACCAGTTGCTGCAGGGCTTCCGCTGAGGCCAGGTATTGGAGCATGCCGAGCAGTGCATTGAAGAAAAACATGATGGCAATGCCCATCAATACCATGGTCTGCACGCTCACACCGCGTAAACGGCTGACACCCCAGATGCTCATTGTGGCGAACATGGCGAATATGAAGGCATTGCCGGTGACCAGGAGCGAGCCGGCCACGGGGGCTACGCCCAAACCGAGGATGATCGCCAGGGCGGCGCCGAAGCTCGCGGCAGACGAGATGCCCAAGGTGAAAGGGTCGGCCAACGGATTGTTGAGGATGGTCTGCATCTCGGCACCGGCCAGGGCGAGAGCGATACCGACCAGTACTGCCATCAACGCCACTGGCAGACGTATCTCCCATACCACGACAGCGAGTACGTCGGATGTCTGGTCGGGGGTCAGCAACGCTGCGAAAACAGCCGTAAGCGGGTAATGGCCAGGTCCGATGGCCACATCGGCAATGAAAGAGCCCAGGGTCAGCGCTGCCATACCGCCGAGAAGAAACAGGTGTTTCCGTCGCCGTGCCAAGTAGCGCTCGACGCTGTCGGAGGAACGAATCGTACCAGGTGTTACTGAAGTCACTTACTGTTCCGCGATGATCATGAGGATATCGAGTCTCGCTAGCGATGAGGTTGATTCAGCCTTGGGTCAGGGCGTCCATCAATCGGCTGATCTTGTCCAGGGTTTCGCGATATTCCGCCTCTTCCTGAGAGTCGGCGACCAGCCCACCTCCACCCCACAGATGAAGGCGACCTTCGTCTGCCAGTACTGTACGGATGGCGATCGAGGTGTCCATGTTGCCACGAATATCGACATAGCCCAGGCTGCCGCAATATACGCTGCGCTGGCTGGGCTCCAGTTCGTCGATGATCTGCATGGCACGGACCTTGGGGGCACCGGTAATCGAGCCCCCAGGGAAGGCGGCGGCGAGCAGATTCAGCGGTGTCTGCCCGCGGTCCAACTCGCCTGTGACCACGCTGACCAGATGATGGACATTGGCGTAGCTTTCCAATTGGCACAGTTGTGGCACCTGCACGCTACCGGGCCGGCATACGCGGCCTAGGTCGTTGCGCAGGAGATCGACGATCATCACGTTCTCGGCGCGATCCTTGGCGCTTTGGACAAGCTCATCAGCCAGAGCCTTGTCTGCTGCGGCTGTGTCGCCGCGAGGTCGGGTGCCCTTAATGGGGCGCGTTTCCACCTGCCTGTCTTGTACCCGCAGGAAGCGCTCCGGGGAAAGCGACATGACCGCCTTGTCCTGCCAGGCCATGTAGCCAGCGAACGGCGTCGGGGTCGCCTGACGTAACAATCGATAAGCCTGCCAGGGATCTCCCTGGTAGCCAGCGCTGAAGCGCTGAGTCAGGTTGATCTGATAGCAGTCCCCAGCCTGAAGATATCCCTGAACATCGCGAAAACGCTGGCCGTAGCCGACACGATCGATCTCGCCGGAAAACGGACTCGACAGGACGAATGGCGTCGTTGCAATGGGATCACTGGCCAGCCATTCCTGAACCTGCTCGCGACGCTCGGCGGTGGCTACCAGCCAGGCCTCTTGGTGCCGATGATCATGAATCAGCGCCCAATCGTAGAGCCCCAGTCGGCTTCGTGGCAGGGCAGTGGCCTCGTTGGAGCGTCTCTGCAAACCTTCCATCTGATGGCCAAGATCATAGCCCCAGTAGCCGATCAATCCACCGAGGAAGGGTAGCTTGCTGTCCGGCGTTTCGAGATCGAGGCAGTCAAGCAGGGCTTGCTGAGCGGCAAAAGGCGATAAGGGTAGCGTCAAGTCGCCATCACAGTTGATGTTTCCGTTCTGGTCGATTTCGAGAATGGCGCGTGGGTCACTGGAAAGGATGTCGTAACGCCCGCCTGGCGCCTCAGGGCTGCCGCTGTCGAGCAATACGGCGCCGGGGCGTTGGCGTAAACGTGTGAAGCGAAACAGTGGGTCGCGATGATAGGGCAGCGCCATGATATCGAGCCGTGATCTCATACAGCTGGGTCTCCTGAGCGAGCGAACCATTCTAGGCACCCACGTGGCTTTTGTCCGCATTGCTCTTGTTCGAAGGGGAGATTGGCTGTCCTCGATAGCGTTCAGGTGCCGAGATTTTTCATCAAGACAGAACAGGCTAGGGTGTCGCATTGTCGACAATGAAGGAGCATGGGTGAAGCCAGATTACGTCTAAGGATGTAGAAAAACTTGTATGGCGGCCTATTGACCGATGCGCAGAGGCTGGCTAGAGTTCATTGACCCTTTGATTGTCGACAATCGTCATGAATCAGATCATTCAGGATAACACCGTGCCAGAAGCCCGTACCCTCGCTGAACGGGTCTTCAACCAGCTTCAGGATGCCATTGTGCGGGGGGAGCTGGCACCAGGTACCAAGATCACCGAACCCGGGTTGTCGAAAACCTATGGCATCTCGCGTGGTCCGCTGCGTGAGGCCATGCGGCGTCTCGAGACGCATCGTCTCATAGAACGCATACCGCACGTCGGAGCGAGAGTGGTCAAGCTATCGATGCAGGAACTGCTCGAACTATTCGATGTGCGTGAGGCGCTCGAAAGTATGGCGGCTAGATTGGCGGCACGTCACATGAATGCCGATGAGATTGTCGGACTCCGCAGGGTGTTGACAATACATGAGCACCAGGCCGATCTCAAGAGTGGTGAGGCATATTACCAGCGTGAGGGCGATCTCGATTTTCACTACCGTATCGTGCTGGGTAGCCACAACCGAATGTTGACGACACTTCTGTGTGATGATCTTTACTATCTGGTAAGACTCTATCGCACACAGTTCAGTGCCAGCGGCACGCGACCGCAAAAGGCCTTTGTCGAGCATCACCGTATCGTCGATGCCATCGAGGCCGGTGACGAGGAGCTGGCGGAGTTGCTCATGCGTCGCCATGTTAGTGCCTCTCGCGAGAACGTCGCCAATCGCTATGCCGCCGTGCTGCAGCAGGAAAAGAGTTCCCCGCTTCCCACCCAGAGGATTCCATCATGAGTCATTCGTCCCCAGGCACCCGCTTTCGTAGCGCCCTCGAGGCCAATCGCCCGCTACCCATCGTCGGCACCATCAACGCCTACACCGCCCTCATGGCGGAGAAGGTCGGCCATCAGGCGATCTATCTCTCCGGTGGCGGGGTGGCCAACGCCTCCTTCGGACTGCCGGATCTCGGGATGACCACCATGAACGATGTGGCGGAGGATGCTCGACGCATCACCGCCGCCAGCGATCTGCCGTTGCTGGTGGATATCGATACCGGCTGGGGTGGGGCCTTCAATATCGCCCGTACCATCAAGGAGATGGAGCGGGCGGGAGTGGCGGCCGTGCATCTAGAGGATCAGGTCGCCCAGAAGCGTTGTGGCCATCGCCCCAACAAGGCGATCGTTTCCAAGCAGGAGATGGTCGATCGCATCAAGGCGGCCTCGGATGCCAAGAGCGATCCCGCCTTCTACCTCATTGCTCGCACCGACGCCTTCCAGATGGAAGGGCTCGAAGCAGCCGTCGATAGAGCCAACGCCTGCATCGAAGCGGGTGCCGATGCCATCTTTGCAGAGGCGGTACATACACTGGAGGACTATCGCGCCTTCTGCGAAGGTGTGGATGCTCCTATCCTGGCCAATATCACCGAGTTTGGTGCCACGCCGCTGTTCACCCAGCAGGAGTTGGATGAGGTCGGCTGTCGCATGGTGCTCTATCCCCTGTCGGCTTTCCGGGCCATGAACGCGGCGGCGCTGAAGGTCTATCGCAATATTCTCGACAAGGGCGATCAGAAGGATGTTGTCGAGCTCATGCAGACTCGGGACGAACTCTATGATTTCCTCGACTATCACGCCTTCGAGCGCAAGCTGGATGAACTGTTCGCCGGCAAGGGCGATGACTAAAAGCAGTGATCCGGTATTAATTCATCAGGGACCATTGGAGATTCATCATGGCAGAGAAAGCGACCAACAGCGCCGGTCTGCGCGGCCAAAGCGCCGGTAGTACAGCACTATGCACCGTGGGCAAGGAAGGTTCCGGCCTGACCTATCGCGGCTACGACATTCATGACCTGGCGGATCACGCTCGCTTCGAGGAAGTGGCCTATCTGCTGCTCAAGGGCAAGCTGCCCAATCAGCAGGAATTGAATGACTACGTGGCCAAGCTCAAGGGCTTGCGGGATTTGCCGGAGGCGCTCAAGCGAGTGCTCGAGGAGATTCCGGCGGATGCCCATCCAATGGACGTCATGCGCACCGGTGCCTCGATGCTGGGTAATCTCGAGACCGAGCAAAGCTTCGACGAGCAGCAGGACCAGAGCGATCGCATGCTGGCGGCGTTTCCGGGCATCATCAACTACTGGTATCGCTATTCCCACGACGGCGTGCGCATCGACACCGATACCGATGACGAATCCATCGGCGGCCATTTCCTGCACCTGCTGCATGGCAAACCGGCATCCGAGCTTCACGCCCGGGTGATGAACGTCTCGCTGATCCTTTACGCCGAGCACGAGTTCAATGCCTCGACGTTTACTGCCCGCGTGTGCGCTTCGACACTGTCCGACATTCACAGTTGCGTGACCGGCGCCATCGGCTCGCTGCGTGGGCCGCTACATGGCGGTGCCAATGAAGCGGCCATGGATATGATCGAGGGTTGGCAGTCACCGGACGAGGCCGAGCGCGAAATCCTGGGCAAGCTCGAGCGCAAGGAGAAGATCATGGGCTTCGGTCACGCGGTCTACAAGGATTCCGACCCGCGCAATGCCATGATTAAGAAATGGTCGAAAGAGCTCGCCAAGGAAGCCGGCGACGATCGGCTCTATCAGGTCTCCGAGCGGGTCGAGGAGGTCATGTGGCGGGAGAAGAAGCTTTTCTGCAACGCCGATTTCTTCCATGCCAGCGCCTACCACTTCATGGGGATACCCACCAAGCTGTTCACGCCGATCTTTGTCTGCTCGCGGCTGACCGGCTGGTGCGCCCACGTCTTCGAACAGCGGGAAAACAACCGCATCATTCGCCCCAACGCGGACTACACCGGACCCGAGAAGCAGGAATGGTTGCCGATTGAGCAGCGTGACTGAGTTCGGATCAGAATAAATCCAAGGCCGTGGCGCAACGCCGCGGTCGTTTCCATCCAATGGATGCCCGTCTTGATGAATACCGACTATCGCAAACGCCTGCCCGGCACCGATCTTGACTACTTCGATACCCGCGCGGCGGTCGAGGCGATAACGCCCGGCGCCTACGCCAAACTACCTTATACCTCCCGAGTACTCGCGGAGCAGCTGGTGCGTCGCTGCGATCCGGCGATGCTCACCGACTCCCTCAAGCAACTGATCGAGCGCAAGCGCGATCTGGATTTTCCCTGGTACCCGGCCCGGGTCGTGTGTCACGACATCCTGGGTCAGACCGCCCTGGTTGATCTGGCCGGCCTGCGCGACGCCATCGCCGAAAAAGGCGGCGATCCGGCCAAGGTCAATCCGGTGGTGCCGACTCAGCTGATCGTCGATCATTCCCTGGCCGTCGAGCACGCCGGTTTCGAACCGGATGCATTCGATGCCAACCGTGCCATCGAGGATCGCCGCAACGAGGATCGTTTCCACTTCATCGACTGGACCAAGACCGCCTTCAAGAACGTCGACGTGATTCCGGCGGGCAACGGCATCATGCACCAGATCAACCTGGAAAAGATGTCGCCGGTGATCCAGGTGCAGCCAGATGAGCAGGGGCAGCGCGTGGCCTTTCCCGATACCTGTGTGGGCACCGACAGCCATACGCCCCACATCGATTGCCTGGGCGTGATTGCCATCGGCGTCGGTGGGCTGGAGGCGGAAACGGTGATGTTGGGCCGTCCGTCCATGATGCGCCTGCCGGATATCATCGGCGTCAAGCTGACCGGCAAGCGGCCGCCGGGCATTACCGCCACCGATATCGTTCTGGCGATCACCGAATTCCTGCGCCATCAGAAGGTGGTTTCCGCTTATCTGGAGTTCTTCGGCGAAGGGGCTGCAGATCTCACCATCGGCGACCGGGCCACCATTTCCAACATGACCCCGGAGTTCGGTGCTTCCGCCGGCATGTTCTATATCGATGAGCAGACCATCGACTATCTGAAGCTGACTGGCCGCGAGCCGGAGCAGGTCGCCCTGGTCGAGAAATATGCCAAGGAAACCGGTCTATGGGCGGATAGCCTGGTGAATGCCGAGTACGAGCGGGTGCTGGAGTTCGATCTGTCCAGCGTGGTGCGCAACCTGGCCGGGCCGTCGAACCCGCATCGCCGGGTGGCGACCGCGGATCTGCAGGAGCGTGGCATCGCGATGGATCTGGACAAGGCACTGGCGGAAGAGAAGGAGGGCAGGATGCCGGATGGCGCGGTGATCATCGCCGCCATCACCTCCTGCACCAATACCTCGAATCCGCGCAACGTGGTGGCTGCCGGCCTGCTGGCGAAGAAGGCCAACGAGCTGGGCCTGATACGCAAGCCCTGGGTCAAATCCTCCTTTGCGCCCGGGTCCAAGGTGGCGCGTCTGTATCTGGAAGACGCCGGTCTGCTGCCGGAACTCGAGAAGCTCGGCTTCGGTATCGTCGCCTACGCCTGCACCACCTGTAACGGCATGAGCGGCGCGCTGGATCCGAAGATTCAGCAGGAGATCATCGATCGCGATCTGTATGCCACGGCAGTGCTCTCGGGTAATCGCAACTTCGATGGCCGCATCCACCCCTACGCCAAGCAGGCCTTCCTGGCCTCACCCCCGCTGGTGGTCGCCTACGCCATCGCGGGCACCGTGCGCTTCGACATCGAGCAGGATGTGCTCGGCACGGATCACAACGGCAACCCGGTGATCCTGAAGGATATCTGGCCCTCGGATGAGGAGATCGACGCCATCGTCAAGGAAAGCGTCAAGCCGGAGCAGTTCCAGCAGGTCTACATTCCCATGTTCGATCTGGGCAAGGTGGAAGAGGCGGAAAGCTCGCTGTACGACTGGCGCGAGATGAGCACCTATATTCGTCGTCCGCCGTATTGGGAAGGCGCCTTGGCGGCGGAGCGCACCATGAAGGGCATGCGTCCCCTGGCGATACTGCCGGACAACATCACCACGGATCACTTGTCGCCGTCGAATGCCATCATGAGGGACAGCGCCGCCGGCGAATATCTGCACAAGATGGGCTTGCCGGAAGAGGACTTCAATTCCTACGCCACCCACCGCGGCGATCATCTGACCGCCCAGCGAGCCACCTTTGCCAATCCGAAGCTGCTCAACGAGATGGTGCGGGACGAGAACGGCGAGGTGATACAGGGCTCCCTGGCTCGCATCGAGCCGGAAGGCAAGACGACCCGCATGTGGGAAGCGATCGAGACCTACATGGAGCGCAAGCAGCCGCTCATTATTGTAGCCGGCGCCGACTACGGCCAGGGTTCTTCTCGCGACTGGGCGGCCAAGGGCGTGCGTCTGGCCGGGGTGGAGGCCATCGTCGCCGAGGGCTTCGAGCGCATTCATCGCACCAATCTGGTGGGTATGGGTGTGCTGCCCCTGGAGTTTCAGCCGGGCACTACCCGGAAGACGCTCAAACTGGACGGTACTGAAACCTATGATGTGATCGGTGATTTCACCCCCCGCGCTACTCTGACCCTGGTAATTCACCGCCGCAACGGCGAGACCCTCGAGGTGCCGGTGATCTGCCGTCTCGATACCCAGGAAGAAGTCTCGATCTACTCGGCGGGGGGCGTGCTGCAGCGCTTCGCTCAAGACTTCCTCGAAGCCGAGGAGGTGGCCTGACATGAGCCGGACTCCCCAAATCCGAATTCCCGCCACCTACCTGCGTGGCGGGACCAGCAAGGGCGTGTTCTTTCGCCTCGATGACTTGCCCGAGGCCGCCCAGAGCCCCGGCCCGATTCGGGATGCGCTGCTGCTGAGAGTGATCGGCAGTCCCGACCCCTACCAGAAGCAGATCGACGGTATGGGCGGGGCGACGTCGAGCACCAGCAAGACGGTGATCCTGTCGAAAAGCGATTCGCCGGATCACGATGTGGACTATCTGTTCGGTCAGGTCTCCATCGACAAGCCCTTCGTCGACTGGAGCGGCAACTGCGGCAATCTTTCCGCGGCGGTCGGTCCCTTCGCCATCGAAAGCGGTCTGATCGATGCGGAGCGCATTCCCGACAACGGCATCGCCACGGTGCGTATCTGGCAGGCCAATATCGGCAAGACCATCGTCTCCCGGGTGCCGATCACCGATGGCAAGGTCCAGGAAACCGGTGACTTCGAACTCGACGGCGTGACGTTTCCTGCCGCCGAGGTGGCAGTGGAATTTACCGATCCGGCGGATGGCGACGGGGCCATGTTCCCCACCGGCAACGTAATCGACGAACTCGAGGTCCCGGAAGAGGTGGTGACTGGCGGCGTGCTCAAGGCGACCTTGATCAATGCCGGTATTCCGACCATCTTCATCAACGCCGCCGATATCGGTTATACCGGCACCGAGTTGCAGGAAGCGATCAACAGCGACACTCGGGCCCTGGCGCGCTTCGAAGCCATTCGCGCTCGGGGTGCAGTGCGCATGGGCTTGATCGAGCATGTCGATCAGGCCGCCAATCGCCAGCACACCCCCAAGGTCGCCTTCGTGGCGCCGCCGGCGGACTATCTCTCGTCCAGCGGCAAGCAGGTGGCGGCTAGCGATATCGATCTGCTGGTGCGAGCGCTGTCCATGGGCAAGCTGCACCACGCCATGATGGGCACCGCGGCGGTGGCGATCAGCGTGGCGGCGGCGGTGCCGGGTACCCTGGTCAATCTCGCCGCCGGTGGGGGGGAGCGTACGTCCGTGAGCTTTGGTCATCCTTCCGGCACCCTGCAGGTCGGTGCTGAAGTCAGTCAGATAAATGGCCAGTGGACGGCGACCAAGGCCATCATGAGCCGAAGTGCCCGGGTATTGATGGAGGGGTGGGTGCGTGTGCCCGGCGATAGCTTTTAAGAAACCACTGTATAAATGCCTGCTCGGACGAATCGCTGCGTTGCTCGGTACTCAAAAACTCGCCTAACACCCAGTTATGTCTCGTTTTTTGTGTTCCGTGCGCCTTGCGCTTCATTCCGCTCGGCAATTTATCCAGCGTTTCTCTAGATGAGCTAGGCTTTGGGAAGCAGGCGTTTTGTTTTATCGCAAGGAGAAAGCGCGATGAGTGCCAACGTGGAAGCCAATGTTCGTCCGGATTACGACGAAGAGCTGCAGAAGATTGCCGACTATGTGCTCGATTACAAGATCAAGAGCTCGGAGGCGCTGAATACCGCCCGCAACTGCCTGATGGATACCCTGGGCTGTGGTTTGCTGGCGTTACGCTTCCCTGAATGTACCAAGCATCTGGGGCCGCTGGTCGAGGGGACCATTGTCCCGCATGGTGCTCGCGTACCGGGCACCTCGTTTCGTCTCGATCCGGTCAAGGCGGCCTGGGATATCGGCTGCATCATTCGCTGGCTGGATTACAACGATACCTGGCTGGCCGCCGAATGGGGGCATCCCTCCGACAATCTGGGTGGCATCCTGGCCGTCGCCGATCACCTGTCGCAGAAGCGCCTGGCCGTGGGTAAGTCTCCACTGACCATGCGCGACGTGCTCGAAGCCATGATCATGGCTCATGAGATTCAGGGCATCATTGCGCTTGAAAACTCCTTCAACCGCGTGGGGCTTGATCATGTGGTGCTGGTCAAGGTGGCCACCACCGCCGTGGTCGCCAAGCTGATGGGTGCCGATCGAGAACAAGTGTTGGCAGCGCTCTCCCATGCCTGGGTCGACGGCCAGAGTCTACGTACCTATCGTCACGCCCCCAACGCCGGGTCGCGCAAGTCCTGGGCCGCGGGTGACGCCACATCCCGTGGTGTGCGGCTTGCAGATATCGCGCTCAAGGGCGAGATGGGCATTCCTGGCGCCCTGACTGCCCCCCAGTGGGGGTTTTACGATGTGCTGTTTACCAAGTCCAACAAGGATCAGCAGATCAAGCCCGAAGACAAGCGTCGGTTCAGCTTCTCGCAGGACTACGGCACCTATGTGATGGAAAACATTCTGTTCAAGATCTCTTTCCCCGCCGAATTCCATTCCCAGACCGCCTGTGAAGCAGCGGTAAAGCTGCACCCTCAGGTCAAGGACCGTCTCGGCGAGATCGACAAGATCGTCATTACCACTCATGAATCGGCGATTCGCATCATTTCCAAGGTCGGCGAGCTGGCCAACCCGGCGGATCGGGATCACTGCCTGCAGTACATGACCGCCGTCCCCTTGATTTTCGGTAATCTCGTTGCCGAGCACTATGAAGACAGCTTCCATGAGGCCAATCCGATCATTGATGAGCTCCGCGAGAAAATGGAAGTGGTCGAGGACGAACGCTATACCCGGGAGTATCTGGAGGACGATAAGCGTTCCATCGCCAATGCGCTACAGGTGTTCTTCAAGGACGGCAGCAAGACCGAGCAGGTCGCCGTCGAATATCCGGTTGGGCACCGGCGCCGTCGAAAAGAAGGTATTCCTCTGCTTGAAGAGAAGTTCAAGGCCAATCTGGTGACGCGCTTCCCGACAGGTCGTAGCCAAATGATCTTCGATCTGTGCAAACAACAGAAGGAACTCGAAGGCACACCGGTCAATGAGTTCATGGACCTCTTTGTCATCTGATCGTCCTATGAGACGAGCGTTTCGCGGCGTTTCCTGTGGGCGGTCTATTGAGCCGCTCGGTTCGTTCTAGTCTGGGTTTTTGGGGCTTGAAAATAATCTTGGCGCCATTCGGTTTTATGAACTAAAATTTTTTTCTCAGCGAGGGCTTGTCAGTCCTGGCTGAGATGCGTAAAGTACGCATCCGCTGCTGCCGACGAGGGGTCACCCGAGAGGCATCGGCCGGCTCTTTAACAATTGATCAGGTAATTCATGTGGGCGCTTGTGAGCGATGCGGTGAGCAGTCACCGAAATCGAGGCAAGCGACTCGTCGAGACGTTTGACC
>NZ_JBNCAN010000018.1:0-104369 GCF_049808615.1 Halomonas sp. GXIMD04776 | reverse complement strand
CGACGGGAACCGCTTTAGCGGGCCCGAAGGGCGAGTCTCGGGAAGAGACGAGTAGAGTCCCGGAGTGCCGGCCAGCGGACGGCCGCCCCGCTCCTCGTCAGGCCTTTATCCGACCCCCCAGCCTCGCCGGGGCCGGGGGGTTGTGTGTGGTAGAAAGCGGTCAAAGTTAAGTTTGTTCGCCTAACTTTGATCACAGCGTTTCCGGCTGACAAGTGCTTCCGTTAGAATGTCGGTTTTTCGGGCGGGGCGACACAAGATGACCACCGGTGAGCTGATCCGTCTGCTAAGCGACGGTGACTACCATTCCGGCGAGCAACTAGGCGAGCAGCTTGGTGTGTCACGCACGGCGGTATGGAAGCAGTTGAATAAGCTGGAGGCGCTGGGCATACCGTTGGAAGCGGTTAGAGGGCGAGGCTATCGGCTGGCATTGCCCATCGAATTACTTGATGGGCATGCGATCGTCGCCACATTGTCCAAAGAGTCGCGACGGGATCTGGAAAGGCTGTTCGTGGAGGAATCGCTAGTGTCCACTAACAGTTTTTTGAGCGAGCGTTTTGCTCAAGGTGCGGGCCATGCCGAAGTATGTCTGGCAGAAACTCAAAGTGCTGGTCGAGGGCGACGCGGACGGCAGTGGGTGTCTGCCTGGGGACAGGGGTTAACGCTATCAATCGGCTGGCGATTTGAGAGTGGTGCCGCGGCCTTGGAAGGGCTGAGTCTGGCTGTCGGGGTTGTCATGGCCCGGGTGCTCGAGCGGCAGGGCCTGAATGTCACACTCAAGTGGCCCAATGATGTGCTAATGACGGGCACGAATGGCAAAAAGAACAAATTGGCGGGCATTCTGCTGGAATGCAGCGGCGATGCCGCAGGACCTTGTGAGGTCGTCGTGGGTATCGGTCTCAATATCGCCTTTCCTGAGGCGTTGCGTAGCAGACTGGATCGACCCATTGCGACTATCGCGGATCAAGCGCCCGCGCTTTCACGTAACCGTTTGGCATCGGAGCTAATCGAAGCATTGCTATCTTTGATGATTGACTTCGAGCACGATGGCTTTCCACGGTGGCAAAGAGAATGGAATCAGCGCAACGCCTATTTGGGCCATGAGATAGAGATTGTCCAGAAAACACAGCGTTATGTTGCAGTCGACGAAGGAGTCGATGCATCTGGTAACCTACTTGTGCGTCGTGGTGGTGAGCAACTGCGTCTGGTGGGTGGCGAGATCAGCGTGTGTGAACGCTCATGATTCTTGATCTCGATATAGGCAACACGCTTTCCAAGTGGCGACTAAAGGATGTCGTAAGTAGTGAGATTCGCTCGCGTGGAGCAATATGGACGCGCGAAGAATGGCGCCCTGGCCCGGATATTCCGGATCTGGGTGTGGTGACGGCGGTGCGTATCTCGAGCGTTGCGCGGCGCGCAGTGCTCGAGGAGACCATTGCGTTGCTGCGCCGACAGGTAGCTAAGGTTTATGTGGCGCGTTCCACGCGCGAAAGGCTCGGCGTGGTTAACGGCTATAGTGAACCAGCCCGCCTTGGTGTGGATCGCTGGCTCGGAGTATTGGCTAGTTATCAGCTGGCTGGAGGATGCTGTAGCGTTGATTGTGGTAGTGCAATGACGATCGATTTTGTACTGCCAGGCGGTCGCCATCTCGGCGGGTATATCATTCCAGGCCTGCGATTGATGAAGGAGAGCCTTCATCTGGGAACGCGTAACGTGGCAATCGATCCGAATAGCGAGGCCGGCGAGTTGCTCGCACCGGGTAGAAATACGATCGAGGCCGTCAACCACGGAATTTTCATGGCCACCGTCAACGCGGTGAATCGAATTTACCTCGAAGTGTGCGATCGCGAGGGTGTGTCCCTGCCGCTGTTGTTAACAGGAGGTGATGCGAGGGTGGTGTCGAGAGGTATTCATGTTCCTCATGCGCTGTGGCCAGACATGGTGTATGCAGGGCTTGAAGCCTGCTTTCCATTGACCGCTGCAGAGAGAGCTGGACGCATGTCGGGTGCGCCACGGGTGCCCGAGGCTGTGGAGCTTGAAAAAATTCGCCTCGGTCTTGCATTCTCCATGCTGCTTTGACACAATGCGCCCGCTTCGAGGCAATGCTTATACGAAGTGCAAGTGTTTGAATTAAGAGCGCTTGACAGCATTGCTGGAGGCGGTAAGATTAGCCGCCGTACTGGAGGGGTTCCCGAGTGGCCAAAGGGAGCAGACTGTAAATCTGCCGCGAAAGCTTCGAAGGTTCGAATCCTTCCCCCTCCACCAAGTTTTGCCGACAAGTTTTCTTGTTGAATGAAAAAAGCGGGCAAGCGGGCATAGTTTAATGGTAGAACCTCAGCCTTCCAAGCTGATGATGCGGGTTCGATTCCCGCTGCCCGCTCCAGATGTAATTTGCTCATGTAGCTCAGGGGTAGAGCACACCCTTGGTAAGGGTGAGGTCGACGGTTCAAATCCGTCCATGAGCTCCAGTAGTTCGAGGCGAGCATAGCTCGTCTTTTCTTTTTGGTCGCTATTGAGTAGGGTTGCCAGCGACAGGCTCATCCGCTATCATCTTGGCCGCTGTTATGTGGCTGTCTGTACAAGGCGTGATGTAACACCTGAAAAAGGCCAGTAGCTCAATTGGCAGAGCAGCGGTCTCCAAAACCGCAGGTTGGGGGTTCGATTCCCTCCTGGCCTGCCAGTCTTCCCCAGGCTGGTGTGATTACACAAGATTTCTTTTTGATTGCTGCACCCTGAGGAGTCCCGCTTCATGAAACACAATGCCGAGGTGCAGAAGTCGCGCCACGACGGGGCCAGATGGGCGGTTGTCGTCATTCTAGTTGCCTTGGCCGTTATCGGTAACAGTTATTTTTCCGATCAAGCATTGTTGTATCGTGTCTTGGGCGTGGTGGCTTTGGGTGCTGTTGCTGCCGCAATAGCTTTGACGACGACCAAAGGACGTGAGCTTACCGAATTGGCGCGTAGCGCTCGCAAGGAAATTCAACGCGTTGTCTGGCCAACTCGTCAGGAAACCATACAGACGACAGCCATTGTGCTAGTGGCTGTGTTGGTAGTTGGTTTGATGCTGTGGTTAATCGACACCCTTCTGGGCTGGGCCATGTCCGGCATCATAGGTTAGGAGCACCCATGTCCAAGCGTTGGTATGTCGTACATGCTTATTCTGGTTTCGAAAAACAGGTAATGCGCTCATTGATCGAGCGCGTGAAGATGTATGACATGGAAGATCAATTCGGCGAGATTCTAGTGCCGACTGAAGAAGTCGTCGAGATGCGTGATGGCAAGCGCCGTAAGAGTGAGCGCAAGTTTTATCCAGGGTATGTGCTGGTCGAAATGGAAATGGACGATCGCACTTGGCACCTGGTCAACGAAACGCCACGCGTGATGGGTTTTATCGGTGGTACTCCGGAGAAGCCGGCGCCGATTACTCAGAAAGAAGCCGATTCTATCCTGCGTCGTGTGCAGGATGGCACCGATAAGCCGCGCCCCAAAACCTTGTTTGAGCCGGGCGAAGTGGTCCGGGTCGTCGATGGTCCTTTCGCCGACTTCAACGGTGTCGTCGAAGAAGTCAACTATGAGAAGAGTCGTTTACAGGTCAGCGTGCTCATCTTTGGCCGCGCGACACCTGTCGAACTTGAATTCGCACAAGTGGAAAAAGACTGAGCTCAGCTTGTCGTTCCAGACAAGTTGGGCGTCAGAGGCCGCGTAGGCGGCCTGAAAACCCGGGGAGCCGAAAGGCGTTATCACCCAACTGGAGAGTATCATGGCTAAAAAAGTTCAGGCCTACATCAAGCTGCAAGTGGCAGCCGGAAAGGCCAACCCGAGTCCCCCCGTCGGCCCTGCGCTGGGTCAGCACGGCGTTAATATCATGGAGTTCTGCAAGGCATTCAATGCTGCGACCCAGGAGGTTGAGCCTGGTTTGCCGACGCCGGTGGTGATCACGGTCTATTCAGATCGCAGTTTCACCTTCATCACCAAGACACCGCCGGCTGCCGTTCTGTTGAAAAAGGCTGCTGGCATCAAGTCCGGTTCTGGTGAGCCGAACAAGAAGAAGGTCGGCACCGTGTCGCGGGAGCAGCTCGAAGAGATCGCCAAGACCAAGGAGCCGGATATGACGGCTGCAGATCTTGACGCGGCTGTTCGTACTATCGCAGGCAGTGCCCGCAGCATGGGTCTTAACGTGGAGGGGCTCTGATCATGGCGAAACTATCCAAGCGTGCGCAAATGATTCGCGAGAAGGTCGACTCTTCCAAGGTCTATTCTCTGGACGAAGCCGTTGCGCTTCTCGGTGAGCTGTCCAAGGTCAATTTCAAGGAATCACTCGACGTCGCCGTCAATCTTGGTGTCGACCCGCGTAAATCCGACCAGGTGGTGCGTGGTGCTACCGTGATGCCTAATGGTACCGGTAAGGACGTTCGTGTTGCTGTCTTTACGCAAGGTGCCAACGAAGAGGCTGCTAAAGAAGCCGGCGCCGATATCGTGGGTATGGACGATCTTGCCGAGCAGGTAAAGAAGGGCAATCTGGATTTCGATGTTGTTATTGCTTCACCGGATGCCATGCGCGTCGTTGGCCAGCTGGGTCAGATACTCGGCCCGCGTGGCCTGATGCCCAACCCCAAGGTGGGCACGGTGACGCCCGACGTGGCCACTGCAGTCAAGAACGCAAAGGCAGGCCAGGTTCGCTTCCGTACCGACAAGAATGGCATCATCCATACGACGTTGGGCAAGGTGGATTTTTCCGCCGATGCCATTCGCGGCAATCTCGACGCGCTGGTCAATGACCTCAAGCGGCTTAAGCCGAGTACGTCCAAAGGCATCTATTTCAAGAAAGTGACTCTGTCGACTACGATGGGGCCGGGATTGACCGTCGACCACTCAGCATGGGTCTGATGTGTCTGGAAAGGCAGTAACTTTGCGGTCCCCGTGCCAAGCGGTCGGGGCATCGTCAAAGACCGCAGGTGTCACTTGCGGGTGACTTAATG
Organism: Halomonas sp. GXIMD04776; assembly: GCF_049808615.1. NCBI lineage: Bacteria > Pseudomonadati > Pseudomonadota > Gammaproteobacteria > Oceanospirillales > Halomonadaceae > Halomonas > Halomonas sp. GXIMD04776. Next base: position 99,393 of record NZ_JBNCAN010000018.1, on the reverse strand, counting down.
GCTCGATCATCGATCACAGTTGATGATCGACGAGCTGCCTGCGCAGATGGTGTGGCCCGCCAGTATGCTGGTGAGCACCATCAACTAAGACTCCCGTGCCTTAAGCACTGGGAGAGATGGTAACCACCGGGGTTTTCATCGTGAATATCCCCGGCACGAAGGAGTGAACACTGTGCCACTAGCTCTCGAAGGCAAGAAGGCAATTGTCGCTGAGGTCAGTGAAGCCGCCAAGGACGCTCTCTCCGTCGTTGTTGCCGATTCTCGCGGCGTGGCCGTAAGCGCAATGACTGACTTGCGCAAGCAGGCTCGCGAGAATGGCGTGCAGATCCGTGTTGTACGCAACACGTTAGCACGTCGCGCCCTGTCTGGAACTCCTTGGGAGATTCTGGACGAGACGTTGACGGGTCCAACCTTGTTGGCATTTTCCTATGAGCATCCGGGCGCTGCTGCTCGCCTGTTCAAGGAATTTCTCAAGGGGCAGAGGGACTTTGAAGTCAAGGCGCTGGCCTACGAAGGTGAGCTGATTCCAGCTTCCGATCTTGATCGTCTTGCGACGCTACCGACCTATGATGAGGCAATCGCTAAGCTGATGTCCGTCATGAAGGAGGCGTCCGCCGGCAAATTGGTGCGTACCCTTGCTGCGCTGCGCGATCAAAAGCAGGAAGCTGCCTAAGCGGCTTCGCTATCTCTCAAGAATCGACTACCCAGTCACCGAGCGCAGATACACGACGTTAAGCGCTCCGCAAAGTTTAGGAAAGCAAACATGGCACTGACTAAAGACGATATCATCAACGCCGTTGCCGACATGTCCGTGATGGAAGTCGCCGAGTTGATTGAAGCGATGGAAGAAAAGTTCGGCGTTTCTGCGGCTGCGGCTGTGGTTGCCGGTCCGGGCGGCGGCGGTGAAGAAGCGGCCGAAGAGCAGACCGAGTTCGATCTGGTGCTGACCGGTGCCGGTGACAAGAAGGTCAACGTGATCAAGGCGGTTCGCGAGATCACCGGTCTTGGCCTGAAGGAAGCCAAGGGCGCCGTCGACGGTGCACCGGCAACCATCAAGGAGGCCATGTCCAAGGACGACGCCGAGGAAGCCAAGAAGAAGCTGGAAGAAGCCGGCGCTTCTGTGGAACTCAAGTAACCCTTGCGTTCTGGAGCTTTACGCGACGCGTGAGCTTCTACGGCTGGTGGCGGGATGCCCGCTACCGGCCTTTTTCTGTTGTCACTAGCACCTTATCGTGAGCACTTTTTCGGCGATCAGGCGCTAGACGAATCCCGACGGCGAGCCTCTTATTGGGCTTGCCGTCAGCGCCTGGCGAAGATGCCTTCGTCAGGCGGCGTTGACCACGCATCGGTCACCCATGGTGAACAAGCTGGGGAATACAGATGGCTTACTCATACACTGAGAAAAAACGCATCCGCAAGGATTTCGGCAAACTGCCCCAAGTAATGGATGTGCCTTATTTGCTGGCCATCCAGCTTGATTCCTACTACGACTTCCTCCAGCAGGACCGGGCGCCACAGGAACGCCTTGATATCGGTCTTAATGCTGCTTTCAAGTCCGTGTTTCCTATCTCGAGCTTTTCCGGCAATGCCGCACTCGAGTATGTCAGCTATCGTTTCGGAACCCCGGCCTTTGATGTCAAGGAATGTCAGCTGCGTGGCGTCACCTACTCGGCGCCATTGCGGGTCAAGGTCCGCTTGATCATCTACGACAAGGAGTCGTCGAACAAGGCAATCAAGGACATCAAGGAGCAGGAAGTTTACATGGGGGAAATCCCCCTGATGACCGAGAACGGTACTTTCGTCGTCAATGGTACCGAGCGGGTCATCGTCTCCCAGCTACACCGCTCGCCAGGCGTGTTCTTTGATCACGACAAGGGCAAGAGCCACTCGTCGGGCAAGCTGCTATATTCTGCCCGAGTGATTCCCTACCGTGGCTCCTGGCTGGACTTCGAGTTCGATCCGAAGGACAACGTCTTCGTGCGTATCGATCGCCGCCGCAAGTTACCGGCGTCCGTATTGCTGCGCGCGCTGGGCATGAGCACTGAAGAGATTCTCGGCACTTTCTTCGAGACCAGCACTTTCCACATCGAGAAGTCTGGCTTCTCTGTGGATTTGGTGCCGTCACGTCTGCGCGGCGAAACCGCCACCTTCGACATCAAGGATGGCGATGGCAGTGTGATCGTCGAAGAAGGGCGTCGCGTCACTCAAAAACATATCCGCCAGATGGAGAAGGCCGGTCTCGAACGGCTCGAAGTGCCGATGGAGTATCTGTTCGGCAAGACTCTGGCCAAGGATCAGGTCGACCCGAATACCGGTGAGCTGATCTGCGAGTGCAACAGCGAGATCACACCGGAGCTACTCGAGAAGCTGGCCCAGGCCGGTATCGAGACACTTGAAACGCTCTACACCAACGATCTGGACTGCGGCTCGTTCATCTCCGATACGCTAAAGCTGGACACCACCCGTTCAGCGCTAGAGGCGCTGGTCGAGATCTACCGCATGATGCGCCCCGGCGAACCACCGACCAAGGAAGCCGCCGAGACGCTGTTCCACAATCTGTTCTTCACCGAGGATCGTTACGATCTCTCCGGTGTGGGTCGCATGAAGTTCAATCGCCGCCTGCGCCGCGAGTCCGATACCGGTTCCGGGGTGCTCGACAACGACGACATCATCGCCGTGCTCAAGGAACTGATCAGCATCCGCAACGGCTTCGGCGATGTCGACGACATCGACCACCTGGGTAACCGGCGCATCCGCTGCGTCGGCGAGATGGCCGAGAATCAGTTCCGGGTCGGCTTGGTGCGCGTCGAACGGGCGGTCAAGGAACGTCTTTCCATGGCCGAGAGCGAAGGCCTGATGCCCCAGGACCTGATCAACGCCAAGCCGGTGGCGGCGGCGGTCAAGGAGTTCTTCGGCTCGAGCCAGCTCTCCCAGTTCATGGATCAGAACAACCCGCTCTCCGAGGTCACGCACAAGCGCCGCGTGTCCGCCTTGGGGCCGGGTGGCCTGACCCGGGAGCGGGCCGGGTTCGAGGTGCGTGACGTGCATACCACGCACTACGGTCGTCTATGCCCGATCGAGACACCGGAAGGACCGAACATCGGCCTGATCAACTCCTTGGCGACCTACAGTCACACCAACAGCTACGGCTTCCTCGAGACGCCTTACCGCAAGGTGGTGGATCGCCAGGTGACCGACGAAGTGGTGCATCTGTCCGCGATCGAGGAGGGGGATTTCGTTATCGCCCAGGCCTCGGCCACCGTGGATGGCGACAACAAGCTGGTCGATGACCTGGTGCAGGTTCGCCACCGTGGCGAGACTACCTTCATGGGGCCGGACAAGGTCACTTTGATGGATGTGTCTCCGCGTCAGGTGGTGTCCGTGGCGGCGGCGCTAATCCCGTTCCTGGAGCACGACGATGCCAACCGCGCCCTGATGGGCTCGAACATGCAGCGTCAGGCGGTGCCGACCCTGCGGGCCGACAAACCGCTGGTAGGCACCGGCATGGAGCGCTTCGTGGCGCGGGATTCCGGTGTCTGCGCCGTCGCACGTCGTGGCGGCGTGATCGACTCGGTGGATGCCAAGCGTATCGTGGTGCGGATCAACGAGGACGAGATCATCGGCGGCGAAGCCGGGGTCGACATCTACAACCTGACCAAGTACACGCGTTCCAACCAGAACACCTGCATGAACCAGCGCCCCATCGTGCGCCCGGGTGACGAAGTGGCGCGCGGCGACATCCTCGCCGACGGCCCCTCTGTCGACATGGGAGACCTGGCCCTGGGTCAGAACATGCGCATGGCCTTCATGCCCTGGAACGGCTACAACTTCGAGGACTCGATCCTGGTCTCGGAGCGGGTGGTGCAGGAAGATCGCTTCACCACCATCCACATCCAGGAGCTGACCTGCGTGTCCCGGGACACCAAGCTGGGTGCCGAGGAGATCTCCGCGGACATTCCCAACGTCGGCGAGTCGGCGCTGTCCAAGCTCGACGAGGCCGGGGTGGTCTACATCGGTGCCGAGGTGGGTGCCGGCGACATCCTGGTCGGTAAGGTCACGCCCAAGGGTGAAACCCAGTTGACCCCGGAGGAGAAACTGCTGCGGGCGATCTTTGGCGAGAAGGCCAGCGATGTGAAAGACACCTCATTGCGTGCCCCGACGGGTATGAAGGGCACCGTCATCGACGTGCAGGTCTTCACTCGGGATGGTGTCGAGAAGGATTCGCGGGCGCTGTCCATCGAGCAGATGCAGCTCGACGAGGTGCGTCGGGACCTGCAAGAGACCTATCGCATCGCCGAAGACGCGACCTTCGAGCGCCTGAAGCGTACCCTCTCTGGGCAGGCGGTCAATGGTGGGCCCAAGCTCAAGAAGGGCGACGTGCTTTCCGAGGAATATCTCGAGGAGCTGCCGCGTCAGCAATGGTTCAAGTTGCGTCTGCAGGACGAAGCCTTGAACGAACTGCTGGCCCAGGCCGACGAACAGCTCGAGAATCGTCGCAAGGAAATGGACGAGCGTTTCGAAGACAAGAAGCGCAAGCTCACCCAGGGCGATGACCTGGCACCGGGCGTGCTCAAGATCGTCAAGGTCTATCTTGCGGTCAAGCGTCGCATCCAGCCGGGTGACAAGATGGCCGGCCGTCACGGTAACAAGGGTGTCATCTCGGCCATCATGCCCATCGAGGACATGCCCTTCGACGACAATGGCGAGCCGGTCGATGTGGTGCTGAACCCGCTGGGTGTGCCGTCGCGGATGAACGTCGGTCAGATTCTCGAGACCCACCTGGGCCTGGCGTCGCGCGGTCTGGGTATGAAGATCGATCACATGCTGCGCGACGCACGATCGCAGCAGGTCGCCGAAATTCGCGAGTTCCTGGGTAAGATCTACAACACCCCGGATACGCGTCAAGAGGATATCGACTCTCTGACAGACGACGAGGTAATCACCTTGGCCAAGAATCTGCGTGGCGGTGTGCCGATGTCATCACCGGTGTTCGACGGTGCCAAGGAGCAGGAGATCAAGGGCTTGCTCAAATTGGCCGATCTCCCTGAGTCCGGACAGATGGATCTCTACGATGGACGTACCGGGGAAAAGTTCGATCGTCAGGTAACGGTGGGCTACATGTACATGTTGAAGCTTAACCACCTGGTCGACGACAAGATGCACGCTCGCTCCACCGGCTCTTACTCGCTGGTCACCCAGCAGCCATTGGGCGGCAAGGCGCAATTCGGCGGTCAGCGCTTCGGCGAGATGGAGGTCTGGGCACTGGAAGCCTACGGTGCCGCCTACACCCTGCAGGAGATGCTCACGGTCAAGTCCGACGATGTGGAGGGACGTACCAAGATGTACAAGAGTATCGTCGATGGCGACCACGCCATGCAGGCCGGCATGCCGGAGTCCTTCAATGTGTTGGTGAAGGAAATCCGCTCGCTGGGCATTGATATCGAGCTTGAAGGCTAAACGCCGCACGCTAGCGAATGACGGTCCGCGGGGCCCCGAAGAATCGGCCCCGCTCATGACAACTCCGCGATGGAGCGACCTATGAAAGATTTGGTGAAAGTCCTCAAGTCCCAGGCACAGTCCGAAGAGTTCGATGCGATCAAGATTACCCTTGCGTCGCCGGACATGATCCGCTCCTGGTCTTACGGCGAGGTCAAGAAGCCCGAGACCATCAACTACCGCACCTTCAAGCCGGAGCGTGACGGTCTGTTCTGCGCCAAGATTTTTGGTCCGGTGAAAGACTATGAATGCTTGTGCGGCAAGTACAAGCGCATGAAGCATCGGGGCATCATCTGCGAGAAGTGTGGTGTCGAAGTGACCCGCGCTGCCGTTCGCCGTGAGCGTATGGGGCATATCGAACTGGCCTCTCCCGTTGCGCATATCTGGTTCTTGAAATCGCTGCCGTCACGCATTGGCATGTTTCTCGACATGACTCTGCGCGACATCGAGCGCGTGCTTTATTTCGAGAGCTTCGTGGTCATCGATCCGGGCATGACCACGCTGGAGCGCGGTCAGTTGCTCAACGACGAGCAGTACTTCGAGGCGCTAGAGGAGTTCGGTGACGACTTCGATGCACGCATGGGCGCCGAGGCGGTCCAGGCCCTGCTCAAGGATATCGATCTCGAGGAGGAGATCGAGCGGCTGCGCGAGGAAATTCCCCAGACCAACTCCGAGACCAAGATCAAGAAGCTTTCCAAGCGTCTGAAACTTCTTGAGGCCTTCCACAAGTCCGGCAACGCGCCGGCCTGGATGGTCATGGAAGTGCTGCCGGTGCTGCCGCCGGACCTGCGTCCGTTGGTGCCACTGGACGGTGGCCGCTTCGCGACCTCGGATCTCAACGATCTGTATCGCAGGGTGATCAACCGCAACAACCGCCTGAAGCGCCTGCTCGATCTCAATGCGCCGGACATCATCGTGCGCAACGAGAAGCGCATGCTGCAGGAGTCCGTTGATGCGCTGCTCGACAATGGTCGTCGTGGTCGCGCCATCACCGGCTCCAACAAGCGTCCGCTGAAATCGCTCGCCGACATGATCAAGGGCAAGCAGGGGCGTTTCCGTCAGAACCTGCTGGGCAAGCGCGTCGACTATTCCGGCCGCTCGGTGATCACCGTGGGGCCGACCCTGCGTCTGCACCAGTGCGGTCTGCCCAAGAAGATGGCGCTGGAACTGTTCAAGCCGTTCATCTACTCCAAACTGCAGTCCAGCGGCCAGGCCTCGACCATCAAGGCGGCCAAAAAGATGGTCGAGCGTGAACTGCCCGAGGTGTGGGATATTCTCGCCGATGTTATCCGCGAGCATCCGGTGCTGCTCAACCGCGCACCGACCCTGCACCGTCTGGGCATCCAGGCTTTCGAGCCACTACTTATCGAAGGCAAGGCGATTCAGCTGCATCCGCTGGTCTGTGCCGCCTACAACGCTGACTTCGACGGCGACCAGATGGCGGTACACGTGCCGCTGACCCTGGAAGCCCAGCTCGAAGCCCGTGCCTTGATGATGGCCACCAACAACGTACTGTCGCCGGCCAACGGCGAGCCGATCATCGTGCCGTCCCAGGACGTGGTGCTGGGCCTGTATTACATGACCCGAGAGAAGATCAATGCCCAGGGTGAGGGCATGGTGTTCGCCAACCTCAAGGAAGTCGAGCGCGCTTTCGGCACCCAGAGTGTTTCCTTGCACGCCCGGGTCAAGGTGCGACTGACCGAGTATGTGGCCGAAGAGGAAGGAGGCGAACAGATCGAGCGGACATCGATCTTTGATACTACCGTGGGTCGTGCCTTGTTGTTCCGTATTTTGCCCAAGGGCGCCCCTTTCGAGCTGGTCGACCAGCCGATGAAGAAGAAAGCGATCTCGCGGCTGATCAATGAAGTCTATCGTCGTAGTGGCCTCAAGGATGCGGTGATCTTCGCCGACCAACTGATGTACACCGGTTTCCGTTTAGCGACCTGGTCCGGTGCGTCGATCGGTGTCAACGACTTCGTCATTCCCGAGGCGAAGAAAGACATCGTCGAGGGCGCCGAGGACGAAGTGAAGGAGATCGAGGATCAGTTCTCCTCTGGTCTCGTTACCGCCGGCGAGAAGTACAACAAGGTCATCGATATCTGGTCCAAGGCCAATGATAAGGTGGCCAAGGCGATGATGGCGGGTATTTCCAAGGAAACCGTGGTCGATCGCGAAGGCAAGGAAGTCGAGCAGGACTCGTTCAACAGCGTATTCATCATGGCCGACTCCGGTGCTCGTGGTAGTGCCGCTCAGATTCGCCAGCTCGCGGGCATGCGCGGTCTGATGGCCAAGCCGGATGGCTCGATCATCGAGACGCCGATCGTTGCCAACTTCCGCGAGGGCTTGAACGTCCTGCAGTACTTCATCTCGACTCACGGTGCACGTAAGGGTCTGGCGGACACGGCGCTCAAAACCGCCAACTCCGGCTACCTGACCCGGCGCTTGGTGGATGTGGCCCAGGATCTGGTGATCACCGAGGAAGACTGTGGTACCGAGGAGGGCCTGACCCTGCATCCGGTCATCGAGGGTGGCGATATCATCGTGTCCTTGGCTCAGCGGGTGCTGGGGCGTGTGGTTGCTCAGGACGTGATCGATCCCGCCAGCGAAGACGTGTTGATTCCGCGAGGTACGCTGCTGGATGAAGCCTGGTGTGCACAGCTCGATACCATGGGTGTCGACGAGATCATCGTGCGTAGCACCATCGCCTGTGAGACGCCGCATGGCGTGTGCTCCGCTTGCTACGGCCGCGATCTGGCCCGCGGACATCGCGTCAATATCGGCGAGGCGGTGGGAGTCATCGCTGCTCAGTCGATCGGTGAGCCGGGTACTCAGTTGACCATGCGTACCTTCCACATCGGCGGCGCTGCATCGCGGGCCTCCGCGGTGGATAGCGTGCAGGTCAAGCATGGTGGCAAAGTGCGCCTGCACAACATCAAGCACGTCGAGCGCGCCGACGGCAAGCTGGTGGTGGTGTCCCGCTCCAGCGCCCTGGCGGTGGCCGACGAGCATGGACGCGAACGCGAGTACTACAAGCTGCCCTACGGTGCGGAGCTGTCGGTCAAGAACGGTGATCCGGTCGAAGCGGGTCAGACAGTAGCTAAGTGGGACCCGCACACTCACCCGGTGGTTGCCGAGGTAGAGGGCCAGGCACAATACATGGATATGGACGAGGGGGTTACCATCCACCGCAGCGTGGACGAAATGACGGGCCTCTCCTCCATCGAAGTGATCGAGTCCGCGGCACGTCCGGCCTCCGGTCGCGAAAAGCGGCCGATGATCATGTTGCATGACGATGCCGGTGAGCACGTCACGCTGCCGGGCTCCAATACCCCGGTACAGTATTTGCTGCCCGGCAAGGCGATCGTCTCCGTGGATAATGGTGCCAAGATTGGCATCGGTGAAGTGATCGCACGTATTCCGGTAGAGGCATCCAGTAACAAGGATATTACCGGCGGTTTGCCGCGTGTGGCCGACTTGTTCGAAGCGCGTAAACCGAAGGAATCTTCGATTCTTGCCGAGATCACGGGTGTCGTCAGCTTTGGTAAGGAAACCAAGGGCAAGCGGCGCCTGACCATTACACCGGAATCGGGTGATCCTTATGAAGCGCTGATTCCAAAATGGCGTCAGATCGCGGTGTTCGAAGGTGAGACGGTCGAGAAAGGTGAGGTGATTTCCGATGGTCCTAGTAATCCGCACGATATTCTGCGCCTGCTAGGCGTGGCGGAACTGGCGAAGTACATCACCACCGAGATTCAGGAGGTGTACCGCCTGCAGGGCGTGGGCATCAACGACAAGCACATCGAGGTAATCGTGCGTCAGATGCTGCGCAAGGTGGAGATCACCGACGCGGGAGACGCCAACTTTATTCCCGGCGATCAGGTCGAATTGGTGCGCGTGCTTGAAGAAAATGCACGGCTGGCCGAGGAGGACAAGTTTCCGGCCAAGTATGGACGCGTGCTGCTGGGCATCACCAAGGCCTCGCTGGCCACCGAGTCGTTCATCTCCGCGGCCTCCTTCCAGGAGACCACTCGCGTCTTGACCGAAGCGGCAGTCACCGGTAAGCGCGACTATCTGCGCGGCTTGAAGGAGAACGTCGTAGTGGGTCGTCTGATACCGGCCGGGACCGGGCTGACTCATCACGCCGAGCGTCGGCGCAAGCGTGAGGAGCTCGAGCGTATTCAGGATCACCCGTCTGCTTATGATGTCGAGCAGGAGTTGGGTGCTCAGCTCACTGCTCTCGATGCAGACGAAGAGCTTTGAGCCAACGGTAAGTACCGGCGTCCCGAGGGGCGCCGGTATTGACGCGGATCACCGCTAGACATTAGAATGCGCAGCCTTCGATAGTGGGCTGGTGCGCCCCTATCCGCTGAAAAAGTGTCGAAAGGCACAGTAACTACTGGAGTCAGCTACAGACTATGGCAACCATCAATCAGCTTGTGCGCAAGCCGCGCAAGCGCCCCGTCGAAACCAGCGACGTGCCGGCGCTACAGGCTTGTCCGCAGCGTCGCGGGGTTTGTACCCGTGTGTATACCACCACCCCAAAAAAGCCGAACTCTGCACTGCGTAAGGTGTGTCGTGTTCGTTTGACCAATGGCTACGAAGTCGCCTCTTATATCGGCGGTGAAGGTCATAATCTTCAGGAACACTCTGTGGTCCTGATTCGTGGTGGTAGGGTCAAGGATCTGCCGGGTGTGCGTTATCACACCGTGCGCGGTGCGCTGGATACTTCAGGTGTGCAGAACCGTAAGCAAGGCCGTTCCAAGTACGGTACCAAGCGCCCTAAGTCGTGATCTAGAGCGCATCATCTATCCTTGTGTGGTTTTGAAAATATAACGGTCAGATAAGAGTAAGGTCGAGCGGCATAGCAATATAAAGCTAATGCACAGCGTCTCGGGTTTACCTGAAGGACCCTTCAACAGAGGGCTTATCATGCCTAGAAGAAGAGTAATTGCTAAGCGCGAGATTCTCCCGGATCCCAAGTTTGGAAGTGAGCGCCTGGCCAAGTTCATGAATCACCTGATGGTCAGCGGTAAAAAGTCTGTAGCTGAGCGTATCGTTTACGGCGCACTGGATCGAGTTGCAGAGCGTGGCAAGGATGCGCCGCTCGATATTTTCGACAAGGCCCTAGAAGCTATCCAGCCGATGGTCGAGGTCAAGTCCAGGCGTGTCGGTGGCGCTACCTATCAGGTGCCCGTAGAAGTGCGCCCATCGCGTCGTCAGGCGTTGGCCATGCGCTGGTTGGCGGATGCAGCCCGTAACCGTGGCGAAAAGACCATGGTTCAGCGTCTGGCAGGTGAAATGCTGGATGCATCAGAAGGTAAGGGTGCTGCTGTGAAGAAGCGTGAAGACGTGCATCGCATGGCAGAAGCCAACAAGGCCTTCTCACACTATCGCTTCTAAGAGCGCCGCTTCTAACCAACGGGGAGTTCACCTTGGCTCGTAAGACACCACTCAAGCGCTACCGCAACATTGGTATCGTGGCTCACGTCGATGCCGGCAAGACCACGACCACAGAGCGCGTACTGTTTTATACCGGCATCAACCATAAGCTGGGGGAGACCCATGAGGGGGCTTCTACCACGGATTGGATGGAACAAGAGCAAGAGCGGGGGATCACGATTACCTCTGCGGCGGTGACCACGTTCTGGAAAGGCATGAATCACCAGTTCGATGAGCATCGTATCAACATTATCGACACTCCGGGGCACGTCGACTTCACCATCGAGGTCGAGCGCTCCTTGCGCGTGCTCGATGGTGCCGTCGTGGTCTTGTGCGGCAGCTCCGGTGTACAGCCGCAGACCGAGACCGTCTGGCGTCAGGCCAATAAGTACGAAGTGCCGCGTATGGTGTTCGTCAACAAGATGGATCGTGCCGGTGCAGACTTCTTCATGGTCGTCGACCAGTTGAAGAGCCGCCTAGGTGCCAATACGGTGCCGATCCAGATCAACTGGGGGACCGAAGAGGACTTCAAGGGTGTCATCGATCTCATTGAGATGAAGGCCATTCTGTGGAATGAGTCCGATTTCGGCGCTACCTATGATTTGGTCAGTATTCCTGAGGAGTTGCAGGCAACCGCCGAGAAGTACCGTGAGGAAATGGTCGAGGCTGCCGCCGAAGCTTCCGAGGAACTGATGGACAAGTACCTTGAGGAAGGCGAGCTGACCAAGGAAGAAATCAAGGCGGGTCTTCGCCGGCGTACCCTGGACAATGAGATTGTTCTGGTGACCTGCGGTTCCGCGTTCAAGAACAAGGGTGTGCAGGCGGTGCTGGATGGCGTCGTTGACTATCTGCCGTCGCCGACCGAGGTCAAGGCCATCGAAGGCGAGTTGGATGACAAGGACGGCACCATCGCTACTCGTGAAGCGGATGATAGTGCGCCCTTTGCTGCGCTGGCGTTCAAGATCGCCACCGATCCCTTTGTCGGCACCCTGACCTTCATCCGCGTTTACTCGGGTGTGCTGAAGTCCGGCGATAGCGTCTATAACTCCGTCAAGGAGAAGAAAGAGCGTGTCGGGCGTATCGTGCAGATGCATGCCAACTCCCGGGAAGAGATCAAGGAAGTTCTGGCCGGCGATATCGCGGCTTGTATCGGTCTGAAGGATGTCACCACCGGTGATACCCTGTGCGATCTAAACGACAAGATCGTACTCGAGCGCATGGAATTCCCGGATCCGGTCATTTCCGTAGCGGTCGAGCCAAAATCCAAGGCCGATCAGGAAAAGATGGGGGTTGCTCTGGGCAAGCTGGCTCAGGAGGATCCTTCCTTCCAGGTCAAGACCGACGAAGAGACAGGCCAGACCATCATCTCCGGTATGGGCGAGTTGCATCTGGACATCATCGTCGATCGCATGCGTCGCGAGTTCAAGGTCGAGGCTAATATCGGCAAGCCTCAGGTGGCCTATCGCGAGACCATTCGCGGCAGCGTCGAGCAGGAAGGCAAGTTCGTCCGTCAGTCCGGTGGTCGTGGTCAATATGGTCATGTCTACCTGCGTATCGAGCCGTTGACGGCCGAAGACAAGGGCGAGGACGAAGACGCGTACTTCAAGTTCGCGTCCGAGATCGTGGGTGGCGTGGTTCCCAAGGAGTACGTCCCGGCGGTCGAAAAAGGGGCATACGAGCAGCTGAAAAATGGTGTCGTCGCGGGTTATCCGATGATTGACGTCAAGGTTACACTGTTCGATGGTTCCTACCACGACGTGGACTCTAACGAGACCGCGTTCAAGATCGCCTCTTCCATGGCGGTCAAGGAAGGTGCTCGCAAGGCCAAGGCAGTTCTGCTTGAGCCGGTGATGAAGGTCGAAGTCGTGACACCCGAGGACTTCATGGGTGATGTGATGGGTGACCTTAACCGCCGGCGTGGTCTTGTACAGGGCATGGATGACTCTGCCATGGGCAAGATCATCCGCGCCACGGTTCCGTTGGCTGAGATGTTCGGTTATGCCACCGATCTGCGTTCTCAGACCCAGGGCCGCGCAAGCTACACCATGGAGTTTGCGAATTACGAAGAGGCGCCGTCCAGCGTCGTCGAAGCCGTCATTAATCAGAACGGTTAACCGTTAGCTAACGTAAAGAGGTTATAGCAGTGGCTAAGGCAAAATTTGAGCGTTCCAAACCGCATATCAACGTCGGCACCATCGGTCACGTCGACCACGGCAAGACCACGCTGACCGCGGCGCTGACCCGCGTTTCCGCCGAGGTGTTCGGTGGCGACTGGCGTGAATTCGCTAGCATCGACAATGCCCCGGAAGAGCGCGAGCGTGGTATCACCATCGCGACCGCCCACGTCGAGTATCAGTCCGAGACCCGGCACTATGCTCACGTCGATTGCCCAGGGCACGCCGATTACGTCAAGAACATGATCACTGGCGCCGCCCAGATGGATGGCGCGATCCTGGTCTGTTCCGCAGCCGATGGCCCGATGCCGCAGACGCGTGAGCATATCCTGCTCTCGCGTCAGGTCGGTGTGCCGTATATCGTCGTGTTCCTGAACAAGGCGGACATGGTCGACGACGAAGAGCTGCTCGAGCTGGTCGAGATGGAGGTGCGCGAGCTTCTCAACGAGTACGACTTCCCGGGTGACGATACTCCGATCATCATTGGTTCCGCGTTGATGGCGATGGAAGGCAAGGATGACAACGGCATGGGTACTACCGCCGTCGCCAACCTGATCAAGTCGCTTGATGAGTACATTCCGGAGCCGGAGCGTGCCATCGATCAGCCGTTCCTGATGCCGATCGAAGATGTGTTCTCCATCTCCGGCCGTGGCACCGTGGTTACCGGTCGTGTCGAGCGCGGTATCGTCAAGACCGGCGATGAAGTCTCGATCGTCGGCCTCAAGGACACCACCAAGACGACCGTGACCGGTGTCGAAATGTTCCGTAAGCTGCTCGACGAAGGTCGCGCCGGTGAAAACATCGGTGCGCTGCTGCGCGGTACCAAGCGTGATGACGTCGAGCGCGGTCAGGTACTGGCCAAGCCGGGCTCGATCACCCCGCATACCAAGTTCGAAGCCGAGGTCTATATCCTGTCCAAGGAAGAAGGTGGTCGTCATACCCCGTTCTTCAAAGGCTATCGTCCGCAGTTCTACTTCCGAACCACAGACGTGACCGGAACCTGTGAGCTGCCGGAAGGCGTCGAGATGGTCATGCCTGGGGATAACGTGCAGATGGTCGTCACCCTGATTGCGCCGATCGCGATGGAAGATGGTTTGCGTTTCGCTATCCGGGAAGGTGGTCGTACCGTCGGTGCCGGCGTTGTCGCCAAGATCGTCGAGTAATCATTGATTCCACTGGAATCGAAGGGGCTCCGTACGGAGCCCCTTTTCTATGGGCGTTTGACTCTCATTGTGGGCGGGTCTATAATGCGCATCCTTTAAATGCGTGGGTAGACGGCTCGCGCCGTCATCATCCATTGGAGTTCAGGGCTAATGCAGAACCAGAAGATTCGCATTCGGTTGAAGGCCTTCGACCATCGCCTGATTGATCAGTCCGCTCAAGAAATCGTGGATACTGCGAAGCGTACTGGTGCTCAGGTGCATGGGCCGATTCCTTTGCCGACCAATCGTGAGCGCTACACGGTGTTGATTTCACCGCACGTCAACAAGGACGCACGGGATCAGTACGAAATCCGCACCCACAAGCGCGTGCTCGACATCGTCGAGCCGACGGAAAAGACCGTCGACGCGCTGATGAAACTCGACCTCGCCGCCGGCGTGGACGTCCAGATCAAGCTTGACTAATCACACTAGACACTTGCGGTAGATCGCTCTTTTCCAGGATCAGGGCAGTCGCCGCCACGCCGGGAAGGCGTCATACAATGTGCTAGTGGAATGCTCTGGAAAGGGCAGCCATAGCGGGTGATAGCCCCGTACACTAAAGGAGACTGAACATGACTATCGGTTTGGTCGGTAAGAAGAGCGGCATGACCCGCATCTTTACCGAAGAAGGCGCTTCTGTGCCCGTAACCGTTATCGAGGTTGAGCCCAACCGCGTGACGCAGGTCAAGACCGTCGAGACCGACGGCTATCGCGCGGTGCAGGTCACAACCGGTTCCCGCAAAGCCAAGCATCTGACCAAGGCGGCCGCTGGCCAATACGCCAAGGCAGGTATCGAGGCTGGTCGCTCGCTCATGGAATTTCGTCTCGACGAAGGCGATGACAATCCTGAGGTGGGCAGCGAATTCACTGTATCCCTCTTCGAAGCTGGTCAAAAGATTGATGTGACCGGCACCTCAAAAGGCAAGGGCTTCCAGGGCGCCGTCAAGCGCTGGAACTTCCGTACCCAAGACATGACCCACGGTAACTCCCTGTCGCATCGTGCGCCGGGTTCTATCGGCATGTGCCAGACTCCTGGCCGCGTCTTTAAGGGTAAAAAAATGGCTGGTCAGCTCGGTAACGAGCGCGTCACTGTTCAGAGCCTGGAAGTCGTCCGTGTCGATACCGAACGAAATCTGCTGCTGGTCAAGGGCGCCGTACCGGGCGCGCCGGGTGGCGATGTGATCGTTCGTCGTGCTGTCAAAGCTCGCTGAGGGGTAAGTATCAATGAATCTCAATCTTGCAGGTGCTAGCGCCGGCACCGTCGAACTAGCTGACGCCACCTTTGACAGAGAGTTCAATGAAGCGCTGGTGCATCAAGTCGTGACTGCCTATTTGGCGGCAGGTCGTCAGGGTACGCGTGCTCAGAAGAATCGCTCCGATGTCCGTGGCGGTGGCAAGAAGCCATGGCGTCAGAAGGGGACTGGCCGTGCTCGCGCCGGCACCATCCGCTCACCGATCTGGCGCAGCGGCGGCGTGACCTTTGCGGCGCGTCCTCAGGACTACACCCAGAAGGTCAACCGCAAGATGTACCGTGCGGCAATGCAGTCAATTCTGTCCGAGTTGGTGCGTCAGGATCGTCTGGTGGCTGTCGAGGAGTTCGCCGTCGAGTCGCCCAAGACAAAGCAGTTGGTCGGCAAGCTCAAGGAGCTCGATCTGGAAAAAGTCCTGATAGTGACCGAAGAGATCGATGAGAAGCTCTATCTGGCCGCACGCAATATTCCTAACGTGGACGTGGTCAATGTCGCCGCTGCTGATCCGGTGAGCCTGGTCGCCTTCGACAAGGTGCTGGTCACGGTCTCCGCTCTGCGCAAATTCGAGGAGAAGTTGGCATGAACCAGGAGCGCGTATTCAAGGTTCTGCTCGGGCCACACATGACCGAGAAGGCCGCTTTCGCCGCCGAGAACAACCAGTACGTGTTCAAGGTGGCTCAGGACGCGACCAAGCCTGAGATCAAAAAGGCAGTCGAAGTGCTTTTTGGTAAAAAAGTTGATCGCGTACAGGTCTTGAACATGAAGGGCAAGACCAAGCGCACCGCACACGGCATCGGCTTGCGCAAGGGGTATCGCAAGGCCTATGTGACGTTGGCTGCGGGTGAGACCCTCGAAGACTTCTCTGGCGTCGAATAAGGCAGGAGCAAGGATCATGGCAGTAGTTAAGACCAAACCCACATCCGCCGGTCGTCGCCACCTGGTCAAGGTTGTCAGCGACGAGCTCCATAGGGGCCGGCCGCATGCCGCCTTGTTGGAGAAGCAGTCCAAGTCTGGCGGACGCAATAATCATGGACGCATCACCACCCGTCATGTGGGGGGTGGTCATCGTCATCACTATCGTCTGGTCGACTTCAAGCGCACCAAGGACGGCATTCCCGCCGTTGTCGAGCGCCTTGAATACGACCCGAACCGCAGCGCCCACATCGCGCTGCTGAAATACCGGGACGGCGAGCGTCGTTATGTCATCGCGCCCAAGGGCGTAAGTGCTGGCGATGTGCTCGAATCCGGAGTCAATGCAGCGATCAAGAGAGGCAATGCCCTTCCGCTGCGTAACATCCCGGTGGGTTCGACCGTGCATTGTATTGAGCTCAAGCCCGGTAAAGGTGCGCAGATCGCTCGAAGTGCCGGAACCAGCGCTCAGTTGGTCGCGCGAGAAGGCAACTACGCTACTGTGCGTCTGCGCTCCGGTGAAATGCGCAAGATACTGGCCGAATGTCGTGCGACCCTCGGTGAAGTGAGTAACTCGGAGCACAGCCTGCGTCAATTGGGCAAGGCCGGTGCCAAACGCTGGCGTGGTGTGCGTCCAACCGTTCGCGGTGTCGCCATGAACCCGGTGGATCACCCGCATGGTGGTGGTGAAGGTCGCACCAGCGGTGGTCGCCATCCGGTGTCTCCTTGGGGTATTCCCACCAAGGGGCATAAGACCCGCAAGAACAAGCGCACCGACAAGCTCATCATCCGCCGTCGTAAGCCCCGGAGCTGAGATTAAAAGTTTAGATATCAAGAGGTAACGGCTGTGCCACGTTCACTGAAGAAAGGTCCTTTCATTGACCTTCATCTGCTGAAGAAGGTTGAGACTGCAGTGGAAAAGAACGACCGTAAACCGATCAAGACCTGGTCGCGTCGTTCCATGATCCTGCCCAACATGGTCGGGCTCACCATTGCCGTCCATAACGGACGCCAGCATGTCCCGGTGCATGTCTCCGAGGAAATGGTTGGCCACAAGCTGGGCGAATTCGCTGCCACCCGCACTTATCGCGGTCATGCGGCGGACAAGAAAGCCAAACGGTAAGCCAGAGAGGATTGAGAGATGGAAGTCACAGCTAAGCTGCGTGGCGCTCGTTTATCCGCCCAGAAGGCCCGTTTGGTGGCTGATCTGGTACGCGGTAGACCGGTCGCCGAAGCACTCGACCTGCTGACCTTCTCACCGAAGAAGGCGGCCAAGCTGGTCAAGAAAACGCTTCAGTCCGCCATCGCAAACGCGGAAGAAAATAACGGCATGGACATCGATGAGCTGCGTGTCTCGACTATCTGTGTCGATGAGGGCATGACGCTCAAGCGCATCCAGCCGCGTGCCAAGGGCCGCGCGGATCGTATCCTGAAGCGCACTTGCCATATCACCGTCAAGGTAGCCGAGAAGTAGGAGTCGACCACATGGGTCAGAAAGTAAATCCGACAGGCATTCGGCTGGGCATCGTCAAGGACCACACGTCGGTCTGGTATGCCGAGCGCGGTGCTTATGCCGACAAGTTGAACAATGATCTCGAGGTGCGTCGTTTCCTGGAGCAGCGTCTCAAGAACGCCTCCGTGAGCCGTATCGCCATCGAGCGCCCTGCGAACAATGCTCGTATTACCATTCACACTGCTCGTCCGGGCATCGTGATCGGCAAGAAAGGCGAAGATGTCGATCGCCTGCGTCGCGAGGTAGCCGAGATGATGGGCGTGCCGGTGCACGTCAACATCGAGGAAGTGCGCAAGCCGGAGCTCGATGCGGTTCTGGTCGCTCAGAACGTGGCTGGTCAGCTCGAGCGTCGTGTGATGTTCCGGCGTGCCATGAAGCGCGCGGTACAAAACGCCATGCGTCTTGGCGCCGGTGGTATCAAGATCCAGTTGTCCGGTCGTCTCGGCGGTGCGGAAATCGCGCGTACCGAATGGTATCGCGAAGGACGTGTACCACTGCACACCCTGCGCGCGGATATCGATTACGCCACCTACGAAGCACACACCACCTACGGCGTCATCGGCGTCAAGGTGTGGATCTTCAAGGGTGAAATCCTCGGGGGCATCGAAGAGGTGCGTGCCAAGCAGAAGCAGCCGCAAAGCCAGCCCGCACCCAAGAAGAAAGGTTCCAAGTAAGGGGAGATGTAGTCGATGTTGCAACCCAAGCGCATGAAATTCCGCAAGGTGATGAAAGGCCGCAATCGCGGTCTGGCACATCGCGGAAGCAAGGTGAGCTTCGGCGAGTACGGCCTTAAGGCGACTGGCCGCGGGCGTATTACTGCGCGCCAGATCGAGGCGGGTCGTCGCGCCATCACTCGTCACGTCAAGCGTGGCGGGAAGATCTGGATTCGCGTTTTCCCGGACAAGCCGATCACAGAGAAGCCGTTGGAAGTCCGGATGGGTAAGGGTAAGGGCTCCGTCGAGTACTGGGTCGCACAGATTCAGCCTGGCAGAGTGCTCTATGAAATCGAGGGCGTTTCCGAAGAGTTGGCGCGGGAAGCGTTTACTCTTGCGGCGCGCAAGATGCCCGTCTCCACCACCTTTGTGAAACGGACGGTGATGTGATGAAAGCTCAGGAAATTCGCGAAAAGTCGGCCGACGCACTGCAGGAGCAGCTTTTCGAACTCCTCCGCGAGCAGTTCAATCTGCGCATGCAGAAGGCTACCGGCCAATTGAGCCAGACCCATCTGCTCAAGCAGGTGCGCCGGGATATCGCCCGCGTGAAGACGGTGCTCAACGAGAAGGCAGGTAACTGAGATGGCCGAAGAAAAGAAAGCCCGTACGCTCACCGGCAAGGTGGTGAGCGACAAGATGGATAAGTCCATCGTCGTAATGATCGAGCGCCGCGAGCGTCATCCGATCTATGGCAAATACGTGAAGCGCTCCACCAAGCTGCACGCCCATGATGAGGCGAACCAGGCGAAGCAGGGCGATACGGTTTCCATCGAGGAGTGCCGCCCGCTGTCGAAGAAAAAGTCCTGGACACTGGTTGAGGTGGTCGAACAGGCCCGGGGCTGAGTTCGGCCAGGTTTTTCGTAATCAGTGCAGCCAGATTAGGTTTGGAGAAAACCGATGATTCAGACTCAGACAATGCTGGATGTCGCCGACAACAGCGGTGCGCGCCGGGTGCAATGCATCAAGGTGCTGGGCGGTTCCCACCGTCGTTACGCCCGTGTCGGTGACGTCATCAAGGTGACGGTGAAGGAAGCCATTCCGCGTGGCAAGGTCAAGAAAGGCCAGGTCATGAAGGCAGTGGTGGTCCGTACCCGGAGCGGCGTCCGTCGTCCCGACGGGTCGCTGATTCGCTTCGACGGAAATGCGGCAGTTCTGTTGAACAACACCAACGAACAGCCGATCGGCACCCGTATCTTCGGACCGGTAACTCGTGAACTGCGGACTGAGAAGTTCATGAAGATCATTTCCTTGGCGCCTGAAGTGCTGTAAGGAGCGAGGCGGATATGCAAAAGATCAAACGTGACGATGAAGTGATCGTCATTGCCGGCAAGGACAAGGGCAAGCGTGGCACGATCAAGCGGGTTCTTCAGAACAGCCGCTATGTCGTGTCCGGTGTGAACATGATCAAGCGTCACACCAAGCCCAACCCCATGGCGGGCAACCAGGGGGGTATCGTCGAGCGCGAGGCTCCGATTCACGCGTCCAACGTGGCCATCTTCAATTCGGAGACCGGCAAAGCGGATCGCGTCGGCTTCCAGATGTCGGAAGACGGTACCAAGGTACGTATCTACAAGTCGACGCAGAAGCAGATCGACGCCTAACGCGAGTCGGGTAGCAAAATGGCGAACTTGAAAGAACGTTATCAAAACGAAGTAATGGCAGGACTCAGAGAGCAGTTCAGCTATGCCAATGTCATGCAGGTGCCGCGAATCACCAAGGTGACCCTGAACATGGGCATCGGCGAGGCGACCAGCGACAAGAAGCTGATCGACAATGCCGTCGCTGACATGGAAAAACTCTCCGGTCAGAAGCCGGTAGTCACCAAGGCGCGCAAGTCCATCGCGGGCTTTAAGGTCCGTGAAGGCTGGCCGATCGGGATCAAGGTGACGCTGCGCCGTGAGCGCATGTGGGATTTCCTTGATCGTCTGGTGAACATCGCGATTCCTCGCGTGCGGGATTTTCGTGGTCTCAACCCGAAGTCCTTCGATGGGCGTGGCAACTACTCCATGGGTGTGCGTGAGCAGATCATCTTCCCCGAGCTCGAGTATGATAAAATCGATCGGATTCGTGGGTTGGATGTGACGATCACCACCACTGCCACCAGCGATGAAGAAGGTCGTGCTCTGCTGAGCGCGCTGAACTTCCCGTTCAAGAAATAAGGGTAGCATCATGGCAAAGAAAAGCATGATCGAGCGTGAGCTCAAGCGCGCGAAGCTGGTCGACAAATATGCCGCCAAACGTGCAGAGCTCAAGGCCATCATTCACGACGTCAACGCTTCTGATGAAGAGCGCTTCGACGCTCAGCTCAAGCTGCAGTCGTTGCCGCGGGATTCTAGCCCGGTACGTCGCACTAATCGGTGCCGTATCACGGGTCGTCCTCACGGCTTCTACAACAAGTTCGGGCTGGGCCGCAACAAGCTGCGCGAAGCCGCGATGCGTGGCGATGTTCCTGGGCTCAAGAAGTCCAGTTGGTAACGCCACGTCGAGAATCAGGAGCGTAACGTAATGAGTATGCAAGATACGCTGGCGGATATGTTCACTCGTATCCGCAATGCGCAAATGGCCACCAAGGAGGCGGTCAACATGCCGTCTTCCAAGCTCAAGGTCGAAGTGGCCCGTGTGCTGAAGGAAGAGGGCTATATCAACGACTTCGCTGTCGCTGAAGGTACCAAGCCCGAGTTGTCCGTCACCCTCAAGTATTTCGAGGGTAAGCCGGTCATCGAGCATATCCAGCGAGTTTCCAAGCCGTCCCTGCGCATCTACAAGGGCAAGGGCGAGCTGCCGAAGGTCGCGGATGGCCTAGGTGTCGCGATCGTATCCACCTCGCAAGGCGTGATGACCGATCGTGCGGCACGTCATGCCGGGGTCGGTGGCGAAGTCATCTGCACCGTATTCTAGGAGTGACGAATGTCCCGCGTAGCCAAGTATCCGGTTAAATTGCCCAACGGCGTCGAGGCCAAGCTCGACGGCGATCAGCTGACCGTCAAGGGTAGCCAGGGCACGCTTGGTATGACCGTTCATCCCGATGTGGAGATCGGTCAGGAAGACAGCCAGTTGACCTTCAAGCCCAGTGCACAAGCCAAGAGCTGGGCGATGGCTGGTACTACCCGCGCACTGGTCCAGAATATGGTCACCGGTGCTTCCGAGGGCTTTACCAAGTCTCTCGAAATCAATGGCGTCGGCTACCGTGCCCAGGCAAGTGGCAAGACGCTAAACCTGACATTGGGCTTCTCTCACCCGATCGAGTACACGCTGCCCGAGGGTGTTACGGTGGAAACGCCGAAGAACACCGTCATCGTGCTTAAGAGCGCGGACAAGCAGCAACTCGGTCAGGTCGCCGCGGAAATCCGAGCCTTCCGTCCACCTGAGCCTTATAAAGGCAAGGGTATTCGGTATGGCGACGAGCAGGTCCGCCGCAAAGAAGCCAAGAAGAAGTAAGGCAGGGTTATGAACGCGAAGAAAGAATCTCGTCTCCGTCGTGCCCGCCGCGCTCGCGCCAAGATCCGCGAGCTGGGCGTGTACCGCCTGTGTGTCAACCGTACCCCGCGTCATATCTACGCGCAGATCATCTCGCCGCAAGGTGACAAGGTGTTGGCCAGCGCTTCCACGCTGGACAAGTCCCTGCGTGAAGGAGGCACTGGCAATGCGGATGCTGCCGCCAAGGTGGGTGCATTGATTGCCGAACGCGCCAAGGAAGCGGGCATCAAACAAGTTGCCTTCGATCGCGCCGGGTTCAAGTACCACGGTCGGGTCAAGGCCCTGGCCGACGCCGCTCGCGAAGGCGGCCTGGAATTCTAAAGGGTTTTACGATGGCGAAGAACGAACAGCAAAGCGGCGATCTGCAAGAGAAACTCGTGCAGGTCAACCGCGTCGCCAAGGTAGTCAAGGGTGGCCGTATTTTCGGCTTCACTGCCTTGACTGTCGTTGGCGATGGCAATGGTCGTGTGGGTTTCGGTCGTGGCAAGGCGCGGGAAGTGCCGGTGGCGATCCAGAAGGCCATGGATCAGGCCCGTCGCAACATGATCAAGGTCAGCCTCAGCGGCCACACGCTGCAATATCCGGTCAAGGCTCGTCACGGTGCCTCCAAGGTATATATGCAGCCGGCTTCCGAGGGTACCGGGATCATTGCCGGCGGTGCCATGCGCTCCGTGCTCGAACTGGCGGGCGTCCATGACGTCCTGGCCAAGTGTTACGGTTCCACCAACCCGGTGAACGTGGTGCGGGCGACCATCAATGGTCTTTCCGCCATGCAAGCTCCGGAAGACATTGCCGCCAAACGTGGCTTGTCCGTTGAAGAGATCGCGGGGTAAGGCAATCATGGCAGTTTCGATCAAAGTGACTCAGATTCGTAGCACCATCGGCGTATTGGAAAAGCACAAGGCCACCATGAAAGGGCTTGGGCTGCGTCGTATCGGTCATACAGTCGAGTTGGAAGACACCCCTGCCGTGCGCGGCATGGTCAACAAGGTTAATTACCTTGTGCGTGTTGAGGGAGAATAATCCATGAAACTCAATAGCCTGAGCCCGGCACCGGGTTCCAAGCATGCCGCTAAGCGTGTGGGTCGTGGCATCGGCTCCGGCCTTGGTAAGACCGGTGGTCGTGGTCATAAAGGCCTGAAGTCTCGTTCCGGCGGTAGCGTCAAGCCCGGTTTCGAGGGTGGTCAGATGCCACTGCAGCGGCGTCTGCCGAAGTACGGCTTTACCTCTGCCAAGTCCATGGTCTCGGAAGAGGTGCGTCTAGCCGAACTCGGTAAGGTCGACGGTGATATCGCCGATCTGGCTGCATTGAAGAAAGCCAATGTGCTCAAGGATGCTACCCAGTATGCGAAGGTCATCCTCTCTGGCGAATTGAACAGGGCGGTTACCGTTCGTGGTCTCAGGGTCACGAAGGGTGCCCGGGCCGCCATCGAAGCCGCCGGCGGCAAGGTCGAGGACTAAATGGCTAAATCAGGAAACATGCCAGCAATGGGTAGCGGGTTGAGTGAGCTCTGGGCGCGACTGCGCTTCGTGTTCATTGCCATCGTGGTGTACCGCATTGGTGCTCACATTCCCGTCCCGGGCATCAATCCTGATCAGCTTGCTGCGCTGTTTAGAGAAAACCAGGGCACTATCCTGAGCCTGTTCAACATGTTCTCGGGGGGTGCGCTGGAGCGCATGAGTATTCTCGCATTGGGTATCATGCCCTACATCTCTGCGTCGATCATCATGCAGCTTCTAACAGCAACCTCACCCCAGCTGGAACAGCTGAAGAAGGAAGGTGAGGCCGGGCGTCGCAAGATCAGCCAGTATACCCGCTACGGCACCGTCGTACTGGCGCTGATCCAGGCGACCGGCATGGCAGTCGGTCTGGTTGGGCAGGGTGTAACCTATACCAGTGACTTCAGCTTCTACTTCACCGCGATCGTCTCGTTCGTGGCCGGTGCGGTATTTCTGATGTGGCTGGGCGAGCAGATTACCGAGAAGGGTATCGGCAATGGTATTTCATTGCTCATCTTCGCGGGTATCGTCGCGGGGCTCCCTGGTGCTATCGGGCAGTCCTTCGAGCTGGCGCGCAACGATGGCGCCTGGAACGTTCTGCCCTTGCTGGCATTAACGGCATTGGCGATCGCTACCGTGGCCTTCGTGGTATTCATCGAGCGCGGTCAGCGCCGTATTACGGTGAACTATCCTCGTCGCCAGGTTGGCAACAAGATGTATGCAGGTCAGAGCAGCTACCTGCCGCTCAAGGTCAATATGGCAGGCGTTATTCCGGCGATCTTCGCTTCGAGTATTCTGCTGTTCCCGGCCTCGATCGGTCAGTGGGTTGGTTCTGCAGAAGGCTTCGAATGGCTGCAGGCGGCATCGCAGTCATTGGGCCCAGGGCAGCCGTTGTACATCTTGCTTTTCGCTGCGGCAGTGGTATTCTTCTGCTTCTTTTACACAGCGCTGGTCTTCAATCCCAAGGATGTGGCCGACAACCTCAAGAAGTCGGGTGCTTTCTTGCCGGGTATACGTCCAGGTGAGCAGACTGCTCGCTATATCGACAAGGTCATGACACGCCTGACCTTGTTCGGTGCCCTTTATATCACCGCGGTTTCTCTGATGCCTCAATTCCTGATCGTGGCCTGGCAGGTGCCATTCTTCTTTGGCGGCACCTCCTTGCTGATCGTGGTGGTGGTGATCATGGATTTCATGGCGCAAGTGCAGTCTCACCTGATGTCGCATCAGTACGAGTCGGTGATGAAGAAGTCTAATCTGAAAGGCTACGGTAGCGGCGGTTTGATGCGCTGAGGCGCACACCACCGTGTAATGGAGAGAACGATGAAAGTTCGAGCTTCCGTCAAGAAAATGTGCCGCAATTGCAAGATCATTCGGCGTAATGGCGCAGTTCGCGTCATTTGCATCGAGCCACGGCACAAACAGCGTCAGGGTTAACATACCGCG
Organism: Halomonas sp. GXIMD04776; assembly: GCF_049808615.1. Classification (NCBI taxonomy): domain Bacteria; kingdom Pseudomonadati; phylum Pseudomonadota; class Gammaproteobacteria; order Oceanospirillales; family Halomonadaceae; genus Halomonas; species Halomonas sp. GXIMD04776. The sequence goes on along the minus strand of NZ_JBNCAN010000018.1, from coordinate 74,274 downwards.
CTGATTTAAAGCGGGTGCAGGCAGGCATGCCCTCTTGCTCTTTGAGGAGCAAAAGGGTACGCTATTGCGCCTTTTGTAGACGATAAATCGAGCAAGCCGCTCAGAAAACGCCGATTGAATCGGCGAGCGGTGTGAAGCGCAAGGCGTACGGAGCGCAAAAACCGAAGCCTATGAAAGATAGGTGAGGATTTCGAGCACCGCACAACGCAGCGATTCGCCCGTGCAGCCATTCAAGCGGTTTTTCATAAATTTCGGAGTAAGCTGATGGCCCGTATAGCAGGCGTCAATATCCCGGACAACAAGCATGCGGCGATCTCGCTGACCTACATCTTCGGGATTGGCCGCACGCGTGCACAAGCAGTCTGTGCAGCAGCCGGCATAGCGCCGACCAGCAAGATCCAGGAGCTATCCGCTGAAGAGCTGGATACCCTGCGGTCCGAAGTCGGCAAATATACCGTTGAAGGCGACCTTCGCCGTGATGTCACGCTGAATATCAAGCGTCTCATGGACCTGGGTTGCTATCGTGGTCTGCGTCATCGCCGTGGTCTTCCGTTGCGTGGACAGCGCACCAAGACCAATGCGCGTACCCGCAAGGGTCCGCGTAAGCCGATTCGCAAATAACACGCACGTTCTGGCGTTTAGACAGGAAGAAACATCAACATGGCTAACCCGCGCAGTAACCGTAAGAAGGTTAAAAAGCAGGTGGTGGATGCCATCGCGCATATCCACGCCTCTTTTAACAACACGATCGTGACGATCACAGACCGCCAGGGGAACGCTCTTTCATGGGCGACTTCCGGTGGTTCGGGTTTTCGTGGTTCTCGCAAGAGCACCCCGTTCGCTGCTCAAGTGGCAAGCGAACGTGCAGCGACCGCTGCAGCCGAGTATGGTGTGAAAAACGTCGACGTACTGGTCAAGGGCCCCGGTCCTGGCCGTGAGTCTGCCGTGCGCGCATTGAATGCCGCCGGTTTTCGCGTGCAAAGCATCACCGACGCGACGCCCGTTCCCCACAACGGCTGCCGTCCGCCGAAGAAACGCCGCGTTTAAGGAGAGAGACTCATGGCACGTTATATTGGACCGAAGTGCAAATTGTCTCGTCGTGAGGGTACCGATCTCTTTTTGAAGAGCGGTGTCACTCCCTTCGAGAAGAAGTGCAAATCCGAACAGATTCCGGGTGTGCATGGCCAGCGCCGTCAGCGTCTTTCCGACTACGGCTTGCAGCTTCGCGAGAAGCAGAAGGTGCGCCGTATCTATGGCGTACTCGAGAAGCAGTTCCGCAACTACTACAAGGAAGCCGCCCGCTTGAAGGGCGCGACCGGTGAGTTGTTGCTTCAGTTGCTCGAATCCCGGCTGGACAATGTCGTCTATCGCATGGGCTTCGGTTCGACACGCTCAGAAGCGCGTCAGCTGGTCAGCCACAAGGCGATCACCGTGAATGGCAAGCGTGTCAACGTAGCCTCCTACCAGGTCAGGCCCGGAGACGTTGTCGCCGTTCGCGAGAAGTCGAAGAATCAGGCACGTATTCAGCACGCCCTGCAGCTGGCTGGCCAGCGCGGCGATGTGACCTGGATCGATGTCGACTCCAAGAAGATGGAAGGCACTTTCAAGGCTGTCCCGGAACGCGGCGACTTGTCTGCCGACATCAACGAAAACCTGATCGTCGAGCTGTACTCGAAGTAAACCCACCTGTTTTATGTGTGAAGCCGGACCTGACAATATCAGGTCCGGCAACCGAGTACCGAGTATCCGTTTGGCAGCCTGAAAGGTGTTCATATGCAGCGTTCAGTGACAGAATTTCTTCGTCCTCGCGATATCAAGGTCGAAGAGATCAATGCGCACCACGCCAAAATCGTGCTCGAACCCTTCGAGCGTGGTTTCGGTCACACTCTGGGCAATGCCCTGCGTCGCATTCTATTGTCTTCCATGCCCGGATGTGCCGTGGTGGAAGTTGAAATTGCCGGTGTCGATCATGAGTACAGCGCGATCGACGGGGTTCAGGAAGACGTCATCGAGATCCTCCTGAATCTCAAGGATGTAGCGATCAAGATGCACAGTCGCGACGAGGCCATGCTGTCGTTGAACAAGCAGGGCCCTTGCGTCGTGACCGCTGGCGATATTGCCACCGATCACGATGTGGATATCGTCAATCCGGAGCACATCATTGCCCATGTCAACGAAGGTGCCGAGATCAAGATGCAGCTCAAGATCGCGCGCGGTCGTGGCTATGAGCCTGCCGACGTGCGTGCCGAAGCCGACGACGAAGCGCGCACCATCGGTCGCTTGCAACTGGATGCAACCTTCAGCCCCGTTCGTCGCGTTTCCTACTCCGTTGAAGCCGCACGTGTCGAGCAGCGCACCGATCTCGACAAGCTGGTCATCGATCTCGAGACCGACGGCACTTTGGATCCTGAAGAGGCGATTCGGCGTAGCGCCACGATTCTCCAAGAGCAATTGGGTGCATTCGTCGATCTTGAAGCCGATAAGGAGCAGGAGAGCGAAGAAGAAGAGGATCATGTCGATCCCATTCTGCTACGCCCCGTGGATGATCTCGAGCTGACGGTTCGCAGTGCCAACTGTCTCAAGGCCGAGAATATCTATTACATCGGCGATCTGATTCAGCGTACCGAGGTGGAGCTGTTGAAGACGCCGAATCTCGGCAAGAAGTCCCTGAATGAAATCAAGGACGTGTTGGCAGCGCGCGGCTTGTCACTTGGCATGCGGCTGGAGAACTGGCCGCCTTCTAGCTTAAAGGACGACAAGGCTTCCGCGTGAGCGTCGACTCGAGTCCCCGTTTGGTAAGGAATTGCAACCATGCGTCATCGTAAGAGTGGTCGTCATCTGAATCGTACCAGCTCGCACCGCCAGGCCATGTTCAAGAACATGTGTGTCTCGCTGGTCGAGCACGAGGTCATCAAGACTACCCTGCCCAAGGCCAAGGAGCTGCGTCGTCATATCGAGCCGCTGATCACCTTGTCCAAGCAAGACAGCGTCGCCAATCGGCGTCTTGCCTTCAGCCGCACCCTTTCCAAGGAAGCGGTTGGCAAGCTCTTCAATGAGCTGGGCCCGCGTTATGCTAACCGCCCCGGTGGTTATGTGCGTGTGCTCAAGTGCGGTTTTCGTACCGGCGACAATGCCCCCATGGCTTACGTCGAACTCGTTGATCGCCCAGTTGCCGACGAGGCTGCTGGCGAAGAGTAATGTCGTCAGGCTTTTAGGTCTGACGACACCCGCAGTATCCAAACCGGTCCATCAGGGCCGGTTTTTTATGGCCTGGATTACTTTGGCATTGAAAAGTGCCTGAGCGAATAGGCCCCAGAGCCGGGGTATTTATCGGCCTGGGAGCGGAATGGAGTATCAAGCGTTGCTCGATACGACGGTCTTACCGGGCTTTTTACTCTTTGCCTTGTGGCGGGCCAGCAGCGGCTTGAGAAAGCGACCGGTATGAGACGCCTCTACTTCAGCGACCTGTTCCGGTGTGCCTTCGGCGATGATCCGTCCGCCCCCGGAGCCGCCCTCGGGGCCCAGGTCGGTCAGCCAGTCCGCGGTCTTGATGACATCAAGATTATGCTCGATGACCACGATGGTGTTGCCGTGGTCGCGGAGCCGGTGGAGCACCGTCAAGAGCTGGCGGATGTCCTCGAAATGCAGGCCGGTGGTGGGCTCATCGAGGATATACAGCGTCTTGCCGGTATCACGCTTTGCCAGCTCCCGGGCTAGTTTGACTCGCTGTGCTTCGCCCCCGGACAGGGTCGTGGCACTTTGTCCCAGTCGCACGTAGGAAAGCCCGACGTCCATCAATGTCTGTAAGCGCCGAGCAATTGCCGGTACCGGGCTGAAGAACTCCAGTGCTTCTTCTACGGTCATTTCCAGCACTTCGTGAATATTCTTGTCCTTGTATTTGACCTCGAGGGTTTCCCGGTTATAACGCTTACCCTTGCAGACATCGCAGGGCACATAGATATCCGGCAGGAAGTGCATCTCTACCTTGATCATGCCCTCGCCCTGGCAGGCTTCACAACGCCCACCCTTGACGTTGAATGAAAAGCGCCCCGGCTTGTAGCCCCGGGAGCGTGCTTCCTGGGTGCCGGAGAATAGCTCGCGAATTGGCGTGAAGATGCCGGTATAGGTGGCTGGATTGGAGCGCGGTGTACGGCCAATGGGGCTCTGGTCGATGTCGATGATCTTGTCGAGTTGATCGAGTCCTTCGATCTTCTTGTAGGGCGCGGGTGTCAGCGTGGTGGCACGGTTCAGTTCGCTGGCGGCAATCGGCATCAGGGTCGAGTTGATCAGCGTCGACTTGCCGGAGCCGGACACCCCGGTCACGCAGACGAGCATGCCCAGAGGAAGCTCTAGGGTGACCTCCTGCAGGTTATTGCCGCTGGCGCCGGTCAGGCGCAGCACTTTCTCCGGATTGCGCGGGATGCGATGGGGCGGTATCTCGATACGCCGTGAGCCGACGAGATACTGACCGGTGAGGGATGCGTCGCAGCGCTCGATATCCTGGGGCGTGCCCTGGGCCACGATGTTGCCCCCATGAACGCCCGCACCGGGGCCAATATCCAGCACATGATCGGCGGCACGGATGGCCTCTTCATCATGCTCGACGACGATCACCGTATTGCCCAGGTCGCGTAGATGAATGAGTGTCCTGAGCAGCCGATCATTGTCACGCTGATGCAGCCCGATGGAGGGTTCATCGAGGATGTACATGACGCCCACCAGGCCGGCACCGATCTGGCTGGCGAGGCGAATACGCTGGGCCTCGCCACCCGAGAGCGTGTCGGCGCTACGCTCAAGATTGAGATAATCCAGGCCGACATTGACCAGAAACTCCAGGCGGGCATGAATCTCATTGATGATCTTGACCGCGATTTCACCCTTGCGCCCGGGCAGTTCCAAGGCCTTGAAGTAGTGCAGAGCTTCACCGATCGGCAGGCGCACGATCTGGGGCAGGGTGCGATCGTCGACGAAAACGTGGCGTGCTTCCTTGCGCAAGCGGCTGCCATGACAGGTCGGGCAGGGCTGAACGGCCAGGTACTTGGCCAGGTCCTCGCGCACCATGCTCGATTCGGTCTCGTGGTAGCGGCGCTGCATGTTGGGCAGCACCCCCTCGAAGGGATGTTCGCGTGTCACCTTGCGGCCACGATCGTTGACATAGCTGAAGGCAATGGCATCGTCGCCGCTGCCGTGGAGCAGAATCTCGCGCTCATGGCGGGCGAGTTCCGTCCAGGGGGTTTCCAGCTGGAAGCGATAATGCTGGGCCACGGCCTGCAGCTGACTGAAGTAGTAAACGCTGCGGCGGTCCCACCCCTTGATGACGCCCTCGGCCAGGGATAGTTCGGGATGACCGATCAGTTTGTCGGCGTCGAAATACTGCTGTACACCGAGTCCATCGCAAGTTGGGCAGGCGCCCGCCGGGTTGTTGAAAGAGAACATTCTCGGTTCGAGTTCGGCGATGGAATAGCCACAGATGGGGCAGGCAAAGCGTGCCGAGAAGGCGATGTCTTCCTGTTCACCGTCCATGAAATGCACGATGGCGGTACCATCGGCCAGGTTGAGGGCGGTCTCGAAGGACTCCGCCAGGCGCTGCTGCAGATCCTCGCGCACCTTGATGCGATCCACCACCACGCTGATGTCGTGTTTCTTGTTCTTTTCCAGCGGTGCGATGTCGTCGAGCTCCAGCACTTGGCCGTCGACCATGGCGCGCACGAAGCCCTGGGCGCGAAGTTCGCTGATCAGTTGCAGATGCTCGCCCTTGCGTCCCTTGACCACCGGCGCCAGAAGCATCAGTTTGCTTCCCCGAGGTAGGGTGAGAACCTGATCGACCATCTGGGAAACGGTCTGGGCTTCCAGGTCGGTGCCATGTTCGGGGCAGCGCGGTGTGCCGGCGCGAGCGAACAGCAAGCGCAGATAATCGTAGATCTCGGTGATTGTGCCGACGGTTGAGCGTGGGTTATGAGAGGTAGACTTCTGTTCGATGGAAATGGCCGGTGACAGGCCTTCGATGTGATCGACATCGGGTTTCTCCATCATCGACAGGAACTGACGAGCATAGGTGGAGAGCGACTCGACGTAACGCCTTTGTCCTTCGGCATAAAGGGTATCGAAAGCCAGCGAGGATTTGCCGGAGCCGGAGAGCCCGGTGACCACGATCAACTTGTCGCGCGGCAATTCAACGTCAATGTTCTTGAGGTTGTGAGTGCGGGCACCCCTGACCTGGATCCTATCCATTATCACCTCGGCAGCGCAAAAGCTCGATTATACGCCTCCTGCCGGAGGGGCGGCAAAACGATGTCATGCTTTTCCTGATGGTTGTGGTGCCGGTAGAATACATGACTCACCGCTGGGCTATTTCATCGCCATGTCTACCTGCCTGGCGCTTCGCCTTTCATTCAGTATGTGACTCGCTCATGACTATCCGTCTGCTTTCCACCGAGCGCCGCGCCATCACCGGTCTAGCCGGCCTGTATGCCACGCGCATGCTCGGGCTGTTCATGGTGTTGCCGGTACTGGCGCTATACGCCGATGACCTGGCCGGTGCCACGCCCTTTTTGGTCGGTTTGGCCCTGGGCATCTATGGATTGACCCAGGCCGTGCTGCAGATACCCTTCGGATTACTGTCCGATCGCATCGGACGCAAGGTGGTGATCGCTGCCGGGCTGCTGCTTTTCGCGTTGGGTAGTATTGTCGCTGCCGAGGCGACCACCATCCAAGGAGTAATCGTTGGGCGCTGTCTACAGGGCAGCGGTGCAGTGGCCGGTGCCATCATGGCGCTTCTTGCCGATCAGACCCGGGAAGAAATCCGTACCGCAGCGATGGCCACCATCGGTTTGTCGATCGGTGTAGCCTTTGCCGTCGCCATGGTGCTTGGCCCGTTGATCGCAGCCTCCTTCGGCCTCACGGGCGTTTTCTGGTTTACCGCAACACTGGCCTTACTGAGTCTGCTGGTGTTATGGCAGCTGGTCCCGGCGGCGCCAAGGCGCGCACGTCATCGCGACGTGGGACTAGATCGCAACCAGTTGCGCGATACCTTGACCCGAAGCGACCTGCTGCGTCTGGATTTTTCGATCTTCGCCTTGCATCTGATCCTGATGGCTGCCTTTGTCGCGGTCCCCTTTAGATTGGTCGATGTCGGCATCGAGGCAAGTCAACAGGGTTGGGTCTATCTGGGGGTGATGGCCTTAGCTTTCCTCGGCATGGTGCCCTTGGTGATCGTCGCCGAAAAGCGCCGGAGAATGCGCATCACCTTCATCGGCGCCGTGGCCAGCATGGCGGTCGTGTTGTTGTTGTTAGGCGAATGGGGCCAGCAGCGATGGGTGCTCGTCGTTCTGCTGTGGGCCTTTTTCGTTGCCTTCAACCTGCTCGAGGCAACACTGCCCTCGATGATCAGCAAGTTGGCACCGGCAGGGGCCAAGGGTACCGCCATGGGCGTGTATTCCACTAGCCAGTTCCTGGGAGCCTTTCTAGGCGGTGTGCTGGGTGGCGCCTTAGCCCAGCGTTTCGGTTACGATGCCGTGTTTTTCGGGGCTGCCGGGCTTGCCCTGGTGTGGCTGGCGGTCATCTGGAAGATGCCGGCGCCTCGCCATCTGTCCAGTGAGGTAGTGGCGCTGGACCCAGCGCATCAGGGCGATGCCCTGGATACCCTGATGGCACGCTTTGCCGACGTGGCGGGGGTCGAAGACGTACTGGTGGTGCCCGAAGAGCGGGTCGCTTATCTCAAGGTGGACCGTCAGCGGCTCGACAAACAGGCATTGGCTCAAATCGTCGGTGCTCGGCAAGATCATGGAGGGGGGTGACTCAGGCATGACTGTGATGGCCGATAGTTGTGAAACGGCCCTGCACGTAAAATCGTCGCTGTATTCACGGCGCGCCGTCTGGTGCATTTGTGTATCATCTGGCAATCATGCAAAAACGACGGTCCCTTGACGCTCCACCTTGTCTGACAGCCACTGACTTGATCATCGTTATTTCGGATATAGAGTGTTGATTGTCTTGGGTTTTTAATCTTAAGTTTGTAAAGGGAAAGGTGTCTAACTATGGCTAGGGGTGTAAACAAGGTCATCCTGATCGGCAATCTGGGTCAAGACCCCGATGTGCGTTTTTTACCCTCCGGTAATCCGGTGGCCAACCTGCGTATCGCGACCACCGACAACTGGACCGACAAGCAGAGCGGACAGCGTCAGGAACGTACCGAGTGGCATAGTGTGGTGCTGTTCGGCAAATTGGCCGAGATCGCCCAGCAATATGTCAAAAAAGGGTCGCGCATCTATATCGAAGGGCGGCTGCAGACCCGCAAATGGCAGGGTCAGGACGGCCAGGATCGCTATAGCACCGAAATCGTCGGTAACGATATGCAGATGCTCGACTCTCGCGGCGGTCAGGGCGGCGGCGATTATGCTCAATCGGCACAAGGTAATTACGGTTCCCAGCAGGGCGGCTACGGCAATGCCCCTCAAGGCGGTGGCCAGCAAGGTGGTCAGGGGCAGCGCCCTGCGCAACAGCCTCCGGCTCAGGGCGGCTCGGGAAATGCGGGGCAGCAGGGCAACAACTACGGCGCGCCCAATCCTGGCAGTTTCGACGATTTCGACGACGAAATCCCCTTCTGACCTTTCACTCTGGTGAATCAGGCTGGTAGCGCAGTCGCCACGGAGCGATCCGATCCTCGTAATTGGCGTAGGGGATGCCGATGCGAGGGCCGGCGATAATGAAGCGGTCTTCAACGGGCATTCCCGACTCGAGCCAGAGACGTTCTCCCAGACATAGATCGTGACGATTGAGTTCGGCCAGGGTAATGCCCATCGCTTGAGTCAGTTTGCCGGGGCCATTGGCCAGATCGCGACCGCGTCGGCCACGCCGTCGTTCCACCATCGACGCCTCGCCTGAAACCGGTTCAATGGCTCTGAGCAAGACGGCGCCCGCCTGGCCCGGGGATTCGGTGACCAGATTGAGCATGTCATGAATGCCATAAATCAGGTAGATATACGCATATCCCGGTGGGCCAAACATGGGGGTGTTGCGGGGTGTCGGGCCTCGCGCGGCATGGCTGGCGCTGTCCAGGGCTCCGCCGTAGGCCTCGGTTTCAACAATGCGTGCCACCAGTCGCTCAGTGCCTGTCGCGTGCACGATATGACATCCCAGCAGGTCGCGCGCGACTTCCAGAGCCGGACGCGCGTAGAAGTCTCTGGATAGCGGTCTGTCATCGATCATTGTTCAAGGGTCCATATCATCATGATGCCGAGCTTGCATTCGTGGAAAAGGAAGCGCTGTGAAGCTATTGATTCTTGATGCGGGGCACTGTCTGAGTCTAGCGCTGGCACGCAAGGTCAGTCGCCGCGCGGATACCGATCTGGTGATTGCACAAGCGCTGACGCTCACGTCCGAACAACTTGATGAAGTGGCGCCAGACGCCTTGATCATTCCGCCTTTGGTGTCCCCGAGTGTAGCGACGCCAGCACTGGTGACTGCTCATGCCGAAGCGGTGGAAAACTGCCTGGCACTATGTCGTCAAGCCGATGTTCCCTTGGTCTGGTGCGTCTCGGACCAGCTCTACGAGGATGGTGCAGAGCTGCCCATCGATGAACATGTCATTCCCCGTCCTCGGGATGAAAGCCTGCGTCGACTGATTGCGACCGGTAATCTCATTCGCGAGTGCTTGCCCAGGCATCTGATCGTACGGCTGGGCCCCCTGTTTGCCCTCGAGGGTAGCAGTGCCTGGCTAACCGAATTGATCGAACAGCTTCTGCAAGGGAAGAGCGTCAGTGTTGCGGAGGATATCGTTTTTTGTCCGATTTCGGCAGATGCCGTGGCCATGGCATTGATTGGTATACTTCACCAATTGAACTGTGACTCTTCGGCTTGGGGGGCTTATCACCTGGCGGGTATCGAGCCCGTCAGTGCCTATACCTTTACGTCGACGGTGCGCACGCAACTCGATACACGCCTTGAGGGATTGGGCGAGAAGGTGGCGTTGGGGGAACTCAAGGCGCTCAATCATCATCACGATCAGCCGCTGCGCCGTGTGCTCAACTGCCAACGCGTGCTCGAAGTCTTCGGTGTGCATCAAAAGCTATGGCGGCTCGAGCTGGGCCGCATGCTGGATAGCTGGTGCCAAGCTTACCAGGTTCGAGGGGAAACAGAATGAATACGCTACGCAGTCTGGTGTTCTATCTGGTCTATTTTCTGGCCATCCTGTTCTTTGGCCTGGTGTGCCTGCCGATTACCCCGATTTTGCCGCTGCAGGGGCGCTACAAACTGCTTAACCTCTACAATCATTTCATTGTCGCCTGGTTCGCATTCGCCTGTGGTGTGCGCTATGAGGTGCGTGGTCGTGAGCATGTGCCCACAGGGCCGGTGGTGATTCTGGCCAACCATCAGTGTGAATGGGAAACCCTTTTCCTACAGGTACTCAAGCCGCCGGTGTGTACCGTGCTCAAGCAGGAGCTTTTGCGTTTGCCGCTATTCGGTTGGGCGCTGCGACTGCTGCACCCTATCGCCCTGGATCGCTCACGGCCGGCCCGCGCCATGAAGCAGGTGCTATCCCAAGGGCCACAGCGTCTCAAGGAGGGATTGTCGGTGCTGATCTTCCCCGAAGGCACCCGAGTCGAGCCAGGGCAGCGACGGCGTTACAACAAGAGCGGAGCGGTCATCGCTTGTCGTGCCGGCGTACCGGTGATGCCCGTGGCACACAATGCGGGTGAACGCTGGCCAGGACGGCATTGGGTCAAGAACCCCGGGCGTTTGTCGGTGGTAGTAGGAGAGCCTATTGCAACGGAAGGGCGGACACCTGAAGAGGTGCTGGTAAAGGTCGAGGAGTGGATCGAGACACAGTTGGCGCTAATCTCGGAAGTGCCTCGGCCTGAGCGTATGACCGAAGCGGCGGCATCACAGCTACCTACCTAGACGAACACGAATAGCACGAATAAAAAGGGGCGCCCGGATAAGGCGCCCCTCGCATTTCAACAACCGATACCTCGATCAGGCATTCAGCCGTTGCATGACCAGGCAAGCATTGGTACCGCCGAAGCCGAAACTATTGGTCAGTACCCGTTCGATGGTTACGTTGTCGCGTCGCTGGCGCACGATATCAAAGCCCTCTGCTTGATCATCGAGTTCATCGATATTCGCCGACGCCGTGATAAAGCCATGTTCCATCATCAGCAGGGAGTAAATGGCTTCCTGTACGCCGGTGGCGCCCAGCGAATGCCCGGTAAGCGACTTGGTCGAACTCATGGCCGGTGTCTGGTTGCCGAATATCTCGCGTATCGCCCGAAGTTCGGAAATATCCCCTACCGGCGTCGACGTGCCGTGGGTGTTGATGTAATCGATATCACCCTCGATACCCGCCATGGCCTGGCGCATACAGCGTACGGCGCCTTCACCGGAAGGCGCGACCATATCGTAGCCATCCGAGGTGGCGCCGTAGCCGACGATTTCCGCATAGATTTTCGCACCACGAGCCTTGGCGTGCTCCAACTCCTCAAGTACCAGCATTCCCCCGCCGCCGGCAATGACGAAGCCGTCTCGCGCTTTGTCATAGGGGCGGGAGGCCTTGTCGGGAGTGGCGTTGTAGCCCGTGCTCAGGGCGCCCATGGCATCGAACAGGCAGGAAAGCGTCCAGTGCTCCTCCTCGCCACCACCGGCAAACACGATATCCTGCTTGCCCATCTGGATTTGCTCTACGGCATTCCCGATACAATGTACTGAGGTGGCGCAGGCCGAGGAGATCGAGTAGTTGACACCCTTGATCTTGAACGGCGTGGCCAGACAGGCAGAAACCGTGCTGCCCATGGTGCGGGTGACACGGTAGGGGCCGATGCGACGCAGTCCCTTGTCGCGCAGTACGTCGGCGGCTTCCACCTGGTTGGCGCTGGAGGCTCCGCCGGAGCCGGCGATCAGCCCGCTACGCTCATTGGACACCTGTTCCGGTGTCAGTCCTGCATCCTCGATGGCTTGCAACATGGAAACATAGGAATAGGCCGCAGCATCGCCCATGAAGCGACGCTGCTTGCGATCAACCAAGGCATCCAGATCGATATCAACCACGCCGGCGACGTGGCTACGAAAGCCGCGCTCGGCGTACTCTTCTTTGAAGCGTATGCCCGAACGCCCCGCCTTGAGCGAATCCAGCACCTGGTGCTGATCATTGCCAAGACAGGAGACGATGCCCAGGCCAGTGACGACCACTCGTCGCATGGAAGCCTCCTGATCAGAAGTTCGCAGTTGAGGTAAACAGACCGACACGCAGATCATTGGCCTGATAGATCTCACGGCCATCGACCGCGACGGTACCATCGGCAATGCCCAAGATGAGACGCCGCGTGATAACCCGTTTCACATGAATATGATAAGTGACTTTTTCGGCATCCGGCATGATCTGACCGGAAAACTTGACCTCGCCGCAGCCCAGAGCACGTCCACGCCCAGGATGGCCGAGCCAGCCTAGATAGAAGCCGACCAGTTGCCACATGGCATCCAGTCCCAGGCATCCCGGCATGACCGGGTCGCCGGGGAAGTGACAACCGAAGAACCATAGGTCGGGCCGGATATCCAGTTCGGCGATCAGCTCGCCTTTGTCATAGCGGCCGCCGCCTTCTTCGATCTGTGTAATACGATCCAACATCAACATGTTGGGTGCCGGTAATTGGGCGTTGCCGGGGCCGAACAGCTCGCCTTGGCTGCAAGCCAGCAGTTCTTCGTAACTAAAAGAGTGTTGCTTGGTCACTGAGTCGTTCCAAGAGTCAGAATGTCATGTGCCGCACCGTCGAGTACCGCACCGTGCGTGAACGCGCCTAGTCTACTGGCAGCGTGGTATGAATGCACGCAGGCCGTAGCGGACATTAGTTGTGATTAGAGGCCGCTGGACGCCATGTTGCAAACCTTAGTTCTGCTTTACAGAGGTTGCAACGTGATACGTTGGGCGTTCGGCTTGCGCCCGGGTCAGCCTGCAAGGCATGATGCCCGCTCAGCCGGCAACCTAGTATTATAATGAAAAATCATGTGGCCTTCCTTTTCACTTAATCGTCCATTGGTCTGGCTAGGCATCATCGCCCTCGGGGTGATGGTCTGGCTTCCGCTTCTGTTGCTGAGGTTGGCGGCGCTGGTCGTCGTGATCATGGCGTTGCTGGATGTAGCGCGACGAATTTATCAAGAGCATTGCCATCGTCGGCTCAGTGAAAAAGCGCTGGAGCTATCGGAGGATGGGGTGATGATCTGCGATGCCCGTAATCGTATCGTCAGCGTCAATGCCGCCTTTACCCGCATCACCGGCTTCCAGCACCAGGAAGTCTTGGGGCGTGATCCCTCGATTTTATCCTCGGGTCTTCATGACCATGCGTTCTACGAGCGCTACTGGGAGTCCCTTAATACCACTGGGCGCTGGGAAGGCGAAATATGGAACCGACGTAAACGCGGCGAGCACTATCCAGAATGGTTGCGCGTTCAGACCTACATGAGTCGCCGTGGACGGGTCGAACACTACATCGCGCTATTCACCGACATTTCCAGACACAAGGCTCGCGGACAGGATCTCAAGCGTGTTGGCTTCGAAGATCCTCTCACCGGTCTGCCCAATCGTCGTCGTTTGCACGATCTGCTCACATCGCGGTTACAACATCTGCGAGCCGGTGAGGGACTGGATCTGGCACTGATCGACATCGACGGCTTCAAGGCGGTCAACGATGGTCTTGGGGTCGATGGCGGCGACCGACTTTTGGCGCGCTTTGGTCAGCGTCTGTCGACCATCGCTCCTCAGGCGACGGTAGGACGCCTGGGCGGGGATGAGTTCATGCTGATCCGCACCACCACGTTTGATGATCATGAGAAATGGATCTCTGGGTTACGTGAGCACCTCAGCGAGCCTTTCGAATACAACGACCACTCCTTGCGGCTGGGGTTTTCCATCGGCAGCTGTCGGGTTCCGGAAGACGGTAACGATTCAGGGCTCTTGTTCCAGCGTCTGGAGTCGGCACTGTACAGCGCCAAGCATCATGGCCGCAGTCACGATCAACGTTTCCAACCTTCCTTGGAGGTCAAGGGCGATCGGCAGTTGACGCTGGTCAATGATCTGCGTCGCGCCTTGATTCAGGGCGACCAGTTGGAGCTTCATTACCAGACCCAGCATCGTCTTGCGGATAACTCCCTCGTGGGCATGGAAGCGTTGCTGCGCTGGCGCCACCCCGAGCATGGCATGATATCCCCCTCCGACTTCATTCCATTGGCTGAGCGGCATGGGTTGATGACCGCCTTGGGCAGTTGGGTCATCGAACAGGCCGTGGCTCAGCAGGCCAAATGGTTAGCGAGAAATGAGTCTTGCGTGCCCGTATGGGTCAATATCTCAGTATTGCAATTGATCCAAGGGGATCTCGAGTCGCGCATCGCTGCGTCTTTGGCCCAGCATGGGGTGCCCACCCGTCTACTAGGCCTTGAGCTGACCGAGTCGGTACTGCTCGACGAGCGCGCCGGCGATATTTCCCCGCGCCTCAACGCACTGCGGGACAACGGTCATCCCATCGCCATCGATGATTTCGGTACCGGTTATTCCTCCTTGGCGTATCTCAAGCATCTGCCGGTAGACAAGCTCAAGCTCGACCGTATGTTCATTCATGCCTTGCCGGGGGATTCCGGCGACGCTGCCATCGTTAAAGCGGTACTGGCCATGGCGCGCGGGCTGAAATTGGAGGTCATTGCCGAAGGGGTGGAAACCATTGCCCAGCGCGATCATCTGACCGCCGATGGTTGCCAGCTGTGCCAGGGCTTTCTGTTCTCACGCCCCGAGGCAGCGAGCTCGATCGAAGTGCGTTATCCCGTTGCGTTGTAATCATGGGGCATCGATGGGTACTTCAGGCGGCGACACAGCCACAGGCAGAGCAAGGCCCAGATTACCGCCTGAGCGGGGAGTAGCCAGGGGGCCAATTCGATTCCTGCAAGTTGGGCCCCGCCGAAATAGGATAAGGGCCCGCTGACTGCGCCGCCCAGCATGGCAAGCCCGGGGTGCTGCCAGAGCCAGGCCAGGGAGTGCTGCAACAGCGTTGCGAACAACGGCCACAGGATCCATAGCCACAGCGGTAAAGGCAATGGCCACCACGGAGGATTCGTGAAGATGAATCCGCCCGCCAGAGCCAGCCCACCATCGACGATCAGTCCAAGACCAGCGAATCCCGCTAACCAGTGCCATTCACCAGGGCGTGCCAGCCATATCAGATGCGCTGTGATGATCGCTGCGGCCACCAGCGCGCCGATCAACGAGCCGCCCAGTACGCAGGCCAGCCAACCGACTTCGAAGGCCACCAGATTGAAGAGTGCGCGCAGCACTTCGTTCTACACCATACCGATCAGAGGCGCCGGTCGGGCCCCGGGCTTGGCCAGCAGCAGATGACAGGTGCCGATCGATCGCTCGAGAAATCCACCTTCGCAATAGCACAGGTAATAGCGCCACATTCGAATGAAGCGATCGTCGTAGCCTAGCCGCCTCACTCGCTCCAGATTCGTCTCGAATCGTGTCCGCCATTCGCGCAGGGTGCGCGCATAATGCAAGCCGATTTCATCGAGGGACAAGACATTGAGAGATGTCTTGCGCATGAGGTTATTCAGGATGGCGGTGTGGGAAGGCAAGAAGCCACCAGGAAAGATATAGCGCTTGATGAAGTCCATCTCACGCTTGGCTGCCTCGAAGCGTTGGTCACGAATGGTGATTGCCTGCAATACCGCCATGCCATCCTCGGTAAGCAGCCGATCCAGGGTCGCGAGATAAGTACCCAAATACTGATGCCCCACGGCTTCGACCATTTCTATCGAGATCAGGCGATCGTAGCGCCCTTTGAGGTCCCGATAGTCCTGTTTGAGCAGCGTAATGCGCTCACTCAGCCCCTCCTCCTCGATGCGCTTTGCCGTATGCGCGTATTGGGCTTCGGAGATGGTGGTGGTGGTCACCTTACAGCCGCGGGTCTTGGCGGCATGAATCGCCAAGCCACCCCAGCCGGTACCGATTTCGAGCAGATGATGTTCGGGACGAACGTCGAGCTTGTCGAGCAGGCGCTCCAACTTATAGGTCGAGGCCTCCTCCAGGCTGGCATCACGATAGGGAAAGACCGCGCTGGAGTACATCCAGTGGTCACGATCGAGGAAAGTGGCAAACAATTCGTTGCCGATGTCGTAATGTGCCCCAACATTACGCTGCGAACCGCGCTGAGTATTGCGCTGCAAGGAATAGAGCGCAGTCAGCAGCCAGCGCGTCAATCGTGCACTGCCATTTTCCATCTCGGTGTTGACTCGTTCCATGTTGGACGCAAACAGCCGGGTCAGCGTCACCAGATCGTCGGCCTCCCAGTCGCCGTCGATATAGGCCTCGGCGGCGCCGACCGTGCCCCCCAGGGCGAGCCGTCGCCAGGCACGTTCATGGTTCAAGATCACGCAAACTTGCAAGGGACCTCCCTGACCCAGGCACAGGCACTGATCACCTTCGATGAGCGTGATATTGCCGCCTTGCAGGCGATCGAGCTGAGCGATCAGCCGCGGTCTCAGCCAGCGGTACAGGCGGTCGCCGGGTGCCGATGCGCCCTGGGAGGTAGCAGAGGGAAGTGTGTTCATGACGGTGTCTCCCCGCGCTTGGGATGATCGAAGATCGGAACGCGCTTCAGCCACAGGCGCAGCGCCTCGAAATGAATGGCCGCCAGCGTCTTGAGGCTCATCCACGGCTGGCGCGCCAGGGTGGCGAGCAGTACGCCACGAGTCGCCGGACGGGCGTCCAGGGTCAAGGTGGCATCGAAATGACGTTGTTTGTCTCGCCAGTTTTCCATATGCAGGTAGAGATGCTCGTCAGGCGTGTTAAAGCGCCAGCGATAGGTCATATCCATGGGATTGAAGGGCGAGACGTGCATGGCCTTGGCGAAGTAAGCTTGATGGCTATGACGCAGCGGATCGACGGCACAGGCATAGCACTGGCGCTCGCCCCAGGGTGTATTGCTGACCTCGCTGAGCACGGCCCGTAGCTGCCCCTCGCGGTCATAGAGGTAATAAAGCGTGATGGGATTGAAGATGACACCCCACAGGCGCAGTTGAGTGAGCACGAAGACAGCGCCATCGGCCCTGGCCGCCAATCCAGCCCCGAGTTCCTGCTCCAGGCGTTGACGCACCGCCTGTTTGAGCGGCAAGGCATGAGGTGCCAGGTAATCCTCACGCCGAAAGCGTGCCAGGGCAGGGCGTCGCGTGCTGAACCCCGGCACGTTGTCGAACAACTCGGGAAGTTCGTCGAGATCGAGCCAGGCCATCCACAGGCGATAGGAGAACCGATGGCCACGAGGTATAAAGCGACGATGACGCAACGTGCCCCGATAAATACGGCTCCGCGGTGCGGTCATCATGACATCGGCTCCTCTGTATAGGAGGGGAGCAGCGCCTGGGTGTTGCTTCTCTGTTCATTACCCCGGCCATCACCCCAGCCTTGGCAGCCCAGCGTCTGAGCGACGCGCAGCGCACTCCACAGCCCATCCTCATGAAAGCCATTGCGCCAGTAGGCGCCACAGTAATGGGTGCGATATTCACCTGCGGAAATATCGCCATGGCGCTGCTGGGCCATCTGTCCTTGCGGCGTGAAGCAGGGATGCGCGTAGCTGAAGCGCTCGATGATATGGGCCGGATCGATGGCGGCGCTATCATTCAGCGTGACGCAGAACGTATGCGGCGAATCGATCCGCTGCAGGATGTTCATGGCATAGGTGACCGAGACCCGAGCGGTATCACCGCGCCCATCGAGGCGATAGTTCCAACTGGCCCAGGCGCGGGGTCGGCGAGGTAGCAGGCGCTTGTCCGTATGCAGCACCACCTCGTTGTCCTGATAGGGCAAGGCGCCAAGGACACTGCGCTCGGCGTCACTGGGATCGGCTAGAAGCGCCAGCGCCTGATCCGCATGACAGGCCAGTACCACCTGATCAAAACGTTCCTCACCCTGGGGTGAATGCAGCGTCACCCCTGTTGCGTCGCGTCGAATGGCATGAATCGGGCAGTTCAGGCGAATGCGCTCGGCATAGGGGCGTGTCAGGGCTGGTATGTAACTGCGCGATCCGCCGGTCAGGGTATACCACCGGGGGCGATGATCGACGGACAAGAGCCCGTGATTGTGAAAGAAGCGCAGGAAGAATAGAGCAGGAAAATCCCTCAGGTCCTCGAGGCTTGCCGACCAGATGGCGGCCCCCATGGGCAGCAGATAGCGCTCACGAAAATCCACGCCGTAACCACCGCGATCCAGATAGTCGCCTAGCGTCGTGGAGATATCGAGATTTCCGGCCTCGATATCCTGTCGGGCACGACGATTGAAGCGCACTATTTCTGCCAGCATGCGATAGAAACGCGGACGTAGCAGATTGCGTCGCTGGGCGAATAACGTGCCCAAGGTGTGGCCGTTGTACTCGAAGTCATGACGAGCGTCATGCACCGAAAAGCTCATCTCGGTGGGCTGTGACGTCACCTTCAGATGTGCCATCAATCCCTGGAAGAGGGGGTAGGTCCAGTCGTTGAAGACGATGAAGCCGGTATCCACCGCGTAAGACTTACCGTCGAGTTTCACGTCTATCGTCGCGGTATGCCCGCCCAGTCGTCGATCCGCCTCAAACAGGCTCACCTGATGGCGCTGAGACAGCAGATAGGCGGCACTCATGCCGCTGATACCGCTACCCACCACGGCGATCCGTTGACCGGGTGACGCGATGTTGGCTGGCTCGAGAAGAGGAGGTTGTCTAGTCATCGCTTTTTCGTGTCATGGTCAGGCCGATACGGCGACGCAGCGCCGGGGGCAGAATACCCATCAGCTTGATGCCAAAGGTAAAGCGCCGGGGAAAGTGAATATCCAGGGCGCGCTTTTCCAATCCCTTGATAATGGCATCCGCCGCGAACTCGGGGCTTACCCGCATGGGCATGGAGAAGTCGTTGCGATCCGTCAAGGGTGTTTTGACGAAGCCCGGGTGGATGATGCTGACATCGATGTTTTCTGCGGCCAGATCAAGACGCAGCGACTCGAGAAAATGACTCAAGGCCGCCTTGGAGGCGCCGTAGGCCTCGGCTCGGGGCAAGGGAAGATACGCCGAGGCACTGGATACCGCGGCGAACAGGGGGTGACTACCGTCCCGATCCCGAGCGCGACGCAAAAGGGGCAGGGCGGCATCGATCGTGTACAGTGCACCATTGACGTTGGTTGCCAGGACGCGCTCGATCAGATCGACATCGAAGTGACGGACATCGAGATATTCACAGGTGCCTGCGTTATGGATCACCAGATCCAGGCCGGCGAACTCGGCATCGATTCGCTGTCCCGCAGACCGGATCGACTGACGATCGTTCAGATCCAGCGGTACGACCAACGCATCCTTGTGATCCTGAGCAAGCTCTTCGAGAGCCTCGCGACGGCGCGCACTCAGGGCAACGCGGTGTCCTTCGGCAAGCAGGTGCTGCCCAAGGGCCAGACCGATGCCCGAGGTGGCACCGACCAACCAGATACGCTGTTTCCCTGTCAGTGAAGCCATGTTGTGTGCCTCTCCCGAAGCCGAGCGACTGGCGCGCTTGTAGGGTTGAAATACGCCGCTCAAGACGATGAGTGTTGAAAGAAGTGACGTATCCAACCAACGGACCGCTATAGCTTTCATCCGAGTGTAACCCTCAGACAAGTATTTTGTACAATATTTGTCCAATTAATTGCTAGGGGTGTACAAGATATCTGCAGGACTTTCTGCCCTTTAATGCGCTCTTTTATCGCAGGGACAATGCGCCTTGTCAGCGCTCTTTGCTGAGGGCCTTGAAGGCATCGAGAGCGCGGGTTCGTGCCGCCTTGTGATCGACGATCGGTGCCGGGTAATCGACCTCCTCGAGCAAATCCTTGGGCGGAGCATGCCGCGCCTTCTCGGGCAGGCTTGCCAATGTGGGTAAAAATTCGGCAATGAATTCGCCCTGGGGATCGAAACGCTGGGACTGAGTGGTGGGATTGAAGATGCGAAAATAGGGTGCGGCATCCGTGCCAGTGGAGGCCGCCCATTGCCAGCCACCGTTGTTGGAGGCGAAGTCGCCATCGATGAGGTGATTCATGAAGAACGCCTCTCCACGGCGCCAGTCGATCAACAGGTGCTTGCTCAGGAACATGGCGGTCACCATGCGCAGACGGTTGTGCATCCAGCCGCACTGCACCAGCTGACGCATGGCGGCATCGACCAATGGATAGCCGGTGCGCCCTTCGCACCAGGCGGCAAAGGCATCATCGTCATCGCGCCAGGTCAGACCCTCGGTGTAGCGTTGAAAAGGCCTGTGGCGGCAGACATCCGGATAACCAAAGGCGATGTGCTGATAGAACTCGCGCCAGATGAGTTCATTGACCCAACTGGTGAGTCCGGCATCACCGTCCGCCAGGCTGCCGCCATTTTCGCTCATCACGGCCTGCAGGCACTGGCGGTAAGAGATCATGCCCAGGGACAGATAAGGCGAGAGTTCGCTGGTGCCGCGAACGGCGGGAAAGTTACGTTGCTCCTTGTAATGATGTGCCCGGTAGCGCAGGAAACGCTCGAGACGATCGGCGGCAGCATCCTGGCCGGCGGGCCAGTGCTTGGCATCGATGGGCTTGCCTTTGAGTCTGGGCAGCGCAGGGATGCGGTCATTATCGATGCCAAGTCGCTGTTGCGCGCCGGGGTTATCGCGCAGTGCCAGACGCTCGGCATCCACCTCCCGATGCCAGGCCTTGGCAAACGGCGTGAACACGCTGTAATAATCGCCTTGACCGGTCAACAGCTCACCCGGCGCGAAAGCCACGGCATCGGTATAGGGTTGCACCCTGCGGTCGGCTTGCCTGAACGCCTGTATTACCGCTTCGTCACGACGCCATTCGTTGAGCGGATATTCCCGATTGAAATGCAGCCCACCTTCGATGTCATATTCCTCGGCAATCTTCAGCAGAGCCTTGGGAGCCTCGTCGAAGGTGTCGATCTCACGATGCAGCAAAGGGATGTTGAGTCCACTCAGGTCATCACCGAGTGCACGCACGCTGCGATGCCAGAAATCGATCTTGTTGGCGCCATGATCGTGGGCTTGCCATTGGTCCACGCTGCGCATAAACACCGCGACTACCGGCCCACGTCGGGCGGCGGCAGCCAAGGCCGTATTGTCGTGAGTGCGAAGATCGCTACGAAACCAGACGAGTTGCCGTTGCATGAAGTGAGTGTCGCTCCATTATTGACTCAATAGCGGGCGAAGCCGGCTAACTGATTGCACCGGATCATCGCTTAACAGTTCTACACCACTGTTGGCGAGTTCACTGGCACGTATCCGTGTTATCGGCCCCGTCAGGCACAGCGGAACCGAAAGCTGATCCGCCAGGCGCGGTAGTTGGCGACGGATCAGGTCGCTGCGCTCAGCCTGTCCGCTGGCCAGTACCAACGCGGAAAGACGCAGGCGGTTGACCGCCAGGCTCAGCTCTCCCGAAGCCAATGGCATATCCAGCAATAAGACGCGATAGTTGGCATCCGTCGCCATCAGCGTAAACAGCAGGGGCCACAGAGCGCCGCTCTCCTCGGAGAGCGGAGCGATCAGCAACTGAGGGCCGTGGCTTGCTAGATTGGCATGATAAAGCCGCGTGCCGATGCGGGTACGCAAAAACGCTTCGAGCATGCGTCGCTGCAGTGCGGCACCTAGTTGGTCGTTCCAGCGCTCTTCGAGTTGCAGGATCGCCGGATGCCATAACTCACGCAGGCAGGTGGACATTGGATAAAGCGCCATTGCCTGATTGTAAAGCGCTTCCAGGCGCGTCAGGTCGAGGGTCTCTACCGCCAGTATCAGCTGTTCACGTTGGTTGGCCCAGTCACCGGCCTCCGCCACCGGGAGCTCAACGCTTTCCGGTTGATCCAGAAGATCATGTACCTGGCTCACCGGAACGCCACGGTTGAGCCACTGCAGGATCAATTCGATGCGTGTTATATCGTGCTGAGCATAGAGTCGGTGCCCTTTGGGCGTACGCTGAGGGCGAATCAACCCGTAGCGACGCTCCCAGGCGCGTAGCGTCACTGAATTGACACCGGTGAGCCGCGACACTTCTCGGATTGGATAAAGCGGCGCATGGGTCGGGTCTATCGCCTTGTCACTCATGCGTAATCAGCCTCCCTGTAAGACAAGCGCATGGCGCTGGGGGTCGAATCATTTTTCACGCCAAATCTGACATTTGTTGGAGTGGAGATTTATCCAACCTGAAGACAATATTGTACAGGTTGATAGCGTTGTACAACTAGCACGCAGATAACTCTGATCATCGCGTTCTGTCATGGGGCATGGCTAGGTTCGGCACGCCCTTCAATGATGCTGGCCAGTGCATCGATGAATGCAGGGTGTTCGCCCACCGGTGCCAACAATTCGATGGTCAGTGTCTCATGCCGGGCATGCAGGGCCTCGATCTGGCGTGGAACGTCTTCCCGCAGATGGCGGCCTGCCGCAAAAAACAATGGCAATACATCCGCGTGCCGATAGCCTGCGGTGACGAGTTCGGCGACGACGCTTTCAAGAGAGGGGTCGCACAACTCCATGTAAGCCAGTCGTAGCGGCGTCTCGAGCCGGCCGCTTAGCGAGTCGGCCAGGGCATCGAAAGGTGCACGCCAACGCGGATCGCGGGAGCCATGGGCCAGAAGAATCAATGGATCATTCATGCAGTCGTCTCCTCCTGCTTACTCAGATAGTTCCCTAAACGGTGTCCTGAGTGCCAGGCATCTTCGAGGCGTCCGGCGCTCAGACCATCACCACCCAAGGCGAGTCCAGATGAATCTATCAGAAAATCCTGTGCCTCATTGCCGATGGCCATCTCCGACTCGGGCTGAGCAAAGCGCCACCGATGCGCATCCAGGAGTTGAATGTCGGGCAGCGGTGCAGGATAACGTTCGGTAAATGCGGCCAGAAGCCGTGTGGCGACCCACTGTGGGTCGCGCTCGAGATGCGTCCGGCTCCAGTTCGACGTCGCCAGCAGCGAGAGGCTCTCGCCCTGATCTTCACGCCCAGGTTTGCTCGCATTACGGGTCACGAAGCGCAGGGGGCCGCCATTCATGAAGGCCGCCTGCCACCCGGGCTCCGGTATCTCAAGGCGCGGCAGGGATGCCTCGAGCAGCGCATAGGCCGCCCAGCAAGGGCTCATCTCGATGCGCTGGCATGCTTGAGCCAGTAACGAACTGTGAGGCGCCAGCAACGAAAGCGCCTGAGGCGCGGGGAGAGTGACGATTACCTTGTTAAAAGGGCCGTGACGCAGACCCTTGGCATCCCTCAGCCACCATTCGGCTCCTTCCTGAATCAGATGTTCGATACGGCATTGAGTACGCAGGTCCAACCCTTGAGATAAATAGCGCGTCAAGGCGCTCATGCGTGGCGCGCCGACCCAGCGAATCTCATCGTCCAGTTTAGGCTGCCAATGACCGTTTTCGCAGACCCAGAGAGAATGTGGCCAGCGTCCAACGACACCGGTCTCGCGCCAGGCGTTCAATTCCTCTTGAAATTCGCCAGAGCGCGCCGTGAAATACTGTGCACCGAGGTCGAAGGTGGCATGCTGTGTGCGTCGGCTTGCCAGACGTCCGCCGGGACCACGACTCTTCTCGAACAGCTGTACCGAGTGGCCGTGACGGACAAGTGCTCGTGCACAGGCCAAGCCGGTGATGCCACTACCGATAATGGCGTACCATGGAGCCTGCATGACACCTCGCCATAGGTTGGGCGTAAAGGGCGTTTAGCATTTAAACTGTATTACAGTAACAGCTTAGTACAATATTTGTATAATATGATAGCGATGCTCAAGGAGAGAGTCGATGCGCATTCTAATCACCGGTGGCAGTGGATTCATCGGGCAGTTGCTATGCAAGCGACTACGAGAGCAGGGGCATACCCTGCTGGTGGTGTCACGTTCGCCGGACAAGACGCGGCGACTATTGCCACCAGACACGGATATCCGCGCCCGGGTGCCCGAATTTGACGGTACTCCGGTCGATGCCATCGTCAACTTGGCCGGGGAGCCGATTGCCGGCAAGCGCTGGAGCGAGGAGCAGAAGAAGAAACTGGTCGAGTCGCGACTGGCGATCACCGGCGACCTGGTTGCCCTGTGTGGCAAGCTGGATACACCGCCTAAAGTGATGGTGTCCGGTTCCGCCATGGGCTATTACGGTGCCCAGGGGCAACGACCGGTCGACGAAGACACGCAGCCCCATGATGAATTCGCTCATCGCCTGTGCGCTGGCTGGGAAGCCACGGCGCAGGAGGCTGAGGCCTATGGAGTACGTGTCGCGTTACTGCGTACCGGCCTGGTGCTCGATCGTCATGGTGGCGCGCTCAAACAGATGCTGCCGCCTTTCAAGATGGGAGTGGGCGGGCGTATTGGTGATGGTCGTCAGTATATGCCTTGGATTCATCGCCTGGACATGGTGCGTATCATCGAGTTTCTGATCGAGCAGGACGGCTTGAGTGGCCCCTTCAATTGTTCGGCCCCAAATCCGGTGACCAATGATGAGTTCGTCCACACCCTGGCGCGCCATCTTCATCGACCGGCGATGATCCCGATGCCTGCCGCGGTGTTAAAGATGGCGGTGGGCGAGATGTCACGCCTGCTTCTGACCGGCGCCGCCATGCAACCCAAACGCCTGGAGGAAGCCGGGTTCACCTTCGAGTATTCGACCCTCGATGAGGCACTGAAGGAAATACTCGGCAATTAACGACGGCCGCTCTCACCCACCGTCACGATCACCCGGACCGCATCCAGGCGTAGCCGGGTGTCGTTGATCACCGTATCCAGCGCCGCGCGCTCTTCCTGCAATGCCTGTATCTCGTCGTCGCGAACCGCCGGATTGTGCTGTGCCAGCGCTCTGAGGCGGGTTAATTCATTATCGAGTTCGGCCCGCATGCGTTGCTGGGCGGTCTCGATGATAGTGGGCAATTCGCGCTCGGCCTCGTTCTCGCCCTGTGTCAGCAGTGCGCGCAACTGATCATGCCGCGACTTGATCAAATCCCGAGCCACTGCCTTCTTGACCTTGCGCAGGTTCTTGGCCAGGCCGGTGAAGGAGACCTTGGACGATAGGTTGGCGCCGGACTCGTCGAGCAGTACCCGGATCGCCGTGGGAGGCAAGAAGCGGTTGATGTGCAAACGTCGGGGCGCGGGGCAGTAGGTGCTGAACACCATCTCCACCATCAAGCGCCCCGCAGGGATCGCTGGATGCGCGAGCAGCGCCACGGCCGTATTGCCCAGGGTGCCGTCGAGAATACGCCCCATCATCTCACGTACCAGGGGATGCTCCCAGGAGAGGTGTTGCACGTCATCCCGGATCAATGCCTGTTGACGGGACGAGGTAGCGGTAAAGCCTTCTTCCCCCTTCACCAGACCCGGCAGGCCGTCGAGCATGTGCGCGCCGGCACGCAGATGTACCAGTTCGTTGTCCAGGTCTTGGCTGTCCACGCCGAAGATGTCCAGCGCCTGGTCCAGATAACGCGCCAGTGTCGTATCTTCATCGAGCTCACGAATGGCCTCAATGACCGCCTCGGCGCGATCCGGATGACAGGCATTGAGCTCGAGTAGGCGATTGCGTCCGGCATCGCGCTCGGCCAGGCGCGCCTCGAACAGCGCACGAGTCTCGCTGACGATTTCATCGACCCCCACGGGGTCACGCAGCGACGCGGCCAGGGCATCTCCGAAGGCGTCATACAGGCTGCTGCCGACCCCATGCGGGGTGCTGAAGGCATCCATGCCCTCCTGGTACCAGCGCAATAGCTGCTCGCCGGGACTCTCGTCGAACACAGGGACATGAATCTCGATGGCATGACGCTGACCGATACGGTCCAGGCGCCCGATGCGCTGTTCAAGCTGATCAGGGTGCTGCGGCAGATCGAACATCACCAGATGACGGCAGAACTGAAAGTTGCGCCCCTCGGAGCCAATTTCCGAACATATCATCACCGGGCTGCCCTGTTCCTCGTCGGCAAAGGCGGCGGCGGCGCGATCGCGCTCGACCAGTGTCATGCCTTCATGGAACACTGGCACATGGAGACCCGCCAGGACCCGCAGCGCCTCGGCGAGATCGATGGCGGTATCGCGATCGTGGGCGATTACCAGCAGCTTGTCGTGGCTGACGTCGCTCAGCAGCTGCAGCAACCAGGCCACTCGTGGGTCGAGCCTCCACCAGGGTTCGATCTGGGTGTCCCCCGCATTGAGAGCGCGATGGGTGATCTCGGGGTAAAGCAGTGCTTCCGAATAACCGAGACCAGCATCCACCAGCCGTTCATCCAAGGCGCTCTCATCAGGGGGAATATCCAGTAACAGCTGGCGATAGGCGCCAGGCAGTTCGAGCCGTGCAATGTGTAAGTGGCGTTCGGGGAAGCCCCCCACATGACGACGACTGTTGCGAAACATCACTCGCCCGGTGCCATGCCGGTCGAGCAGTTGTTCGCGCAGCTGGCGCCGGGCGTTGTCCTGCTGGGCAGTATCGCTTTCCGGATCGATCAGCGTGGTGAGCAACGCCCGGCTATCCGCATCATCGATTTCTGACTCGATGACTGTAGCCGCCCCGGCGTCATCGGGTAGTTTGTCCAGCGCATCGATGGCGGCAGCAACTTTCACATAGTCCGCTTCTTCGAGGCGAAAGCGCCCCAGGTCGTGATAACGGTCCGGATCAAGCAGCCGTAGCCGCGCAAAATGGCTTTCGATACCCATTTGCTCGGGTGTGGCGGTCAGCAGCAGAAGCCCCGGAATCTGACCGGCCAGACCTTCGACACAGGCGTAACCGGGGCCACTGGCGAGGGGTGTCCAGTCGAGATGGTGCGCTTCATCCACGATCAGCAGATCCCAGTCGCAGGCCTGCGCCTGTGTCTGACGCTGCGGGTTGGCGAACAGCCACTGCTGGCTGGCCAGAATCAGCTGGCCGGACTCGAAGGGATTGGCCTCGCCGTGAGCCTGACTTTGCGACTCGTCGAGCAGAGTTACTTCCAGTGCGAAACGGCGCAGCAGCTCGACCAGCCATTGGTGGGTCAAGTTGTCGGGCACCAGGATCAGCGCCCGCTCGGCGCGGCCACTGAGCAGTAGCCGATGCAGGATCAGTCCGGCCTCGATGGTCTTGCCGAGCCCCACCTCATCGGCCAACAGCACTCGCGGTGCATGCCGTCGCGATACTTCGTCGGCGATATACAGCTGGTGGGGAATCAGGTCGATCTTGGGGCCGGCGAGGCCAAGCGATGGATTCTGTTCGACGCGGTGATAGTGATACAGCGTGCGAAAGCGTAAATCGAACCAGTCGTTACGATCGATCTGACCGGTGAGCAGCCGATCACGGGCCTGATTGAACTGCATGCTGTCGGCAATGCGCGCCTCGGGCAGCTCCTGGGCGACACCCTCCTTATCCTTGCCGGTATATACCAGCAGGCCCTCGACTTCCTGAACATCATCGACGATCAGTTGCCCGCCCTCGGCCGTGGTGATGCGATCACCGCTGCCGAAGACCACCCGTGTCAAGGGGGCCTGACGAGCGCTGTAGGTACGCGTCTGTTGGCTCGCCGCGAACAGCACCGTTACGCTGCGGAAGTCACAGTTCAAGATGGTGCCCAGCCCCAATTCGGCTTCGCCGTCGCTGATCCAACGCTGACCCGGTGTAAAAACGCGCATGCTGCCTCGATTACTGGAAGACGGTGTGGTGCCCGACACCATACGTCGGGGCGCAGTAGTTTACAGGAATACGGTGGCCGGCTTAAGCGCTCGCGGGGCTGGCATCACTCTTTCAGCCAGGCTGCTAGCTGAGCCCGGGTCAGTTCGCCCACATGGCGCTCGACGAGTTTGCCCTGGGCATCGAACAGCAGCGAGGTAGGCAGGCCCGGCGACTCGGCGGCAACCATCAGACGCTGTTCGGGATCCAGCAGCGCATGATTGAAATCCAGTCCCTGGCCATCGAGATAGCGCACCGCCGTGAGCAGGGATTCGCCCTGATTGACGACCACTACCTGGACGTCTTCTCGTTTATCCGCCTCTGCCAGCAAGGGCATCTCGCGGCGACAGGGAGGGCACCACGTCGCCCAGAGATTGAGCACTACGGGTTCGCCTTGCAATGTGCTCAGATTGATCTGGTTGCCCTCGAGATCCTCCAGTGCAATGTCCGGCAGTTCGCTCAAGCCAGTCTCGTGACCCAAGGGATTCCAGGCCACCAGCCCCAGCCACAGCACTACGCTTGCTACCAGCAATGCTTCGGCCTTGATCATCGTCGCCAGGTGCTCGCGCAATTTCCAGGCACTGAAGCTCGCCGCGGCCAGCAATCCCCATGTCGTGCTGTAGCCGGGCTGCCATAGTTTGAGAATATCCAGTGGGGCAGCGAGATAACTGTCGGTATGCATCAGCACGTAACCCAGGCGGGCACCCATCAGCCAAGTCAGCAACAGGCCATTGAACCAGCCCGCGCGCTGTGACTTTTCAAGACGCAGCAGCGCCATACTGGCCAGCAGTAACGACAGCGCTGCAACAAAGGCATACAGACGTGGCAGGGCAATCAATAAAGGGCCGAGGGCGATGGCGTTCATGACGTGATCAGGCATCCACTGAGGGGTATTGGAATGGCGGCGGTCGCCTCGCGGGGCCGCCGCGCTACAATGCAGCAGCCTACTGCCCTGGCCCTTTCCTGTCACCTTTAGAGAGTTGGCGTCGCCCACTAGCCAACTGATGCCTGCCCCGACTTTCCTTGACCGGTCAATTTATCATGATAAATTGACCTTGATGCTTGATACTAGCATCAAGGCCTCGACGTTTGACGCCTGCGTCTCTCGCCTGGGCCAGGGCGGGAGGCGGATCACGAGATGCAACCCTTGCCTCCCGGTACTGCTCGATTCTATCCAACAAGGACAACGATATGAGCATTCGAGAGCAGGCGCTTGCCGAGCGCAAGGGCAAGAAGTGGTATCAGACGGTGCCTGATCCGATGGTGCTGATCTTCCTGATTCTATTGGCGACCTATGCCCTGACCTTCGTGGTTCCGGCCGGTGAGTTCGAGCGGGTGATGCAAGATGGGCGCACCCGGGTGGTACCGGGCTCCTTCCAATATCTGACCGACGTGGCGGCGATCCACCCCTTTGATATATTCGTGGCCGTTCCCAAGGGACTGAACGAGGCCTCGCTGTATCTGTTCATCGTATTCATCGCCGGCGGGTTATTTCACATCCTGCAGAAGAGCGGGGCGTTGGAGAATGCTATCGGCGTGGCGGTGAACCGAGTCGGCGTCGAGCGCCGCAATGTGATCATCACCGCCGGTACTTTCATCTACGGCTTCTTCGGCGTCGCCGTGGGCTTCGAGAACAATATCGCTCTGGTCCCGATTGCCGTGCTGATCGCCAGCGCCATCGGTTGCTCCAGTTTAGTGGGCACCACCATGGCGGTGGGTGGCATCGGAATAGGTTTCGCCTTGTCGCCGATCAACCCCTATACCGTGGGGGTGGCCCAGGGTATCGCCGAGCTCCCCACCTTCTCCGGCGCCTGGTTGCGCACCCTGCTGGTGCTGTCTTCACTAGCGCTGCTGTCTTTCTACATCTGCAGATGGGTGGTAAAGATGGACTTCCAGGAGCCCGATGACACCAAGGCAATGAGCAAGGAGTTGACCGAATACCACCTGGAGAAACGTGACAAGTTGACGCTGGCGGTGTTCGTCGGCGGCTTGGTGGCCATGTTGATCGGAGTTTTTACCCAGGGCTGGTACATCAACGAGATCGCCGGCATGTTCCTGCTGATCGCGATTCTGATCGGCATCGTCAACGGTCTGTCGGCCAATGAAATCGTCAAGCAGATGATGGAAGGTGCCTCCAAAGTCACTGCTGGCGCCCTGGTAATCGGGCTGGCCGCATCGATCCAGGTCATTCTCCAGGAGGCCCGAATCATCGACACCATCGTCTACGCCCTGAGTGGCATGATTCAGGACATTCCCTTGGCCTTCTCGGCGATCATGGCCAGCGTGGTACAGGGGGTGATAAACCTGTTCGTGCCTTCGGGTTCAGGCCAGGCTCTGGTCACCATGCCGATCCTGATACCGGTGGCCGATCTCGTGGGTATGAGCCGCCAGTTGATGATCACCGCCTTCCAGGTCGGCGATGGCCTGACCAACCTGATCGTGCCTACCTCCGGTGGTACGCTGGCCATGCTGGCGCTGGGACGAGTGTCCTATGAAAAGTGGCTGAAAGCGATCCTGCCGTTCATGGCGCTGGTCTATGGCCTGTCCTGGATTGGCCTGATCATCGGTCATATGGCCGGCTACTGAAGCAGCGTCCTCTATGACTCTGTCACTGGTTCACGTCAATCCCATGAGCGGTACCGTCGCCACCCTCGCTGCTACTGCGGGGGTGGCGGTAGGGGGGTATGTCCCCCATGGCTGGCGAGGACTGGGTGCCTGTGCTACCCAGGGGCTATCGACCAACCCCTGGTATCCGGATGGTCTGCGCCGCGCACTGGAAGCGGGTTTCGAGGCCGAAGCGGCCCTGCACGCGGTAGTCGATGCCGACTCCGGGGCAAGCCGGCGCCAGTGTCTGGTGATGGATGCTCTAGGGAGAGCGGCGGTGCATTCGGGCCAGGATAACTTGCCTCGAGTCGCTGCCTCGCTTAAGCCCACGGTCGCAGTGGCCGGTAATCTTCTGGCAGGCGCACCGGTAATCGAAACACTGCTCAAGACCTTCCTGACGACCACCTGCCATAACGCTGACGCGGTAATAGCCGAAGAAGCGTTTCCCTGCTATCGCCATGACTACGAGGTTCGACTGCTTGAAGCGTTGATCGCCGCCCTGGAAGCGGCGCTGGCCGCCGGTGGCGACGTGCGTGGCACCCACTCGGCGGCGCTGCGCATCGAGTCGTTCCAGAGCGCCCCGCTGGATCTGCGTGTCGATTGGGCCGAACACGACCTGATCGCTCAGCTACGTGGGCTGGCCGCCAGGGTGCGCGCTCCCGCCTTTGCCGACTTTCTGGCCTCGCTGCCGCGGCGTTGAGCCTATCCTCTCCAACCTTTGGAGGTTCTATGACCATGACGACTCCCACACCTGCTCTTGGCCAGGCACTACTCGATCGCCTCGATGAGGCTGCACGTCACTCCGAGCCTGGCTCCGGAGTCACGCGACTGTTCTGCTCCGACGAGCATCGTGCCGTGCTCGAGGTCATCGAGGCGTGGATGCGACAGGCTGGCCTCGCTCCGGAACTGGATGCTTCCGGCACCCTAGTGGGGCGCAACGAGCACGCCCGGGCCGGTCAAAAGACCCTGATCATGGGGTCTCATCAGGATACTGTGGTAGAGGGCGGCAAGTACGATGGCATGCTCGGCGTGGCGCTGCCGCTGATGGCACTTCAGGCTCTGAAAGAAGAAGGAATAACGCTACCTTATGGCATCGAGGTGGTGGCCTTCGGCGACGAAGAAGGTACTCGCTTCCAGTCCACCCTAATCGGCAGCCGGGCGCTCGCCGGCACCTTCGATCCTGCTAGCCTTGAGTCCCGTGATGCCGACGGCGTCAGTCTGGGCGAGGCGCTCAAGGCTTTCGGCGGTGATCCTGAGGCCATTCCTGGACTGGCCAGAGACCCGGGTTCGATGCTTGGCTTCGTCGAGGTGCATATCGAGCAGGGGCCAGTGCTGGAGCAGCGCGATCACGCCGTAGGCGTGGTTACCGCCCTGACCGGCATCGAGCGCCATCGCCTGAACGTTACCGGCAAGGCCGGTCATGCTGGCACTACGCCGATGCCGGGCCGCTGCGATGCCCTAGTGGGTGCCGCCGAGATGATCGTCGAGGTGGATCGAGTGCTAAACGCCACCGACGAC
This sequence comes from Halomonas sp. GXIMD04776, assembly GCF_049808615.1. Taxonomy (NCBI): domain Bacteria; kingdom Pseudomonadati; phylum Pseudomonadota; class Gammaproteobacteria; order Oceanospirillales; family Halomonadaceae; genus Halomonas; species Halomonas sp. GXIMD04776. Next base: position 42,484 of record NZ_JBNCAN010000018.1, on the reverse strand, counting down.
TTCGTCGGCGTGGTGGGCAAGCTCGACGTGAGGCCCAATGCGGTCAACGTGATTCCCGCCGAGGTGGAATTTACTCTGGAACTGCGCTCGCCGGATGGCGAGGTGCGGCGCCGTGGTCGCGAGAAGGTGCTTGCCGCTTGCCAACAGCTGGCCCAAGCTCGAGGCCTAGAGTTCGATGTCGAGTCCACCTACGAGGCCGAGGCGGTGAACTGCGCCGATTGGTTGATCGAAGCCCTGGAAAATGCCTGTCGCGCTTGCAAGGAGCCTGCCGAGCGGCTGTTCAGTGGCGCCGGCCATGACGGCCTGGCCATGAGTGAACTGACCGATATCGGCATGCTGTTCGTGCGTTGCAAGGATGGTCTGAGTCACCATCCCGACGAGGCTATTTCAGCCAGTGACGCTGAGGCCGCCATTAGAGTACTGATGCGCTTTTTGGTCGAGTTGGGCGAACGGCAGAGCTAGGTGGTGGAAGAGCGAGCGGGCGTTCCGATTTCGGAGAGGAAGCCTCGTTGGACTTGAGCCTCATTGTCGTTCATCACCGCCTGAGCCGCGAGCATGTGTTCGCGCATCAGTTTGCGGGCGCATTCGGCGTCGTTGGCCTCGATAGCATCCAAGACTTTGGCATGATACCGGCAGCCGGCTGGTCCGATGTGATGATCGCCAGGCTCGTAAAGCCGACGATAAACCGTCAGGTCGGATAGCACCTGGGCGGTAAAGCGAATGATGAAGGCCAGCAGTGGGTTGCCGCCGGGCAATTCGGCGAGCATCTCGTGGAAATTCAGCGAGTCGAGATGCTGCTGACGCTCGGCTTCCAGGGTCGGTGCGCGTTCGGCGTAGCTGGCAAGACTCTCACGCAGTCGGGCAAGGTTCTCGGCGCTGACCCGGCCGGCCAGAGAGGCGGCCAACTCCGGCTCCAGGGCGATGCGGATCTGATAGATGTCGCGGATCGAGATATCCTTGAAGTACAGATAATGGCTTAGCAGTGATATGGCTCTCGCTTCGCTCATCTCCCGCACGAAGGCGCCACCCCCCGGACCGGTACGCGTCTCCACGAGTCCTTGGGCCTCCAGCACCCGGGTGCTTTCCCGCACCGTCCCTTTGGAGACCCTGAGACGCTCCATCAACTCCGCTTCGCTGGGCAGTCTGTCACCAGGCATCAGCTGACGATCGACGATCCATCCCTTGATGATCTCCGCTATTTGATAGGGGCGCCTTTGGAAGGAGCTTGCTGCCATGGATCACATCATCCCGAGATAACAAAGCCAAAGGGTAACACGAGGTTGTGTCGGGCTGTGTAGCACTGAAATGGATAGCCAACAATTTTGCCCGAGAGAACCACCGCCGCGCTACAATGCAGCAGCCTACTAATCTACCTCGAACCTGTCATCCTCGTCGTGAGCCGGAGCGTTTTCATGGGCCGATCCACCGATCATCTGCGTGCCCTGGCCATTGCCAGTCAAGCCATCGGGTTTGTGCTGATCATCGCCCTGGAAACCTGGTTGGGCGATGCGGCGCGACCCTGGCAGGGGACGACCCTGGTAGTGATGCTGGTGGCCGCTGTCTGGATCGCACTGGTACGGCTTTACCGGCGCAACCGCCAACGCAAGAGAGTTTTCGAGCGGACGCGGGAAGACGCCGAGGATGAGACGACCGATTAGACCTGCGCGACCATGCCTCTCGATAGCCTTCTTCTTGCCCGCTTTCTCAATACGATACCCACAAATCGGCAGATCATATTGCGCACTGCGCAAACGCGGTAAGCGTCTATGCTTCAATAATCAGTGTGACTAAAAGGCGTGGCAGAAAAGTCTGATGGATGAGGGCTTCACTCGCCATGATCGGTAGTCTCTTCATCACAAGAATGTAAGGAAGACCAGTCATGAAACAGCGCAATATCTTCGTCGTCGGTCTCAACGACTTCAATCGCGACCGGCTGCGCACCCTGCGGGGTGCCGAACACTACAATTTCCATGGCGTCATCGATCCCGCCGAAGTCTATGAAACGGAGCATTTCCCCATCGAGGACATGCTCAAACGGGCGGAAGCACAACTGAGCGAGTTCGATGAGCCCATAGACGCGATCGCCGGCTACATGGACTTTCCTGTGTCGACCATGTTGCCACTGTTGTGCGAGCGTTTCGGCACCCGTACCACCAGTCTCGAGAGCCTGCTCAAATGCGAGCACAAGTACTGGAGCCGTCTTGCTCAGCGGGATGTGATCGGCAACTATATCCCGCGTTTTACCGCCTTCGATCCCTTCGATGACCGCGCCTTGTCGCATATCGGTGAAGCGGGGCTGTACTTTCCTTTTTTCGTCAAGCCGATCAAGTCTTCCGGCTCGCGACTGGGTTTTCGCATCGACAGCCCCGAGGATTTCACCGCGGCGGTAGCGCGCCTGCGGGAGGATATCGGTCTGATCTCGGAGCCGTTCAATTTCGTGCTCGATCAGGCCAATTTGCCGGATAAGGTGCGCCAAGTAGATGGCGGCTACTGCATGGCGGAAGAGATCATCGGCGGCTGGCAGTGCACTGTGGAAGGCTATGTCTACCAGGGTGAGGTCGTGTCCTATGGCATCGTCGATTCGATTCGCTATCCCCAGGTGCTGAGCTTTTTCTATTACCGCTATCCCTCGCGGCTTCCAAAGCATATCCAGGATAAGATGCGGGAACTGACCAATACCATCATGACACATATCGGCTACGACAATGCGGCCTTCAACGTCGAGTATTTCTGGGATGAAGTGCAGAATCGCATCTGGCTACTGGAGATCAATACCCGCATCTCTCAGTCCCATTGTGATCTGTTCGAGAAGGTTGATGGGGTCAGCAACCAGCAGGTCACCATCGACTTGGCGCTGGGCCTGTCCCCGGACATGCCGAGGCGCCACGGTGATTTCGCCGTGGCGGGCAAGTTCTTTTACCGAGTGTTCTTCGTCGACGCTGTGGTCACCCGCGTGCCCAGCGATGAGGAGATCAGCGCCCTGCAGCAGGAATTCCCCGGCACCGTGATCGCCTTGCAGGTCGAGGCAGGTACGCGCTTGTCGACACTGCCGGAGCAGGATAGCTATAGCTTTGCCCTGGCCTATGTGTGGATGGGCGCGGACAGCGATGAAGCGCTGGAAGTCAACTACCGGCGTCTGGCGGATAAGTTGCTCTTCGAATTCGAGGAGGTCGTGGGATAGCGCTCTATCTCAATTGTTATCATTCAACTCTTGTTCGGCTCTCGTTCTGTCACTGGAGTAACAGCTGTCTATGCATATCGTTAAGGAGTTCCCCCGGCAGGTCTTCGAAGAGGAGACCTGGATCACCCTGGCCGATGGTTGCCGGTTGGGGGTGCGCATCTGGCGTCCTGTGGATGCCGAACAACGGCCGGTACCGGCAATTCTCGAGTATCTGCCCTATCGCAAGCGCGATCTGACTGCGGTTCGGGACGCCCAGACCCATCCTTATTGGGCGGGCCACGGCTACGCTGGCGTGCGGGTGGACATTCGCGGCACCGGCGAATCGGATGGCGTGCTCACCGACGAATATCTGCAGCAGGAGCTGGACGACGGCGTCGAGATATTGGCCTGGCTAGAGGAGCAGCCCTGGTGCACTGGCGACGTGGGCATGGTGGGTATCTCCTGGGGCGGCTTTAATGGTCTGCAGATTGCCGCTCTGCAACCTCCTCAACTCAAGGCAGTGATCACCCTGTGTTCTACGGATGATCGCTACGCCGATGACATCCACCACATGGGCGGTTGCCTGCTTGGCGACAACCTGTCCTGGGCATCGACCATGTTCGACGGCAATGCCTCGCCCCCGGATCCTGAATTGGTGGGCGAGCGCTGGCGTGACATGTGGCTCGAGCGTCTCGATGGCAGTGGCCATTGGCTGACAATCTGGCTAGAGCATCAGCGCCGCGACGACTACTGGAAACATGGGTCGGTGTGTGAGGATTTCTCCCTTATCAAGTGTCCCGTCTATGCCGTCAGCGGCTGGGCGGATGGCTATTGCAACGCCGTGTTTCGCTTGCTCGAGGGGCTCGATGTCCCGCGCAAGGGACTGGTTGGCCCTTGGGCGCACAAGTATCCGCATCTTGGTGTGCCAGGGCCGGCGATCGGCTTTTTGCAAGAGTCTCTACGCTGGTGGGATCAATGGCTGAAAGGCGAGGAGACCGGCATCATGGACGAGCCGATGCTGCGGGTCTGGATGCAGGACTCGGTACCGCCTTCGGCACGCTATGACAACCGCCCCGGACGCTGGGTCAGCGAGCCGACCTGGCCGTCGCCGCGCATCACGCCGCACATGTTTCGCTTGACCAGCGGCCACGATCTACTGCCCGAGGCTGCGGATGCCCCCTTGATGCAAGCCGTCGACGATGTGCCGCTGGCGGTGCGCTCACCGCTTTCCGTGGGCCTGTTTGCGGGCAAGTGGTGCTCCTACAATGCCCCGCCGGATCTGCCCCACGATCAGCGCGACGAGGATGGCGGCTCATTGATCTTTCAGACGGCACGGCTCGAGGAGGCGATCGAGATTTGCGGCCAGCCCGAGGTCGAACTCGACATCGAAGCGGATCAACCGGTGGCAATGGTGGCCCTGAGGTTGAGCGATATTGCAGCGGATGATAAGGCAACCCGGGTCTCCTACGGACTCCTCAATTTGACTCATCGTGACAGCGACGAGTTTCCCGAGGCACTAGAGCCTGGCAAGCGTTATCGCGTGCGCGTCAAGCTCAAGCATATTGCCCAGCAGTTCGCCGCCGGTCATGCCTTACGACTATCGCTTTCGACGAGCTACTGGCCCTTGGCCTGGCCGGCACCCGAGCCGGTCAAGTTGACCGTTCATCCTGCCGCCAGTCAGTTGATGCTACCTTGTCGCACACCCCAGCCACAGGAAGAAGCGGCCTTGCCCGCCTTTGGCGAACCCGAAGGAGCGCCGGCGCTTCCGCGCACTCTGATTCAGCCCAGCCAGGAAGAATGGCGCGTGATTCGTGACCTGGCCAACGACAAGACCACTCTCGAGGTGATCAACGATGAAGGCAGCTATCGACTCGATGATATCGACCTCACCATCGCGGCGAAGGTGACCGAGCGTTATAGCTACGCCTACGGTCATTACGACAGCCTGAGCGGCTGGACCGAATGGAAGCGCACGTTCCGGCGGGGCGACTGGCAGGTACGCACCGTGGCGCGCACGTTGATGACGTCCAATGCCGAGTACTTTCGCCTGCGGGCCACCCTGGATGCCTACGAAGGGGAGAGTCGGATATTCTCCAAGTCTTGGGATGAGGAGATACCGCGGGATCTGGTGTAGGGGGTGTACAAGAAAGGATGACATGACGAAATCCAGCTAGGAAGGAGAGCAACAGCCATGCGAATTTTCGTGCTTTATGCCATCACGGCGGTGATTTTTCTCGGCTTGGACGCCGTTGGCTTAAGCAAGATCATGCGGCCGCTGTTCGAGACCTACATATCGAACATGCTGCGTGAGAATGTTCAGCTCGTCGCTGCGGCGGTGTTCTATCTACTTTACGTGGCGGGGCTGCTCTACTTCGTCTCGGTGCCGGCGCTGCGTGACAACACTCCGACGATGGCGTTATTGAACGGTGCGATTCTAGGGGCGATCGCCTATGGCACCTTCGAATTCACGGCGTTCTCGGTGCTCAAGGGTTGGCATTGGCAGATGGTTGCCACGGACGTTACCTGGGGCACGGCGCTGACGGGATTTTCCGCCTGGGCAGGCGTCATGCTGACGCGCTGGCTCATGCCGGGTTGATGTGGGCTTCATCCAAAGCCTCAAGGGTGGCGATCTCCAAGCGGAAAGGTCCGGCGCGTCGGTCGGCGATCAACAGGCCGATCTGTTGGATATCCCCCGGCATGAGTGCAGGAACGTCTTCCAGCACGCGGCCGCGAAAGACCGGTTCGAATGCCTCCCAAGACAGGGCGATGCGTTGCCACTCCCCCGCAGGCGGCTGAAAGAAAGCGCGGTAAGCCGCCCCGCCGAACAGCCGGTGAGTACGTAGACGCAACTGGTAACGGCGCCCATCGCCGCGCACCTCCACCCTCAGTCCAGTATGCCCTGTCAGCCGAAAATCCTGCGGCTCTCGACGCACGGAGGCGAAGCCGCCGCCGTTGTCGAGAGACACACTTCCTGCGAAGACGCCGATGCCCTGCTCGGCGCGCATCTCACTTTCGGAAACACCGCCCATGACATCATCATTGATGGGGGACCAATGAGTGGATTCTTCGGGATTCTGGAAATCGATCAGTTGTGGCATGGTGGGCTCCGTTCGGCTCGTGCGGCAAACCCCAGCCAACGTGGGAGCCAGGGGCCGATTCCAGCGTGCTTCGTCGATGCCATGGGAATATCTAGCAAAAGACCGATCTGCGGTGCAATCAAAAGCGGGAACGACACCACCTGTTCTGTTCGCTACCTGGGCATAGGCACAAAAAACCGCCACCCGGAGTTATCCGTAAGTGACGGTTTTTAATGTCTTTTCTGGTCGGAGTAGCAGGATTCGAACCTACGACCTCTGCCTCCCGAAGGCAGCGCTCTACCAAGCTGAGCTATACTCCGATGCGGTTGGGCGTGCGCCTCAACGGGGCTGCATTATACCGCTCGCATGGTCTTGCGCAACCCCGGCGCACCGCACGTTTATGCCGTCATGCCTGGCGATCTACCGCTAGTCGCGCCAAGTCTGCCATGGTATCGCGATAACGGCTTTCGGGGAGGGCGTCGAGCTGCGCCAGCGCCAGACTGGCCATTTCTTCGGCGCGTTGGCGCGTGTAGTCGAGTGCGCCAGTAGTATTGACGATGGCCATGACCTCATTGAGTTGCTCCAGGCCGCCCTTGCGAATCGTCTTGCGGATCAATTGGGTTTGTTCCGTGGTGCCGCGATTCATCGCCTCGATCAGCGGTAACGTAGGCTTGCCTTCGGCAAGATCGTCGCCAACGTTCTTACCCATGGTGCCGGCATCGCCTTGATAGTCCAGCAGGTCGTCGACCAATTGGAAGGCCAGCCCTAAGTAGCGCCCATAGAGCTTGAGCGCCTCTTCCTGCTCGGCAGTGGCCTCGGCGAGTACCGCACCGCTATGGGAGGCGGCCTCGAAAAGCATCGCTGTCTTGCCTTGGATGGTCTCGAAGTAGGCGGCTTCGTCGATATCCGGGTTACCGATGTTGGTCAGTTGCAATACTTCGCCCTCGGCGATGGTGCAGGTGGCGGCGGAAAGGATCTCCATGACTCGCATCGAGCCGACTTCGACCATCATCTGGAACGAACGTGAGTAGAGGAAGTCGCCGACCAGTACCGAGGGGGCGTTGCCCCAGTGTTCGTTGGCGGTTTGCTTGCCGCGACGCATGCTTGATTCATCGACGACATCGTCATGGAGCAGTGTCGAGGTGTGCATGAACTCGATCAGCGTGGCCAGGGTGATGTGATGTTTTCCCCTATAGCCCAGCGCGCGGGCCGCTAGCAGCACCAGCAAGGGACGCAGGCGCTTGCCGCCGCTTTCGATAATGTAATGACCAATGCTCTCGACCAGCGGAACTCGGGAGCCGAGCTGGACGAGGATGGTGCGATCGACGGCGGCGAAATCATCCGCCACCGGTGCATGAATGGGCGATGCGTTGGGTTGCATGATGTCTGTCTGTAAGGGGGTTGGGCCACGTCGCGCAGGCTCGTCTAGCCGCTGTCGTACCGCGCTTGGGCCAAGCTTGGCTGTAGCCATGCTATGAGGCCCTCTATGAGGCGTCAAGACAAGACAGGGCGTGGGTACGATGAATGCCTATGGTCTTGTGATGGTAGCCATGTGCAGCTATAATCCGCGACCCAACTCATCATGCTCCCTGTCAGATGGTTGCCAAAAGGGGCGCCACTCGCCGCAGGTCGATGAAGAGCCCACCTTGGATGAGTGTCTGGAGATCGTTATGTACGCAGTTATCAAGAGTGGCGGTAAGCAGTACCGCGTTCAGGAAGGTCAGACGTTGAAGCTTGAGAAGCTTGAAGTGGCGACGGGCGAGAGTCTGGATTTCGATCAGGTATTGTTGGTAGCCGACGGTGACGACGTCAAGGTCGGTGCGCCGCTGGTCAGTGGTGCGAAAGTATCTGCCGAGATCGTTTCTCACGGTCGTGGTGAGAAAGTTCGTATCATCAAGTTCCGCCGTCGCAAGCATTCCATGAGGCGTCAGGGCCACCGTCAGTGGTTTACTGAAGTCAAGATCACCGGAATTTCCGCCTAGGCGGCATCACCCCTCAACGAGCGAGGTATTTGCAATGGCTCACAAGAAGGCAGCTGGTAGTACCCGTAACGGTCGCGATTCCGAATCCAAACGCCTTGGTGTCAAGTTGTTTGGTGGACAAGTCGCCGTTCCCGGTAACATCATCGTGCGCCAGCGTGGCACCAAGTTCCACGCCGGCACAGGCGTTGGTATCGGCAAGGATCATACCCTGTTCGCATTGAACGAAGGTGTGATCAAGTTCGAGACCAAAGGGCCGAAGAACCGCAAGTTCGTGAGCGTCGTCTCCGCCTGAGACAATGCGAATGTTGCACTGGAAAGGCCCCGCGATTGCGGGGCCTTTTCGTATCAGGGCGGTATTGCCGTCGGGAGAATGACCCATGCAGTTCGTCGATGAAGCCTCGATCATCGTGGAAGCCGGCAATGGCGGTAACGGTTGCCTGAGTTTCCGCCGCGAGAAATACGTGCCCAAAGGTGGTCCCGATGGTGGTGATGGCGGCCATGGCGGCAGCGTTTATCTGATCGGTGATGATGCCCTGAACACGCTGATCGATTTCAAATACCAGCGGTTTTACAAGGCGCGTAACGGCCAGCCGGGGCAGGGGCGTCAGATGAGCGGCAAGGCCGGGGACGATCTGCACGTCAAGGTGCCGGTGGGCACCACGGTGATCGATGAAGACACCCTTGAGGTGATCGCCGACGTGACCGAGATCGGGCAGGTGGTGCAGGTCGCCCAGGGCGGGCGTCGCGGCCTGGGTAATATCCATTTCAAATCGTCGACCAATCGCGCGCCGCGGCGAACCACACCGGGTACCGAGGGTGAGCGCCGCAATCTGCGTCTTGAAATGAAGGTGATGGCGGATGTGGGCTTGCTGGGCATGCCCAATGCCGGTAAGTCGACGCTGATCCGCTCTGTCTCCGCGGCCAAACCCAAGGTGGCCAATTATCCCTTCACCACACTGGTACCCAACCTCGGCGTGGTCAAGCTGGGTACCCATGAGCACTTCGTGATGGCGGATGTACCCGGATTGATCGAAGGTGCTTCCGAAGGTGCCGGTCTGGGACTGCGCTTTCTCAAGCACTTGACCCGCACACGGCTGCTGCTGCATGTGGTGGATGTGGCCCCTTTTGATGATTCCGATCCGGTGGAAGCTGCCCAGGCCATCAGCCACGAGCTGGAGCAGTTCTCCGCTACTTTGGCCGAGCGGCCGCGCTGGCTGGTGCTCAATAAGTTCGATCTATTGCCCGAAGATGAGCGTGAGGCGCGTGCCGACGAGATTGTTTCTCGTCTCGATTGGAGCGGGCCAGTGTTTCGCATTTCGGCGATTGGTGGCGATGGCACCGATGCACTTGTGCAAGCAGCTCACCGTTGGCTGACCGAGCAACGCCGCATGGAGACCGAGGACGAAGAGGCCGCCGAGCGTGAGCAGGATATGCGCCGTCGCATGGAAGCCGAGGCAGTAGCCAGAGCCGAGGCGCGCCTGAGCCACAAGCGTAAACCCGCGGTCGAGGATGACGACGACGATGATTTCGATGATGATGAGTACGACGTCGACGTCGAATACGTACAGTAAGACTCATCATGGCAATGAATAACGATCAAATGCCGGGCCGCGAGGCGCTGATCAGTGCGCGGCGAGTAGTCGTCAAGATCGGTAGCGCGCTGCTGACCAACGATGGTCGTGGCCTGGACGAACCCGCCATTGGTGGCTGGGTGGATCAGATTGCCGCGCTGCATGCGCGTGGCATCGAAGTGGTGCTGGTATCCTCCGGCGCCGTGGCCGCCGGCATGGTGCGTTTGGGCTGGAATGCACGTCCCTCGGCGGTACATGAACTGCAGGCCGCCGCCGCGGTAGGTCAGACCAGTCTGGCTCAGTGCTATGAAGGCCACTTTGCGCGCCATGGTCTGCGTAGCGCACAGATTCTGCTGACTCACGACGACCTTTCCAATCGTAAGCGCTACTTGAATGCACGCTCGGCGCTGCGCACGCTGGTCGCCTTGCGTGTGATCCCGGTGATCAATGAAAACGATACCGTGGTTACCGACGAGATCCGCTTCGGTGACAACGACACCCTGGGAGCGCTGGTGGCCAATCTGCTCGAGGCCGAGGCGTTGGTGATCCTGACCGATCAGGAAGGCCTATTCGATGCGGACCCACGCCATCGGCCAGACGCGCGATTGGTGCATGAAGGGCGTGCCGATGATTCTCGCTTGATCGCCATGGCTGGCGGCGGCGGCGCGCTGGGACGCGGTGGCATGACCACCAAGATGCGCGCGGCACGACTGGCGGCGCGTTCCGGTGCGGTCACGGCAATTGCCAGCGGACGTCAGCCGGATGTGCTGACCCGCCTGATCGAAGGAGAACGTTTGGGCACGCTACTGCGTCCCGAGCATGCACCCTTGGCGGCGCGCAAGCGCTGGCTGGCCGGCCAGCTTCAGGTGCGCGGCAGCCTGACGCTGGATGCCGGCGCGGTGAGTGTGTTGCGCGAGCGCGGTTCGAGCCTGCTGCCGGTGGGGGTAAAGGCGTTATCGGGGCGTTTTGTCCGCGGCGATATGGTGGTCTGCCTTGATGAGCAGGGTGAGCGGGTGGCCAAGGGACTGGTCAATTATGGTAGCGATGAAGCCGCGCGCATTCTGGGTCAGCCGAGCCATCGCATCGAGGGGTTGCTGGGTTATATGGAGGCGCCGGAGCTGATCCATCGCGACAACCTGGTGATTCTCTGACCGTCGTACTCGAACCATCCGCCACCGGTAGCAAGGCTAGGGGTGTTGTGGTAGGATTTTGCATCCTTTCAGACATGGCCCGTGCACAACGCTTTTCGTGGCATGTCTTGCGGCATGATCAAGCCGCTTTGGACATATTCGGTTATCAAATCGAATCAAATACTTACACCGCATTTTATGGTTCTCCAAGGAGATTACGGTGGCGAATAGCAAGCAAGCACGCAAGCGCGCACGTCAGGCAGAAGAACGTCGTCGACATAAAGCCAGCCAGCGTTCCATGGTCCGCACTCATATCAAGCGCGTGATCAAAGCGATTCAGGGCGGCGATCATGGCAAGGCCATGGAAGAGTTCCGCACGGCCCAGCCGGTCATCGACCGCATTGCCGATAAGGACACTATTTCCAAGAAAAAGGCTGCCCGTCTCAAGAGCCGCCTGAACAAGCGAATCAAGGCGCTGGCTGCGTAAGTCGGACGCTCTCTGGGCCCTACTTCCGTTGCCACTACGCGGAATAACGTATCAGGGTTCAGGAAAAACCGGCTTCGGCCGGTTTTTTTGTGCATGGCTTTTGATCGAGGAAGGTGCGCTGCAGTGAGTTCCCAGCCAGACAAAGAGGCACGCTCTATCGCCAAGCCATCGTTGGAAGGAGGCGAAGCCCAGTTGGACGCCCCGGCCGGCGGCGATGGTGCGCAAGGCGATCCGGCGCCCGGTAAACAGGTGACTGCGCGGGCAGGGCTGTTGCGTTCTGGAGTGATCGTGAGTGCGATGACCATGCTCTCGCGCGTGCTGGGGCTGGTGCGCGATGTGGTCATTGCGGCGTTGTTTGGCGCAGGGAGCGGCGCCGATGCTTTCTTCGTGGCCTTCAAGATTCCCAATTTCCTGCGTCGGCTGTTTGCCGAAGGGGCCTTTAATCAGGCCTTCGTGCCGGTGCTTTCCGAGTACGCCACCCGGCGCTCGCGGGAGGAAGTCCGTGAATTGCTCGATGCCGTCTCCGGTAGTCTGGCAGTAGTACTGGCATTGATCACCGCGGCCGCCATGCTGTTGGCGCCCTGGCTGGCCTGGCTGTTTGCCCCGGGCTTTGGTCGCGACCCCGAGAAGCTGGCCTTGACCGCCGAGATGCTGAGGTTGACCTTTCCGTATCTGTTGTTGATTTCGCTCACGGCGTTCTCGGGCAGCGTGCTCAATACCTGGAACCGCTTTGCCATACCGGCATTTACACCGGTGCTGTTGAACCTTGCCTTGATTGGCACCGCCCTGTGGCTGACGCCATTGATGGAGACGCCATCGATGGCGTTGGCTTGGGGCGTGTTGATTGCCGGCGCTGCGCAGTTGGCATTTCAGGTGCCGTTTCTGGCGCGGTTGGGGTTGTTGCCCAGGCCTTGGCCGCGGTTTCGACATGCCGGGGTGCGGCGGATATTGAAGTTGATGACACCGGCACTGTTCGGTGTCTCGGTGTCTCAGATCAATCTGCTGCTGGATACCGTGCTTGCCTCGCTATTGGCGGCGGGCAGCGTCTCCTGGCTGTACTATTCGGATCGTCTGGTGGAATTGCCCTTGGGGGTATTCGGTATCGCCATCGGCACGGTGATCCTGCCGGCCTTGTCCAAGCGCCATGCCGAGCAATCTAAGGAGCATTTCGCCAAGATGCTCGACTGGGCGCTGCGCGCGGTGTTACTGATCGGTTTGCCGGCGGCGCTGGCCCTGGTGGTGTTGGCCGAACCCTTGTTGATCAGTCTGTTTCACTATGGCGCCATGACCGAGCATGATATCGCCATGGCGGCGAGGAGCTTGCGTGCCTATGCCTTGGGTTTGGTTGCCTTCATGCTGATCAAGATATGGGCGCCGGGTTATTTCGCTCGTCAGGATACCGCCACGCCGGTCAAGATCGGCATCATCGCCATGATCGCCAACATGGGGTTGAACCTGGCGTTGATCGTGCCGCTGGCTCATGCTGGCTTGGCTCTGGCCACGGCATTGTCCGCGTTTCTCAATGCCGGTTTGCTGGCCCGAGGCCTGCGTCGTCAAGGTGTGTTGATTTTCCAGCCTGGCTGGGGGCGCTATGCTTGGCAACTGGGGGGAGGGTGCGCGTTGCTGGGAGCGGCGCTTTGGTGGTTCTCACCCCCCTGGCAGGCATGGCTGGGCTGGGAACTGGAGCAGCGGACACTGACCTTGGGGGCGCTGGTGATGGGGGGCGCGGCCTTATACTTTGCCTGGCTTGTCATCTGCGGTATTCGGCTGCGGCACTTTCGCTTGAATGGCTGACGGAATGGCTGGCTGCCAAGGTCTTGTGCCTTCGTTATAATCGATTCTTTAACCGACGCGTGAACGCTGCATGGAATTGATCCGCGGTTTACACAATATACGCCAGCGTCATCGTGGCTGTGTTGCGACCATCGGCAACTTCGATGGCGTGCATCGCGGTCATCAGGCGATTCTCGATCAGTTGCGCGATAGCGCCGTGGCGTTGGAGTTGCCGATCACGGTGGTGGTGTTCGAGCCTCAGCCACGGGAATTCTTCGCTGGAGATCAGGCGCCTCCACGCCTGACCCGGCTGCGCGACAAGGCGCGGTTGCTGGCAACTCATGGTGCCGAGCGCATTGTCTGTCTACCGTTCAACGAGGCGCTGCGAAGCCTGACGGCACGACAGTTCATCGATCAGGTGTTGATCGACGGATTGGGAGTGCGTCACCTGGTGGTAGGCGATGATTTCCGCTTCGGCTGCGACCGGGCCGGTGACTTTACCTTGCTGACCCAGGTGGGTGAAGAGCGCGGCTTCGGTGTCGAGCATACTCGCACCTTTGCGCTCGACGATGAGCGTGTTTCGAGTTCTCGCGTGCGCACACTGCTGGCCAGTGGTAATTTCCTGCAGGCGGCGCGCATGCTGGGTCGCCCCTATTCCTATGCGGGCCGAGTGGTTGCCGATCAGAAGCTGGGTCGCACCATCGGCGTACCCACCGCCAATGTACCGCTGCTATCAGGGCCTATGGCCTTGCGCGGTGTTTATGCGGTCTTTACGCGCTTGAGTGATGGCCGGGTGTTTGCTGGGGTGGCCAATATTGGCTGGCGACCCACCGTGGGAACACCCCGTCCGGTCCTGGAGGTCAATCTGTTCGATTTCGACGAAGACCTCTATGGCCATATCATCGAGGTTCTCCCTTGTGCCCGGCTGCGGGGCGAGCAGCATTTCGAGGGACTGGAGGCGCTCAAGCAACAGATTCAGGCCGATCAGGCTCGAGCACGAGACTATTTCAAAGCCTGGACGGCGTACGACAAGAGCGGTAGCGATTTGACACCCTATCTGGCATCGGCGCCTTTGGCGCCGACCCCCGGGCATGCTGGCCCCGGAGCCGCCAGGCGCGATAACGATGGAACCCCATGAGCGACTATAAGCACACATTGAATCTGCCTGAAACCGATTTCCCCATGCGCGGCAACCTGCCCAAGCGTGAGCCGGCGCGCATCCAGCGCTGGCAGCAAATCGACCTTTATCAGCGTCTGCGCGAAGCGGGGGAGGGGCGAAAGACCTTCGTGCTTCACGATGGCCCACCCTACGCCAACGGCAGCATCCACATCGGCCATGCGGTGAACAAGATTCTCAAGGACATCATCGTCAAGGCCAAGGGCATCGCCGGATTCGACGCGCCCTATGTGCCGGGCTGGGATTGCCACGGTCTTCCGATTGAGCACCAGATCGAGAAGATTCATGGCAAGCATTTGCCGCCTGACGAGACCCGCACCCTATGTCGCAGTTATGCCGCAGAGCAGATCGATGCCCAGCGCGAAGACTTCCTGCGCCTGGGTATCGTCGGCGATTGGCAGCGCCCTTATCGCACCATGGATCGTGTCAACGAGGCCGAAGAGGTGCGGGCGCTGGCCGAGATGGTCAAGCAGGGTTACGTTTTCAAGGGCCTGAAGCCGGTCAACTGGTGCTTCGATTGTGGTTCGGCCTTGGCCGAGGCCGAGGTCGAGTACGCAGACAAGCAATCCGATGCCATTGATGTCGCCTTTGAAGCCGATGACTCCGCTGCGCTGGCCACGGCCTTTGGCCTCGAGTCACTGGCCAAGCCGGCCGCCGTGGCGATCTGGACCACCACGCCCTGGACCATTCCCGCCAACCAGGCGCTCAACGTCCACCCCGAGGTCGACTATGCCCTGGTGGACACCGGCGAGCGTTTTCTGGTGCTGGCGGGAGATCTGGTCGAGAGCTGCCTCGAGCGCTTCGGGCTGCAAGGCAAGATAGTTGCCACCACCTCGGGTACCCATCTCGAACATCTAAATTTCCGTCATCCGTTCTATGAACGTCTGGCGCCGGTCTATCTGGCGGATTACGTCGAGATCGACGCCGGTACCGGCATCGTGCATTCCGCGCCGGCCTACGGGGTGGACGATTTCGTTACCTGCCGCGCCTATGGCATGGAATTCGAGGAGATCAAGAGTCCGGTGATGGGTAACGGCGTCTACGCCGAGGATCTCAAGTTCTTCGGTGGTCAGATGATCTGGAAGGCCAACCCGCAGATCGTCGCCAAGCTGGAAGAGGTCGGCGCACTGCTGGCTCACGAGAAGATCACCCATAGCTACATGCACTGCTGGCGCCACAAATCACCGGTGATCTACCGTGCCACGGCGCAATGGTTCGTGGGCATGGATATTCAAGGCGCGGATGGCAAGACCCTGCGCCAGCGCGCATTGGAAGGCATCGAGACGACCCAGTTCGTGCCCAGCTGGGGCAAGGCGCGCCTGCATTCGATGATCAGTAATCGCCCGGACTGGTGCATCTCGCGTCAGCGTAACTGGGGGGTGCCGATCCCGTTCTTCCTGCACCGGGTCAGCGGCGAGCTGCATCCACGCACCCTGGAGCTGATGGAGGAAGTCGCCAAGCGTATCGATGCCGAAGGCATCGAGGCCTGGTTCCGGCTCGAGGCCAGCGAACTATTAGGCGACGAAGCGGCGGATTACGAAAAGATCAGCGACACCCTGGACGTGTGGTTCGACTCCGGCACCACTCACTGGCACGTATTGCGCGGCTCCCACGCGGCGGTCTTCGATCATCCGGAAAAGCGCGACGGCCCGGTGGCGGATCTCTATCTGGAAGGCTCCGATCAGCACCGCGGCTGGTTCCATTCGTCGCTGTTGACCGGCTGCGCCATCGACGGCCATGCGCCCTATAAAGGCTTGCTGACCCATGGCTTCACCGTCGATGCCCAAGGGCGCAAGATGTCCAAGTCGGTGGGCAACGTGGTGGCGCCTCAGGAGGTCATGGACAAGCTGGGCGCCGACATCCTGCGCCTATGGGTCGCCTCCACGGACTACTCCGGTGAGATGGCGGTCTCCGATGAGATATTGAAGCGCACCGCCGACGTTTATCGACGCATTCGTAACACGTCACGTTTCCTGCTCGCCAATCTCACTGGCTTCGATGTCGCCCGGGACGCGGTACCCTTCGAGGAGATGCTGGCCCTGGATCAGTGGGTGGTGGATCGCGCCGCGCAGTTGCAGGCGCGCATCGAGCAGGCCTATGCCGAGTATCGCTTCCTGGATGTCCATCAGCAGGTGCATACCTTCTGTGCCCGGGAGCTGGGTGGCTTCTACCTGGACATCATCAAGGATCGTCAGTACACCACCCAGGCCGACTCGTTGGCGCGGCGCAGCTGTCAGACCGCGCTGTATCGCGTCGTCGAGGCGTTGGCGCGCTGGGTGGCGCCGATCCTCTCCTTCACCGCTGAGGAAATCTACGAGCATATCCCCGGCGAGCGCAAGGACAGTGTGCTGCTGGAAACCTTCTACGGCGAGCTGCGGACCCTGGATGCCGGCGCCACCTTCGATCGGGAATTCTGGGAGCAGGTGCTGGAGGTCAAGCAGGCAGTCAACAAGTGCCTCGAGGATGCGCGCAATGCCAAGGTGATCAAGAGTGGTCTGGCTGCCGAGGTGACACTCTATGTCAGCGACAGGCTGCGCGAGACCCTGGGCCGGCTGGGCGACGAGCTGCGGTTCGTGCTGCTGACCAGCGAGGTACAGCTGGTGTCGCTCGATGCCGCCGGCGTAGAAGGTGCTGAAGCCACTGAGCTCGACGATTTGAAGGTGGCGGTCATTGCCAGCCCTCATGCCAAGTGCGAGCGCTGCTGGCACCATCGTCCTGATGTCGGTCAGCATGATGACTACCCGGATCTGTGCGGACGCTGCATCAGCAACTTGCCGGACGGGCCGGGAGAAGAGCGCCATTATGCCTAAGGCTGAAACAAAAGGGGCTGAAGCAAACGAGATTTCCGTGACTTCGGAAACGAGATTCATGGCCAAGCCTCTACGTTGGCTATGGCTCTCGGCCTTGATCGTGATACTGGATCTGGGCTCGAAGGCCCTGGCCAGCAGCATGCTTTACTATGCTCAGCCCGTGGAACTATTGCCGGTATTCAATCTGACCCTGTTGCACAATCCCGGCGCTGCCTTCAGTTTCCTGGCGGCCCATGATGGCTGGCAGCGCTGGCTGTTCGCGGTGATCGCTATCGGTGCGGTAATTGGCCTGACCATCTGGATGGCACGGCTCAAGGCACACGAAACGCTGACGGCAGCCTCTCTGGCATTGGTCATCGGTGGGGCATTGGGCAATCTTTACGATCGATTAGTGCATGGCTATGTGGTGGATTTTCTGTCCTTTCATTGGCAAAACTACTATTTTCCGGCTTTCAATCTTGCGGACACGGCCATCACACTGGGGGCTATCGGGCTGATTCTTCAGGCGCTGCGTGAGGCGCGCGTCGAGCGCCGACGCAAGAGCTCCCATCACTGAGGTCAGTAGAGGATAGGCGAGATGAGCGAGTATCGTATCGACGAGGGTATGGAGGTGACGTTGCACTTCACCCTCAAACTGGAGGATGGCACCGTGGTCGACTCCACCCAAGGCAAGCGGCCGGCGACCTTCCAGGTGGGGGATGGCAACCTACCGCCGGGCTTCGAGTCGCCGCTGACGGGGCTGACCGATGGTGACAGCGGCAGTTATACCATCGCGCCGGAGCATGCCTTCGGTCAGCACAATCCTCAGAACGTGCAGCGCATCCCACGGGACAGCTTCGAGGGCGCCGAGGCCGAACTGGAAGAGGGCCTGGTAATGTCCTTTGCCGACGCTGCAGGCGGCGAGGTGCCCGGCGTCATCGCCGAGATCGACGACAAGCATGTGGAGGTGGACTTCAATCATCCCCTGGCGGGGCGTACCCTGACCTTCGAGGTAGAGGTGATTGAAGTCCGGCCCGCGACTACCCACTAGCACCACCATTTTACTGACACCGCCACGATACCGCATGTATCAAGCGAGGCTCATTATGCAGATCAAGCTGGCCAATCCCCGGGGCTTTTGCGCCGGCGTCGACCGTGCCATCGAAATCGTCAATCGTGCCCTGGATATACTCGGGCCGCCGATCTATGTACGCCATGAAGTCGTTCACAACCGCTTTGTCGTCGATACGCTACGCGAACGAGGGGCGATCTTCGTCGAGGAGCTTCATGAGGTTCCCGATGATGCCACGGTGATCTTCTCCGCCCACGGGGTTTCACGAGCCGTACAATTGGAAGCCGAGCGGCGCGGGCTCAAGGTATTCGACGCCACCTGTCCGCTGGTGACCAAGGTGCACATGGAGGTGCTGCGTTACGCCAAGCGCGGCCAGGAATGTATCCTCATCGGGCATGCTGGCCATCCCGAAGTGGAGGGCACCATGGGTCGCTACGACACCTCCCACGGCGGCGCCATCTATCTGGTTGAGGATGAAGCCGATGTTGCTGCGCTCGAGGTCAGCCATCCCGAGACGCTATCGTTCGTCACCCAGACGACGCTCTCCATGGACGATACCGCGCGGGTCATCGATGCTCTTCGCGAGAAGTTCCCGGCCATCGATGGGCCGCGCAAGGATGATATCTGCTATGCCACTCAGAATCGGCAGGACGCGGTACGCCAGTTGGCGGCAGAAAGCGATCTGGTGCTGGTAGTGGGGAGCGTCAACAGCTCCAATTCCAATCGTTTGCGAGAATTGGCAGAGCGTATGGGCACCGCTGCCAAACTGATCGACGATGCCAGCCTGATCGATGAGGCGTGGTTGAACAATGTCGAGACCATTGGCATTACCGCCGGAGCCAGCGCCCCGGAAGTGCTGGTCAATGGGGTAATCGAGCGACTACGTGAGTTGGGCGCTACAGCGCCTGAAGAACTCAAAGGGCAAGAAGAGACCATCACTTTCTCGATGCCCAAGGAGTTGAGGGAGCAAGTAATCGCCAGTGGATGAGGCATTTCGTTCCTTTAAAGTTGAAAAGTCGGGCTTTTGCCCGACTTTTTTATGTTTTGAAATCCTGAAAACTGTGTATTATCACTACACAATGATACAGGAATGTAACCGTCTACAGGAGGAAGGCTGTGCGCCAGGACGGGGTTTCACTGATTGAATCCTTGGTAGCGCTATTGCTCATCAGCATAGCGTTACTTGGCATCGCGGCGTTGCAGCTGTCGAGCTTGCAGGATTCGCGAGACGCGCGCTGGCGCGTCGATGCCATCTCGCTGGCCAACGGCATGCTCGAACTCATGCGCGCCGATCCCGATAGTGCGGAATCATTCGAAGTATCGGGGGGAGCTTCGTCGCCCAAGTGTGGCGCAGGTGAACCTGAGGCGTGCCACCGGGATGCATGGCTTGCGGATGTGGCACAAACTCTGCCCAACGGCTTGGCGGCGGTTGCAGTCAATCAGGTAGGTGGCGTCGATCGGGTAAGCATCTCGCTGCGCTGGCGACAGCAGCCGCCTACCGCCGCGGATCCTTTGCCTGGTTGCGGTATCGACGCACCATCGGGTGGCTGCGTCATGCTGGAAACCCGCCTATGAAAACCCCGAACGTTTTACTTTATAAACGCATGGCCCGGCAAAGGGGTGTAGGGCTCATCGAGCTGATGATCTCCATCGTTATCGGCCTAATCCTGGTACTCCTGGTGAGTAACTACTACCTTTCGAGCCGCCAGAGCTATCAGACCACCATCGTCTCCAGCGAAATCACCGACAGCCAGCGCTACGCAGTGCAGTTGATCACGCGTCAACTGCTGTTGGCCGGCTACAGCGATTACTGGTTCAACCAACAGACCGAGTTCACATCACTCCCCGCGAAGGGGAGCGTACCGGCATTCGGGGCCGGTCAGGTGGTGGCCAGCAACCCGGGTTCGGACAGGATCTGGATCCGTTTTCGGCCGGCCGCGCTTGAGAATCAGCAAATCGTCGCCTGCGACAATCAGATAATCAATGAGCCCATCGACACGGTCGTGGTGATGCAACTGGGCGTCAACACCGACCAGGCGCTCTTCTGCAAGCGTATCGATACCGGAGGCGGTTCAGTGCCGCTACTCAACGGTGTCGATGCGATGGCCTTCGATTTTCTGGACGACTCCGATGCCTTTCAGCCCGCTGGTGCAGTGGCGGATTGGTCCTCTGTGCGTGCCGTGCGTCTCAATCTGATTTTGCGTTCGGAAACCGCGACCTTCGATACCCCCACGCAACAAGTCATCAACTGGCCTGGCGGGAATCGCGTGTTCAACGATCGACAGATGCGCGCCCGGATGACCCGCGTGGTGGCGCTGCGTAACAATCTGGGAGGTATCTGATGAAGAGATGCTACTCGCGGAGACAATCCGGCATGGCGCTGCTGGTAACCCTGATTCTGGTGGCACTGATGGCGCTGCTAGCGTTTGCCGGCAGTGACACCATCCGTCTGCAGCAACGTCTGGCGACCAATGATCATGCCGCCCAGATCGCCTTTCAGGCGGCCGAGGCGGCGGCTAGCGAGGCCTTCGATGTCTTCGATCAGGCACCTCATCGCATCAACTTCTGTAACGGGATCGTCAGCCGTTATGACATCGCCACTGCCAAGGACTTGAACGAAGACGACTTCCAAAAAGTGGCGAATTGGACGGACGTTCCTTTTGCCTTGAACGGGGGCAATCTTGCGCAGAACCCACGCTATGTCATCGCTTGTGTCGAAGAAGATGCCGTCGAGGGTTATACCCCGCCTCGGAACCTGGTGGTGGGAAAGGCGGAAAACAATCAGAACCGTTACCAGTTTTTCCGGGTATACGCGCAGGGGTTTGGGCCCCGGGGTCAGATTTCCCGAGTGATCGAGGCTCGTTATGTGTTCGAAGAGTAATAAGATGAAATATACGGGGCATTTAAGCAGATTTTTATTGGCGGCCTTCTCACTGTCATTATTGCCAGCTCTTTCGGCTGAAGTCGTCTCGATAAAATGGATGAACTCATCGGCCACTGCCGCCCCAAAAGATGTTGGAAGTACGGATTATCACTCCGATATACCCTACAAGATACCCGAGAGCGCCCAGTCGAATGTCGATCCGAGAAGCATGATCGTCATGTCCCGGGATCATCAGTTGTTCTTCAAAGCCTACACGGATTGGAGCGATATCGATGGGGACGGCAGCATCGACAAAACCTACAAGAGCGCCATCAGCTATTACGGCTACTTCGATAGCCAGTCATGTTACGAATACAGCAATAAACTTGAAAGTGGTTCCTTTAAAATAGCCGAAGCAGCCAAGGAAGATCATTCTTGCAGCGGCAATAAATACTGGAGCGGAAATTTTCTCAACTGGGTTTCCATGACCCGAATGGACATCCTGCGCAAGGTGCTCTATGGCGGGAAACGCATACGTGATAACGTAACCGACACCACCATTCTGGAAAGAGCCTATCTTCCCTACGATGCCCATTCGTTCGTCAAGGTGGTCAGCGATCGAAACATACTGAATAAAAACACACCCATGAATGGTGAGGGTCCAGTATCCTTCTGCAATACCACCGGTTATACCGGGAATAAACAATCTAAACATGTTGATAAGCCACCTCTGTTGAGAGTGGCTCAAGGGGAGTGGAAAAACTGGGCAGCCAACGAGCGCTGGCAGTGCCAATGGAAAGGCGATAAAAACAAGGGTGAAGAGAGCAAGCGCCCTCCCTCTCCAGGAAGCGACGATGGAACCAATAATGACGAATACAAAGTAAGGGTGGAAGTCTGCACGGGGGCCAACCTCGATGGTGATGAGTGTACTTCCTATGCAGGTTCTACCTACCCCAAGCCGACGGGGCTTCTGCATGAATTTGCCGATGGGGTCGATTTCGGTCTTTTTTCCGGCTCTTACGAAAAGAATCTGAGTGGTGGGGTGTTGCGTGCGAACACGAGAAAGTTTAGTGAGGAGTTTGATTCCAACACCGGGATGTTTCGGGCTAACGTTCCAGGCATCGTCAGTAACATTAATGCCTTTCGTGTCTCGCGATACGACTATAGCGACGGCACCTACAACAAGTTAGGAAAGAATGGTGGCGACGAATGCAAGTGGGAAAAGAAACTCTCGGAACTGGATAATGGGGAGTGCTCCAGTTGGGGGAATCCGTTAGCGGAAATGACTCAGGAGGCGCTGCGATATTTGACAGGGAAAGCATCACCAACGGATGCCTTTCATGTCGGAACAAGTGTGAAGAACGAGGATTCGGAATCACCTTCTTTCAGTCTGGTGGAAACCGGTTATGTCAATGGTCTGACATCGCCTGCCTGGGATAATGATATAGGCGCCGATTGGTGCGCCGCACAATCCATGGTAATCATCAATTCCAGTGAAGCTTCCTTCGATGCGGACGAGCTAGGTAGCGATGATCTGATTGATAAAGAAAGTATTGCCAAATGGACGAACAGCGTTGCTCGGGATGAAAATATATCAGGCAGGTACTTCGTCGGTGAGAACGATAGCGACGATAACAAACTCTGCACCGCAAAAAATATCGGAAGCGGGAATTTCGATGAAGTGCTGGGCCTTTGCCCGAGTGCGCCGGGTCTGGAAGGAAGCTACAACATCGCTGGGCTGACCCGTTATGCCTTCGAAACTCCCATTGTCAAGAACCCCAACGATGACAGCCAAGGAAACTCAGTCAGCACCTATGCCGTACGTCTGAGTGCCAATACACCGGTCATCGACTTGGGAGCGGTGAAGATCGTGCCCGCCTGCGAGAACAAAGATAGCAGTGGTCGCTGTGCCATCGTGGATTTTCGTCCTATTACCATCGGTTCGAAATCGGGAAGTTTCGATATTACCTGGGAAGACTCCGAGTTTGGGGGCGATTACGACTCGGATCTCGAGATGCGTTTCAGCTACGAACTGGATACCAGCAGGAATGAGCTGACGATCACTACCGATGTCGTTCATGAGTCGGCTAGTGCAAAAATGGGGGTCGGTTACGTGCTTAGCGGTACCGATGCACGCTTCGAAGATCCCGAGGACCCAGAGAGTAGCAAGATCACCACCGACCATAGCAGCGGTTTCATCGCTCATTCGGGCATTGAAGGTTACGACGGTTCTCTTTGTGATGAGTGTGAAGTGAGCGATGGCCCTAACACCCAACGCTACCGCATCGCTTCAGGAGGCAGCGCTTCAGAACTCAAGCCACCTCTTTATTATGCTACCAAGTATGGCAATACGGCAGATGAAGACTCACCCGCTTACTTCGAGGTCAATCAGGTCGACCAACTGGTCGGTGCCCTGCGCAGTGTCTTCACACAGGTTCAGAACAGTGGCAAGAGAACTGGGGCGGGGCTTGGCTACAGTGTCAGCAACAATGGTCGAGTTTTTCAGACGCTCTATGACAATACCGATGGCTGGGCGGGTAATCTGCTCGCCTTCGAAACGAACGCGAATGGCATCGGTGACCAGCTTTGGAACGCCCAGGCCAAATTACCTGGTCCGGATGCACGTACTTTCATTACTTTCGATTCCAAGCAGGGAAAGGGAGTCTCGCTAAATCCAAGCGTGCTGCCGGGTGATGTGATCGGTTATCTGCGTAATGCGCCCCTGGGCGATATGATCGGCTCGCGTCCCTTCGTCGTCGACGAGCCCAATAGCTACTACATTCCTGCTGGGCCGAGCGACACGTCCTATTCCGATTTCAAGGCTTCGATGAAGGACCGGCCTGCGATGGTCTATGTCGGTGCCAATGATGGCATGCTGCACGGCTTCGACGTAAAAACCGGCGAGGAAAAGCTGGCCTACATGCCTGGGATGCTGAAGGACTACGTAGTGGAGTTGATGGATCCCGACTACATCCATCGCTATTACGTGGATGGTAGCCCGACGGCCTTGGATATGCGCATCACCAACGACTGGCGCACCGTGCTGGCCAGTGGCCTGGGATCCGGTGGACGCGGCTTATTCGCCCTGGATGTCACCGAGCCCGGGCTATTCAGTGAAGCCAAGGCTCGCGACATCGCCTTGTTCGAGTACACCCCCGCCACCGAGCAGGGTCTATATAGCGACGATAGCCTGGGCCATATCTACGGCAACCCGAGCCTGGTGTTGCTGGAAAGTGGCGATTATGCGGTGGTATTCGGCAACGGTTATTACAGTCCTTCCGGCAAGGCTGCCCTGTATATCGTCAAGCTGGAGGGTGCTGCCGATGGTGCGATTGATGCATCCGATGTCCTGCGCATGCTGGCGCCGGAAACGAGTGGCCTGAACGGCCTCTCGACGGCCTCTCTTGTCGACCTGGATGGTAACGGGCGTGTCGACACCGCCTATGCCGGGGATCTGCAAGGCAATCTGTGGCGTTTCGATCTTACCGGTAACTTGGCCAATAGCAACCAGCCCACACTGCTTTTCTCGGCAGTAGACAACGGTGCGAACCAGGTCATTACCACCGCCGTCGAAGGAGGGCGTCATCCGGAAGGTGGGCCGATGCTGTTCTTCGGTACCGGCAGTCGCCCTGAACTGCCGATCATTGGTGCCGAGCCCCGTAGCACGATGGGCTCCTTCTATGCGGTCCGTGACCGTGACTCCACTGGAGGAGGGGCGCTGACGCGAGACGATCTAACGGAGCGCAAGCTGACAAGTACGATCACGACCGATACTCAAGGCAATCCGGTGGAACTGCGCTTCTTTGAAAGCAGTGTAAATAGCCTCGACAGCGAACATGGCTGGTATATGGATTTCCCCGGTGACGAGCGAGTGGTCAACGATTCCTTGCTCTATGGCGATCGCATTTTGATCACAACGCTGATCCCGGGAGATGGAACCTGTGGCGCCGAGAATGGCGGTTTCCTCTACCAACTATCGGTTTTTCAAGGGCGCGCGGTGAACAAGCCAGCCTTGGATATCAACAATGATGGTGTTGTGGATGGCCAGGACCAGATCAATGACGACATACCGGTGGGGATGAAAACCGATGGTGCGCTCTTTACCCCTGTCGTCGATACCAACTTGGAAGACAACACTGAAAACCTTTTGACGATCAATGACAAGGGTGAGCCTCAGGTATTCGAGGGCGAGCCCTTGAACCCGCTCAGCCTGGGACGGGTGGCCTGGCGGGAACTGGAGAACTGATGATGCGTGGAAACAAGGGCTTTACGCTGATCGAGTTGATGATCGTGGTGGCAATTGTGGGGATTCTGGCCTCGATCGCAGTGCCGTCCTATCAACGCTATGTGGATCGGGCCAACCGCACTCAGGCTCAGACGGTGCTGAATGAAATGGCACAGCGCCTGGAACGGCGCTACAGCCAGACCTTCACCTATGGCACGGTGGGTAATGATTTGGCACCAGGCGCACTAACCCCGCCTCTGGTGGTGAATGGGGCCGCCACAGTGGACCCCAATCGTTACCAGTTCAGGATCGATATCACCGATAGTGGCAACGGCTTCGTGATCAGAGCGGTGGCGGTACCTGGCGGTCCACAGGCCAATGATGGCTGCGGCACGCTGACCCTGAGTCAGGACGGTCAGCGTGCTCCTGCAACTCAAGGATGTTGGGGCTCTTGAGAGGCTTTTGATAAGCCCTTAAACGCAGATCTAGTTCCGACGCACCCGGGCCTGAGAGATGGTGATCTGGCGAGCCTGACCTGCATCGAGCTGGGGATGGCTCAAGGTAAAAGTCCCCCAATCAGTGGTGAAGCCATCGGCTCGATAGCTAAGGCCCGAGGAAGAGTTATTCGTTGTGATGATGGCCTTGTTATCAGGCGCATCGAAAACACGGATGACCGCTTCTCCCGCTTGATACGTATTATCCTCGTTGGCATCTGCGAAGAGCATCAGTGCTCCTTGCCAATTGGCATTACAGCCGTTGGCCGGATCGCCTGGACAGACCCGCACGGTCGTCCGGCGTTCCGCCGCCTCGGTGCGCGCGGCGGTGATTGCCTGCCAGATGCGGTCGGCCTGGCGGTCCAATGCGTTACCCGCCATCAGGTTCGAGAAGCTGGGTACGGCCCAGGTCGCCAAGATGGCGATCACCGCCACGACCACCATCAGCTCAATCAGCGTAAACCCCTTCTGCGTCCTTGAGTTCATACTAGCAGTGCCCGTCTTTGAATTTTGGTTATTCGAATGGCTTTCTATCAATATCGGGCTCACCGAACAAAACATGAGGGTGTGCGAGCGATTGTGTCAGTCGTCGGATGGACGCTGCTGTTCAAGAAACTTGTCGCGATGCTCGTGACTACAGAACCATTGATCGCCCCGACGCAATGCCTCGTCTTCCGGTAGGTGCACGCGACAATAACTGCAACGCACCATCTGGCCATCATCGAGGCGGTGCGGCTGATCGTCGTTCCGCTCCGACTGCCACTCCCGGTACATGCGATACAATTTGAGACCCGCCCAGAACAGCACGGCAAAAATGATCAGGCGTATGATCAAAAGATTCATCCTCTGACTCCCTCGGTGGCCGGTAGGCGCTTTGCCTCAGCGCAGACCTTGCGGGACAATGTGCATGAGGGAGTAAGTGTAAAGCTCCTATCCGTTCCAGCCAATTAAAGGAAACGATTCGCCATGCAAGACCTGACGCTGGTCATGGCCCAACTGGACCCCCTGGTGGGCGATATTCCCGGCAATGCCGAGCTTGCTATCGAGACGGTGCGCGAGGCGTGTATCGAGCACAAGGCCGATGTGGTCGTGCTGCCCGAGTTGTTTCTCACCGGCTATCCCCCCGAAGATCTGCTGCTACGTGGCTCAATGGAAGACCGATTGGAGGAAGCCCGGGAGCGCATGGCCAAGAAGATCGTGCGGGATGTGATGGTGATCGTCGGCTATCCCGGGCGTCGCAGGAAAGGATATTTCAATCTGGCCGGTGTGCTCTACAACGGTGAGTGGGTCGGCGAGTACGCCAAGCAGGCGCTTCCCAATTATCTGGTGTTCGACGAACATCGCTATTTCACACCGGGTCGCCAGCCGCTGGTGATCGAGCATCGGGGGGCGCGGTTGGGTATCCTCATCTGCGAAGATCTCTGGGAAGGCAAGCCGGTGCGCAAGGCTCAGGAAGCCGGCGCCGATATCCTCGTGACTCTCAACGCCTCGCCCTTCCACCAGGACAAGCCCGCCGAGCGCCTTGCGTTGTTTGCCGATCGAGCCCGTGAAGTGCAGCTTCCAGTAGTTTACGTCAATCAGATCGGCGGGCAAGACGACCTGGTATTCGATGGGGGGTCGCTGGTGGTAAGCGCCGAAGGCGATCTGCGGGTGCGCGCGCCGCATTGGCAGGTGGGACTGATGCCGGTGCGCTTCGTCAAACGTGATGGGCGTTGGGAGCCAGAGACAGGGGAGTGCGAAGCCCTGGGCGACAACGAGGACAACCTCTACTGCGCCCTGGTCACGGGGCTACGCGATTATGTCAACAAGAGCGGTTTTCAAGGGGTGGTGCTGGGACTCTCCGGCGGCATCGATTCCGCCCTGTCGCTGGCCATCGCCGTGGATGCGCTGGGCCCCGAGCGAGTCCAGGCGGTGATGATGCCGTATCACTATACCGCCGATATCTCCCGGGCAGATGCCGCCGAGCAGGCACGTTTGCTCGGAGTGCATTATGAGGTGATGCCGATTGCGCCGATGGTCGAGGCCTTCACCGAGACTCTAGCCGATAGCTTTGCGGGAAGTGAGCGGGATACCACCGAGGAAAATCTGCAGTCGCGTTGTCGTGGCGTGTTGCTCATGGCCATTTCCAACAAGAAGGGGTTGATGGTGCTGACTACCGGCAACAAGAGCGAGATGGCGGTGGGCTATGCCACGCTCTATGGCGATATGGTGGGCGGTTACAATGCCTTGAAGGACGTCTACAAGACCTGGGTCTATCGTCTGGCCAAATGGCGCAACACCCAAGGGCTGGTGATTCCTGAGCGGGTCATCACACGCCCGCCCTCTGCGGAGTTGGCGCCGGATCAGCAGGACAGCGATTCCTTGCCGGGCTACGATATCCTTGATGCGATTCTCGGGCGTTACATCGAGAGAGATATGAGCGCCGAGGCGATCATCGAGGCAGGGTTTGCCGCCGAGGACGTCTACAGAGTAGTGAAGTTGGTCGATCGCAGTGAATACAAGCGCCGTCAGGCGCCTCTCGGCGTACGGGTGACGGCCCGCGGTTTTGGTCGCGATCGGCGTTATCCCGTCGTCAATGGCTGGCAGCCAGGTAATTGAGCCGTGTCAGCGCCGTGAGCTAAAAGAGTAGCCCTGCCGATTGGCAGGGCTTATCGCTTCAAGACTTCTTGTTCCCAGGCTTTTTATTTATTTCCAGAGTCTGATAAGGGGCTCGATATCGATATCAGCTGTCAAGACTAAGCGGTTTGGCCTTGACGTGCTCCGGTTCGAAGGTGCGGCCATCCAGGTGCCGGTTGTCCGGATCGTTCTCGATCAGGGTCGCCAACGCTTCCCGGGCGCGGTCGCGCATATCCATGCCGAGATAGCCTTCTACCATGACTGCCAGAGCATCCCGGGTAGCGGTGGATTGCGGGTAATGCTCGATGACCCAGCGGCCACGCTCGATGGCGGCGACGTAGGCACCCTTACGCAGATAGAAGTCGGCCACCTGCAGCTCGCTGCGGGCCAACACGTTGCGCAGATAGATGATGCGTTGACGCGCATCGGCGGCGTAGGGGCTGTCCGGATAACGCCGGACCAGCTCGCCGAAATCGACATAGGCATCCCGCGAAGCGCCGAGATCGCGTTTGGAGATGTCGATCAGGTTTAGACTCTCGAGGCTGAAACGCCCCGCCTGATAAGCAGCAAGACCACGCATGTAGTAGGCGTAGTCGACCTGGGGGTGATCCGGGTGCAGACGGATAAAGCGACTGGCGGCGGCCCGGGCGGCTTCCCAGTTGTCCACCTTGTAGTAAGCGTAGATCAGCTCGAGCTGTGCCTGTTCCGCATAGCTGCCGAAGGGAAAGCGAGTATCCAGAGCTTCAAGCTGAGTGACGGCGCTGCTGTAGCGCCCGGCATCCAGCGATGTCTGGGCCTTCTGATAGAGCTCCTGCTCCTGTAAATCCGGGGCTGCCTCGTTGCTGGCGCAGCCCGCCAGCAGGGTGGCGGAAAGCAACAGGGTAGCCAGAGTAGTCGCGCGCATCGTCATCCTCATATCGGGCAATCTGCGGTGGCCATGCTAGAATCGGCCGAATTCGGCTCACTATAAAGCAAAGCCCCACAGGGGCGAAACGTCACAGGCCACAAGAACGCTATGTCAGAGACCGTTCATCGCGACGAATCCATTCCCGAAGCCATGGTCGGCATGCGCCTCGACCAGGCCGCGGCGGAACTACTGCCCGATTTTTCCCGCGAGCGGCTGAAGAGCTGGATCAAGCAAGGCGCGCTGACCCTGGACGGCGTTCAGGCCAAACCCAAGGACAAGGTTTACGGAGGCGAGCGACTGGCGTTGCACGCGGTGCTCGAGGAAGAAACGCGCTGGGTGCCCCAGGCGATCGCCTTGGATATCGTCTTCGAGGACGACGATGTATTGGTCATCGACAAGCCGCCAGGATTGGTGGTGCACCCGGCGGCGGGCAATCCGGACGGCACCCTGCTCAATGCGGTGCTGCATTATTGTCCGGCGTTGGCTGCCATACCGCGAGCAGGCATCGTGCATCGTCTCGATAAGGACACCAGCGGCTTGATGGTCGTCGCCAAGACGCTGCAGGCGCAGACCTCGCTGGTCGAGCAGCTCCAGGCGCGCAGCGTTTCTCGTGAATATGATGCGGTCGTCATCGGCGTCATGACCGCCGGCGGCACGGTGGACGCGCCAATCGGGCGTCATCCCAAGGATCGCAAACGTCAGGCGGTCACTGACTCGGGCAAACCGGCGATCACCCATTACCGCGTTGCCGAACGTTTTCGCGGTCATACGCATGTGCGTTGCAAGCTGGAAACCGGACGCACCCATCAGATTCGTGTGCACATGGCCCATCGGCGCTTCCCCTTGATCGGGGATGCGCTCTACAGCGGCCGCTTCAAATTGCCGGCCGGGGCCTCCGATACCCTCAAGGAAATCCTGCGCGAGTTTCCCCGCCAGGCCCTGCACGCGCGCAAGCTGGCATTTATTCATCCACGTCATGACAAGTCGATGGAATTTCGCGCCGATTTGCCGGACGACCTGCTGATGCTTCTCGACTACTTGAGAGTCGACAGTGAGGAGCGCACATGAGCGAGCAACCGACGCTTTTGTTGCCCGACTGGCCGTCGCCGAGCACCGTTGGCGCCTTCATCACCACCCGGGAGACCGGGCCCAGCCAGGGGCCCTTCGCCGCTTTCAATCCGGCACTTCATGTGGGTGATGATCCGGCCAAGGTGGCGCACTGTCGTGATCTGCTGGCCGAACAGATAGACGACGAACGCCCTCTGTTGTGGCTCGATCAGGTGCATGGCGCCAATGTCGTTCAAGGCTATTCCGCGGAGTTTGCCAGGACGTTGCCCAAGGGCGATGCCGCGGTGGCCTTCGACAAGCACTATGCCTGCGTAATACTTACCGCCGATTGTTTGCCGGTGTTCCTGTGCGATCGCCAGGGGAGCCGTGTCGGACTCGCTCACGCTGGTTGGCGTAGCCTGGCGGGGGGTGTTCTAGAGGCCAGCGTTGCAGCGTTGGGATGTGCTCCGGAAGATCTGATGGCCTGGCTTGGCCCGGCCATTTCAAATGCTCAATTTGAAGTGGGCCGGGAGGTATTCGAGGCCTTCGTTGCGGTTCAGCCCGAGGCAGCTAGTGCCTTTGAACCCAGCCCCTATCGGCTCAACCACTACATGGGTGATCTTTACCGATTGGCGCGCCTGCGGCTGGAGCGCCTGGGGGTCTCGCATATCAGCGGTGGCCATTTTTGCACCGCTTGTGAATCGCGTTTTTATTCTTACCGCCGGGACGACGGTGTGACCGGGCGGATGGCCAGCGTGATCTGGCTGAGATAAGGAAAAGCTGACTTATTGCTATGCGTGATATCTTTTCATTTTGATCTCGATCAATTGCGCTGCTGCTTTCGCTACCCACCGACTTGAAACCCTCCCAACATACCTCCATTGAATATGTCAACGTAAATGAAGGCCGCAAGGCGCGTCCAAACGCGCCTTGCCCCTGAGGGAGGAATTCGATGCGAATCGACCGCATGACCAGCAAATTGCAGAACGCCCTGGCCGAGGCCCAATCCCTGGCGGTAGGCAGCGGCCACAATCAACTCGATCCTGGCCACTTGGTGGCCGCACTACTCGATGCCCAGGATAGCGGCATCAAGGGGTTGGTGCAGAAGAGTGGCGGTGACATCGCCAAGCTGCGCGATGGCCTGGCCGACTATCTGGACAACCTGCCCGAGGTGGGGCAGTTCGACGGCAACGTCAATATGAGCCAGGATCTGGCGAGGTTGTTCAATCTGGCCGACCGAGAAGCCCAGAAACGCGGCGACCAGTACATTGCCAGCGAACTGGTGCTGCTCGCGGCCCTGGAAATGAACCACGCCATCACTCGCGTGTTGACCCAGGCGGGCCTGACCAAGAAAGCGGTACTGGCTGCCATCGACAGTCTTCGCGGAGGTGCCAAGGTCGACGATGCCAACGCTGAGGAAAACCGCGAAGCGCTGGACAAGTACACCTTGGACCTTACCGCCCGGGCCACCGAGGGCAAGCTCGATCCGGTGATCGGCCGGGATGACGAGATCCGCCGCACGATCCAGGTGCTGCAGCGGCGTACCAAGAACAACCCGGTGCTGATCGGCGAACCCGGGGTGGGCAAGACCGCTATCGTCGAGGGACTGGCCCAGCGCATCATCAACGGTGAGGTGCCGGAAGGGCTCAAGGACAAGCGGGTGCTGTCCCTGGACATGGGGGCGCTATTGGCCGGTGCCAAGTTCCGGGGCGAGTTCGAGGAGCGCTTGAAGGCGGTACTCAAGGAGCTGGCCCAGGAAGAGGGCCGGGTGATCCTGTTCATCGATGAGTTGCACACCATGGTCGGCGCCGGCAAGGCAGAAGGATCCATGGACGCCGGCAATATGTTGAAGCCGGCCTTGGCTCGCGGTGAGCTGCACTGCGTGGGCGCCACGACCCTGGACGAATACCGCAAGTACATCGAGAAGGATGCCGCTCTGGAGCGCCGTTTCCAGAAGGTGCTGGTGGACGAGCCGACCGAGGAAGACACCGTCGCCATCCTGCGCGGCCTCAAGGAGCGCTACGAGGTGCACCATGGGGTCGATATCACCGATTCGGCGATCATCGCCGCGGCCAAGCTGTCGACCCGCTACATCACCGATCGCCAGTTGCCGGACAAGGCCATCGACCTGATCGATGAGGCGGCCTCGCGCATCCGCATGGAACTGGATTCCAAGCCGGAGGAGATGGATCGTCTCGACCGCCGCCTGATTCAGCTCAAGATGGAACGTGAGGCGCTGAAGAAGGAGACCGATGAGGCCTCGCGAAAGCGCCTGGAAGGGCTTCAGGGTCAGATAGACGAACTCGAACGCGAGTATGCGGACCTCGAAGAGGTGTGGAAGTCCGAGAAAGCCAGTATCCAGGGGGCGGCCCAATTCAAGGCGGAGCTCGAGCAGGCGCGCATCGATCTCGAGGCGGCACGTCGCCAGAGTGATCTAGGGCGCATGTCCGAGCTGCAGTACGGGGTCATCCCGACGCTGGAGAAGAAGATCGCCGAGTCTGGCGAAGGGGAGGCGGCGGATACCTCCAAGCATGTGCTGCTGCGCTCCAACGTCACCGAGGAGGAGATCGCCGAGGTCGTCTCGCGCTGGACCGGTATTCCCGTGTCCAAGATGCTCGAAGGCGAGCGCGACAAGCTGCTGCGCATGGAAGACGCGCTCCACGAGCGGGTGATCGGCCAGGACGAGGCGGTCAATGCGGTGGCCAATGCGGTACGTCGTTCCCGAGCGGGGCTTGCCGATCCCAACCGTCCCAACGGCTCTTTTCTGTTCCTCGGCCCGACCGGGGTGGGCAAGACCGAGCTGTGCAAGTCGCTGGCCAATTTCCTCTTCGACACCGAAGAAGCCATGGTGCGCATCGATATGTCCGAGTTCATGGAGAAGCACTCCGTGGCGCGGCTGATTGGGGCGCCTCCCGGCTATGTGGGTTACGAAGAGGGCGGTTATCTCACCGAGGCGGTACGCCGCAAGCCCTATTCGGTGTTGCTGCTGGACGAGGTCGAGAAGGCGCATCCGGACGTCTTCAATATTCTATTGCAGGTACTGGAAGACGGTCGCCTCACCGACGGCCAGGGACGTACCGTGGATTTCCGCAATACGGTGATCGTCATGACCTCCAACATGGGCTCCGACATCATCCAGCGGCTGGGCGGCGATGACGCGGACTATGAGGTGATGCGGGCATCGGTCATGGAGGTGGTGGGTAATCACTTCCGTCCAGAACTGATCAACCGCATCGATGAAGTGGTAGTCTTCCATGCGCTCGGTCAGGAGCAGATTCAGGCCATCGCCAGCATCCAGCTCGACCGGCTACGGGGTCGACTGGCGGAGCACGATCTCTCACTCGAGATCAGCGACGATGCCATGGCGCAGTTGGCGGTGGTGGGCTTCGATCCGGTCTTCGGCGCGCGGCCGCTCAAGCGGGCCATCCAGAACCGCATCGAGAACCCCTTGGCACAGGATCTGTTGGCGGGTCGTTTTGCTCCCGGTGATACCATTCGCGTGAGCACCGAGGACGACCATCTGAAATTCGACAAATGATGTCGTTCAGAACGTTTTTTTCCTCCTTGGCCCGCCGTTCCCGGCGGGCTTTTTTGTCGATGAAAGCGTCACACCTGATTAGCGGCTCAGTTGCCAGTGCATACGAGTGCGCCAGCGTCCGCCTTCTCCAGAGAAGCGCCAGTTCCACGAGCTTGAGCGCGCGGTACCGCTACTGCCCCAATTACCGGTGTAACTGTTAATTGTCGCTCTTCTCGTCCGCGACCCGAGTATGTCGTCCTCATTCGTGAACAGTCTGGCTAGCCAGTCCATGATGTTATCCAGGAAACCTTTCACCGCGTTGGCGATGATCCTTGCCACATGCGGAGGAATCACCACGCCCAAGGCTTCCCCGGCAGCAATAACCCCTCGGGCGATCAGTTCCTCGGTAATCTTTGCCTTCGCATACTCGCGCGCGGCATCAAGGAACTCGTTCCAACCGCCCTCATCGCGCTCGATGGCATACACACTCACCGAATAAGCTTTTGGAAACCGATTGCCGCCCTCGGTGATCCGAAACCA
Organism: Halomonas sp. GXIMD04776; assembly: GCF_049808615.1. Lineage (NCBI taxonomy): Bacteria > Pseudomonadati > Pseudomonadota > Gammaproteobacteria > Oceanospirillales > Halomonadaceae > Halomonas > Halomonas sp. GXIMD04776. The sequence goes on along the minus strand of NZ_JBNCAN010000018.1, from coordinate 8,057 downwards.
ATGGATCGTCTTGTCATTGAAACTTTTTTTGCCGCCTTCCTTGATGCTGCCAAGGTTATAATATCCTGAGGTGACATCGCCGGTTTCATCGATGCCGACGGTAGCCAGCGAAACCTCGTCGACCTGATTGAAGGTGAAAGGCCAGACATGACGTTCATCTTGGCTGTCCTCGACGCGAAGAGACTCCAGCTTCAGGTCGAGGCGGCGATAGCCGTCCGTTCCAGGCGGCTCCCTTTCCTCAAGCTGGCGAAAAGCTGTCGGTGCCAGCCGAAAATTCGCCTGTATGCCGGATGGAATCAGTTCGGCTCGAAAGCTGGCGCGATCTAGAAGCCCCTTGGTCGTGACCTCTAGGGTTAACGGGTCGCTGATCTTGAGTTCGGTCAGCGGTCCCAGCACCTTAACGCGCTGTGCCAGATCCAGATCCTTCTGACGGTGAAAATAACCCGTCATAAGCTTCCTCTTGCTCTCGGGAATCGCCTCCAGGAGTTTGGCGACATGCGCCTCGTCCGTTCCCTCGCGGCGCATATCGAGATTGACATAGCGCTCGCCGGCCAGCAGAAACGATTGAAACAGGTTGTCACCGAGGGCGATGCCGACTTTCGAGAGTTCCAGGTCGGACTCGGTATTGTTCTTGACGGTCATGACACTATCTCCCTGCTGAGTTGAAGAGGGCAGTAGCTAAGCGCTGAAACCCAAATCATCAGTGGCTACCTAATGCCCACAGGTCAGTAATAACAATTAGGTAACGGGAAAAACGTCACCTCTAATGCTACATTATTAGTGCCGTATAGTTATATTTAGGCAGCGCAAGCTTACAGGGGGGGTGGCGCCGGTCTCGTTATCGACGCGCTTTGAAACATCATGAATCCGCTCGCTAGTGCCGAGGCGCGTATCAAGCAGCTTTGCTGCCTAGGGTTGGGTGGCGAAGTGATAATGCCGGCAATACTGGAAGAGCTGCACAACCTTATCCCCTCCTATACCAATTGCTTCACTTGGTCGGGTCCTGAAGGTGAGATGAGCAACAGCTATGCGGAAAATATGGACGAGTTGTTGCCACTGCTACCTCTCTATTTCGAGGAAATGTATAACCGGCGGGAAGAGGAGGTGGTGGCTTCCTTCCGCGATGTGATGCGCGGTCGAGTTAATGTTCACAAGACCGTATTGCTGCTCGAGGATATGCTCAAGGACGATCGCCGCAGTTATTATCGCCACGACTATTACAATCTGTTTCTTCGCCCTGCCAATTTGCATCGCAGCATCAATGTCGTCGTACGTGAAAATGGGATCGCGCTTGGCGGCTTCGGATTGCACCGTACGGAGAGAGATAGCGAATTCAGGTCCGATCAGCTAGGCTCGCTGGAACGCTTGATGCCCTTTATCGCCCATGCGCTGACGGCTGCGCCTCGCTGTGAAGAGTTGCTGGTGGACAGTGAACGGGAAGGTTTTATAATCGCTGATCACGAAGGCCGGATACATCATTTTTCCGAGGAGGCGCATCGACTGTTGATCATGGCGACACGGCCGGTTATCTCTTGGCAGACTCACAGCGACGACCTGCGTTTGCCTGATCCAGTCGCACAACTGTGCAGGCGTCTGACTACCGTTTTCACCAGCGGCATGTTTGCCAGCACCCCGCCTGTTTACCGTCATCGCAACAATCTGGGTGGCTTTATCTTTCGCGCCTATTGGCTGAATAATGATGGCCTCCATCAGGCGGAGCCAGAGCCCTCATCGCTGGTCGGTGTCCATGTACGCTATCAGGAGCCCAAGACAGTACGGATACTTCGCCGACTTCGTGATATGCCTTCTCTATCACGCCGCCAAATGCAGGTTTGCCTTTTGTTGGCGACCGATATATCGACCGAGCAAATCGCCGCACAGATGAACATGAGCAAGCATACCGTCGTGAGCCATACGCGACGGATTTACGATAAACTGGACGTGAATAACCGTGGCCAGTTGCTGGCTAAACTCACGTCACTTTGAGTCGTTATCCCACAGGGTTGCCTGTCCGCTCAAGCGTGCCATCTAGAGCCGGATCGAGAACCTGCTGGCCCGGGATCTGCTGACCGGTCGTTTCGCTTCTGGCAATATTATCCGCGTAAGCTCCCAGGACGGCCATCTGAAATTCGACAAATGATGTCGTTCAGAACGCTTTTTCCTCCTTGGTCCGCCTTTCCCGGCGGACTTTTTTGCGTCGCAACATGGTTGGCCGGTTGACAGTTTCGGGCAGCTAATGGAATCTTGACGGTTCCTGATTGTGGGCGCGGCAATATCGGGCGATCCTCGAGCGCTGCGTGAAGGGTAGGTGCGAGACCTCTACCCGCCTTGCAAGGATTTCCAGGCATGGGCTAACCGTCCATTCTGGCCCAACCCCGACGCGGCGATCCGTCGCGATATAGAGTGCAGGCCCTATCCGGGCCGTATAACGCCAGGGTTTGGCATCAGGTGCCGGCGTTGCCGGCAGCGGCGTATTGCCGCACTCGATTTTCGTCACCCATTCCGGGGGCGAAATGGCACTCGAGACCTCCAGGGGAGAAATAACTGTGGAACTGCTTTCCGGCGCCGATATGATCGCCCGCTTCCTGAAGGATGAGGGCGTTGAGTACATCTATGGCTATCCTGGCGGAGCCGCGCTGCATATCTATGATGCGCTGTTCCGTCAGGATGACGTCAAACACATTCTAGTGCGTCACGAACAGGCCGCTACCCATGCGGCCGATGGCTATGCGCGGGCATCCGGTAAGCCCGGTACCGTGTTGGTCACCTCCGGGCCCGGCGCGACTAATGCCGTGACCGGTATCGCCACCGCCTATATGGACTCGATTCCAATGGTGGTGCTGTGCGGCCAGGTGGCCAGCCACCTGATCGGTGAGGATGCCTTCCAGGAGACCGATATCATCGGCGTGACCCGGCCGATCGTGAAGCACAGCTTCTCGATCCGTCATCCGTCTGAGATACCGACGGTACTCAAGAAGGCCTACTATCTGGCGGCTTCGGGGCGTCCCGGGCCGGTGGTTGTGGACATTCCCAAGGACATGACCGCGCCCACCGAGCGCTACGAATACGTCTATCCGAAGAAGGTCAAGCTGCGCTCCTACAATCCGGTCACCCGAGGACATTCCGGCCAGATCAAGAAGGCCGTGGAGCTGATGCTCAAGGCACGTCGCCCGGTGTTCTATACCGGTGGCGGGGTGGTCACCGGTGATGCCTGCGAAGCGCTGACCGATCTGGTGCGACGTCTCGGCTACCCGATCACCACCACGCTGATGGGTATCGGGGCTTATCCGCAGAGCGATCGCCAGTCACTGGGCTGGCTGGGCATGCATGGTTCCTACGAGTCGAACATGGCCATGCACCATGCGGATCTGATCATCGCCATCGGGGCGCGCTTCGATGATCGCGTGACCAACAGCACCTCGAAATTCTGTCCGACGGCCAAGATCGTGCATGCGGACATCGACCCCAGTTCGATCTCCAAGACCGTGCGCGCGGATGTTCCGATCGTGGGGCCCGCCGGGAGCGTCATCAGTGAGATGATCAGCCTGGTGCAGGACCGCGAACCGAGTAATCCGGAGGCACTCATCGAGTGGTGGCAGAAGATCGACGGCTGGCGCGAGGAGCGCTATGGCAAGCTCTATGAACCCGCGGAGCCGGGGGAGCCGATCAAGCCTCAGCAGGTCATTGAGGAAATCTGCCGCATGACCCGCGGCGAGGCCTTCGTCACTACGGATGTCGGTCAGCACCAGATGTTTGCCGGCCAGTACTACAAGTTCGACAAGCCTCACCGCTTCATCACGTCCGGGGGCTTGGGCACCATGGGATTCGGATTTCCGGCGGCCATGGGCATCAAGCAGAGCTATCCAGATGATGACGTGGTCTGCGTCACCGGCGAGGGCAGTTTCCAGATGATGATGCAGGAGCTTTCGACCTGTAAGCAGTACGGTATCGGTGTCAAGATCGTCAACCTCAACAATGGGTCGCTAGGCATGGTGCGTCAGTGGCAGGATTTGAACTACAAGTCTCGCCACGCCCACTCCTACATGGAGTCACTGCCGGATTTTCAAAAGCTGATCGAGGCCTATGGCTTCACCGCGCTCAGAGTGGAGCGTTACGAGGATCTCGAGCCGGCGCTCGAGCGAACCTTTGCGGACAAGAACGAGCTGGTGTTCCTGGACGTTTACGTCGACCCGCGCGAACACGTCTATCCGATGCATGTGCCTCTTGGTTCCATGCGTGACATGCTGCTTTCGAAGACGGAGCGGACCTGATGCGTCATATCATTTCGATTCTGTTGGAAAATGAGCCTGGTGCTCTGTCTCGGGTAGTGGGGCTCTTCTCCCAGCGTAACTTCAACATCGAGTCGCTCAATGTGGCGCCGACAGAAGACGGAACCCTGTCACGGCTGACCGTCACCACGGTAGGAGATGATCGAGTCGTCGAGCAGATCACCAAGCAGCTCAACAAGCTGATCGATGTGGTCAAGCTGGTCGACCTGACCGAAGGCAATCACATCGAACGGGAGCTGATGCTGGTCAAGGTCAAAGCCTTGGGCGCTCAGCGCGATGAGGTCAAGCGTACGGCGGACATCTTCCGAGCCCAGGTGGTCGACGTCACTCCCAGCGTCTACACTGTGCAGATCACCGGCGATGCCGGCAAGCTGGACGCTTTCGTCCAGGCCATGGCGCCGATCGGTATTCTCGAAGTAGCGCGTACCGGTGTGTCGGGCATTGCCCGCGGCGACAAGATGCTCAGCCTGTGAGCGTCTACTGGCAATCATCGAGCCGCCTTACCACGGGCGGCTTTTTAGTGCCCAGTCTGTCCCCAAAGTGCATGGATCAACGGGTTCTTGAGTCGCTTCTCCGTCACGCATAATCCGACATCGAAAGGCGCCAGGGCAGGCTGGATATCGAGTAGACGTACCCGGTCGGCCAGCGGACTGTTATCGAGAACGATCTTGGGCACCACGCCGATGCCGAAGCCCAGTCCGACCATGCTGACGATAGCCTCGTTTCCTCCCACCTGGGCGTATATGTGTGGCTTGATACCGAGTGCTTCGAACCAGGCATCGGTACGCTCCCGGGCCAGCCCTGCCTCTGAAAGAATCATGGGTGCGCGAACCCATTCGCTTGTTTGGGGTGGGGACGTAATAGAAGGCACCCAATCTGCGGGCTCGTCCGGGGCGATGAAGACCAGAGGCGATCGGGCGATGGGCTTGAAGGCGAGCTGCCGGGGAAGTGTTTCAGGGCACGCCGTGATGGCCATGTCCTCGTCGCCGCCAAGCACGCGAGGAATGGCGTCCGCTGGATCGCCGGTATGCAGTTTGAGTTCGATGCGCGGATAGCGCAAACGAAACTCACTGAGCAGTTCGTAGAGAAAGCTGTAGCTGGCGGTGACCGAACAATAGATACTTATTTCCCCGGATAACTCGCCGGATTCGCTCATCAAGGCGTGACGCATCAATTCCCACTGTTCCAGGGCCTCCCTGGCGTACTGCTGGAACAGTCGGCCTTCCCGGGTCAGTTGGACGCTGCGATTGTTTCGTTCGAAAAGAGTGACACCCAAGTGGGCTTCCAGTTGTTGAATCACTCGGCTTAACGTCGAGGGGCTGACATGGCAGCTATCGCTGGCGCGACCGAAGTGTAGGGTCTCTGCCAGGGCCAGAAAGTGTTTCAGTGGTCTGAAGTCCATGGTTGCGTTGCATCTTGTGAATTGCAGTGTTGCAAATATAGCGTTTTACGCAACGTCATGCCTGGCGTATCGTGACCTCACGTTAAACCATTCGTCACGCGAATCGGCCATGCGACCGCTCGCGTTCACCATATAAAGGAGTTCGGCATGCGCGTTTATTACGATAAGGATTGTGATCTTTCCCTGATTCAGGCCAAGAAAGTCGCCATCGTTGGCTATGGCTCCCAAGGTCACGCCCACGCCAACAACCTCAAGGAATCCGGTGTGGACGTGACCGTGGCGCTGCGTGCGGGGTCTTCTTCCGCGGCCAAGGCCGAAGCGGCGGGTCTCAAGGTCGCGTCCGTGGCCGAGGCCAGCAAGGAGGCGGATGTGGTCATGGTGCTCGCCCCGGACGAGAATCAGAAAGCCATCTACGAGCGCGATATCGAGCCCAATCTCAAGCAAGGGGCGACCCTGGCCTTTGCCCACGGCTTCAATATCCATTACAACCAGATCGTGCCTCGTGAAGACTTGGACGTCATCATGATCGCGCCAAAGGCGCCGGGGCACACCGTGCGATCTGAGTTCACACGGGGCGGTGGCATCCCCGATCTGATCGCCATCCAGCAGGATGCCTCCGGGCAGGCCAAGGAAACAGCGCTTTCCTATGCCGCAGCCATCGGCGGTGGGCGTACCGGTATCATCGAGACGACGTTCAAGGATGAAACCGAGACGGATCTCTTTGGTGAGCAGGCGGTGCTCTGCGGTGGCACCGTGGAGTTGGTCAAGGCAGGTTTCGAAACGCTGACCGAAGCAGGCTACGCGCCGGAAATGGCATACTTCGAGTGCCTGCACGAACTTAAATTGATCGTCGATCTTATGTATGAAGGCGGCATCGCCAACATGAATTACTCCATTTCCAACAATGCGGAGTATGGCGAGTACGTCACCGGTCCGGAAATCATCAATGATCAGTCTCGCGCCGCAATGCGCAACGCCCTCCAGCGCATCCAGTCTGGAGAGTATGCCAAGATGTTTATCCAGGAAGGTGGTACCAACTATCCGTCGATGCATGCGCGGCGCCGACTCAACGCAGATCATCCGGTCGAGCAGGTAGGTGCCAAGCTTCGCTCGATGATGCCCTGGATCGCGGCCAACCAGTTGGTCGACAAAAGCAAGAACTGATCGGTTCGCTGAATCGAAAAGAAACATCGAGTATGTAAGAAAGGCGCGGAATCTCCGCGCCTTTTGACGTCATGGGCCTGGCAATCTGTGACGCTATACGCCTATCGTTAAAGGCGACACAGTGTAAAATGATGATTCATGCCCCACGGCAACGGAACGAGATCTATGACTCAGCATTCGAATCAGGAAGAATCCTCATCTCCCCAAACAGCATCGACCAGCCAGGAATTTTCCAGTTTTACAGAGGAAGTGGATGTCGTTGAGGACACAGTAGAGGATGGCAAGAAAACGCGTCGTCGAGGTATCTATCTATTACCCAACCTGTTCACTACCTCGGCGTTATTTTCCGGTTTTTTTGCCGTCGTGGCCTCGATCAACGGTGATTTTGCAGCGGCAGCCATCGCTGTGTTCGTCTCAATGGTGCTCGATGGCCTGGATGGGCGCGTAGCGCGCTTGACCAATACTCAAAGCGAATTTGGTGCCCAGTACGATAGCCTGGCCGACATGCTTTCGTTTGGAGTGGCGCCGGCCATCGTGGCATTTGCCTGGATACTGCAGGACATCGGCAAGATTGGTTGGATTGCTGCCTTCGTCTACGTAGCCTGCTCGGCGCTGCGGCTGGCGCGCTTCAACGTACAGATCGGCTCGGTGGACAAGAAATGGTTTATCGGTCTACCCAGCCCCTCCGCAGCGGCGCTGGTGGCCGGCTGTGTCTGGGTATTTCATAATTTCGATGCCAATGCCTTTGGCTTCAAGGTGCTCATGACCTTCGTCGTTGCTGCTGCGGGTGTGTTGATGGTCAGTAATATTCGTTATTACAGCTTCAAGGACGTGGATGTTAAAGGTCCGGTCCCCTTCGTGGCCTTGTTGGCCATCGTGCTAGGCTTCGTTGTCATTTCGCTCGAGCCTTCGGTTATGTTGCTGACGTTATTCAGTTGTTATGTCGCCTCGGGGCCCATCATGGCGTTAATGCGCAAGCTGCGTCGCAGCAAGAAGCAAGTCGGATAAATTTTTCGTCTCAAGGGCTTGTCAGGCCCGGTCGAGATCCGTAAAGTACGCATCCGCTGCTGCCGACGAGGGGATACCCGAGAGGCATCGGCCGGCTCTTTAACAATTGATCAGGTAATTCATGTGGGCGCTTGTGAGCGATGCGGTGAGCAGTCACCGAAATCGAGGCAAGCGACTCGTCGAGACGTTTGACC
>NZ_JBNCAN010000017.1:0-105554 GCF_049808615.1 Halomonas sp. GXIMD04776 | reverse complement strand
CGCGATCTTTTCGAAGCCATTGGCCTGCCGGCACCTGCTGCATCACGCTTGTAGTGCCAATTTTGAAAAGGCGTTTCCAGGCTAATCAATAGATTACGCTTCTAACTGTCGAACTCGGGAGTCCCCATTCAGCCACGCGAATATCATCGAAGAGTCGATGCTGGCCGATCTGCGCGGTGGATTCAGCGCGGGAGGGTTGGATATGAGCTTTGGTGCAACCCTGCGCACCATGATCGATAATATTCGTCTGGAAACCGTGATGAATATCAGTCGGGCCGGCGCCAATATCGTCACACAGACGCTCGAGAACACCGCTATTCATGATGTTGCGTCGCACCCGCAACGGGTATCACAGGTGGGGCCGGGTACCGGTCAGTCCGTCGTTGAATTGACCCCACAAAGCGTCAATTTGATGGGGATGGAGAGTTTTCGGGGGCTGGTGGTGGAGGATGCCAAAGGCTTTACCGCGGCACTGCACAATCTTACCCAAGAAGCCATCTTGAGCACGGTCGTCAGCAATGCCTCGGGGCGGGATATCCGCCAGCAACTCGATGTCCGTCTGGATATCCACAACATGGAGGCGCTTCGTGCGGCTCAGACACGGACACGAATCGCCAATTCGCTAGGCTTTTAGATCGTTATGTACGTAGCGCTAGAACGCGTCCATACCGAAGGGAACGCGCAGCGTGAGCAAGGTATCGGGAGCATCCTCCGTAACCCCGAGTTCCAGACCAAGATTGATCGCAGTGTCGGGATTGACCTGATAGGACCAGCCCAGAAGCAGGGCTCCCACGTTAAGCGTACTGGACTCCTGTCGAGAAGAAGCGCCGGAAGTGACATCGATAAGCTCGGTTTCCGTTTCGTCGATGAAATCATTCTTGAAGCCTAAGGTGAAGGCGGCCTTTTCATTGATCGAATAGGCCATACCAAAACTCAGCCGTAGCGCATTGCCTGGATCCACCTCGCCGACATCGGTAGGCCCAACGCGTTCATTGATGTCGTCCTCCAGATTGAACAGATAGCCTACGTTGGCAAAGAATACTGCCGGATCAGAGGGATAAAGCATGGTCAGGCTCGGTTCGATGGAGTGAAACCCGGATCCCGTCGCCAACTCCTGCTCGATCCCATCGGCATCCCGCGCCACATCGAAAGGGCCATCACCGGTCACTGTCTTGTAACGCAGATTACCGATGAAATAGGGCCAGCCATCGCGTCCATCGTTGATCTGATAATGAGCCGCCAGCTCGATGTCCCCCAACCCATCACTGGAGATGTCACGCACGATATTGGTGCCCTCGGTGTCGGCGACTACCGCATTGAGAGTGTCATCCCGATAGACATAGGGCACCTTCAACTCGAGTTCGAGACGGTTGGTGATCCCCAGGCGTGCCGTCACCGAAGCGGTCCAGGTATCGCGATCCGCATCCTCGATATCGAAGACCCCTATCAGCAATGTGCTGAGAATCTCGATACCCCGGAAAGTGACGCGATTCACACTTGAATGGGAATATTGCAGTGCCGGTTCCAGTACCAGTCGGCCCTTGGGGGTCAGAACGCCCCCTATATCCGAGGGCACACCGCGGACTTCCGGCGGCGTGGTGGGGGTCGCAGGCGGTGCTTGTCCAACAGGCGTCTGTTGACCGGTTTCTTGCGCCAAGGTTGCTTCTGTAACCAATGCTGAGGCGATAACAAAGACAGCGGTTGTTCTGAGCATTGTTTTCATGTTCTCCGATCCTCACTCCTTTGTATTGATCTTAAAATTATTATGTAATTACCGTGCCCTTGTAGTTCATCTTTATTTGAATTTTAGTAGTATCTGTGCTTTTTAAAAGCAATTTCCTGTAAATAAAAAATTGTTATTTGGCAATTTTAATAGAGCAGACGAGTTCGTTATCGCGACAGCAACGGCAGATTTCGTGCTTGTCAATCAAGCGATAGAGCGTTACACGGGAGATATCGAGGTCTTTGGCGGTATTCTGAATACTATCCTTGTTACGCGCCAGTGCGGCCTGTATTACATCGCGTTCCGCAAGACAACGCGCCTGTTCCAAGGTTATCGCATGACGAGGATAGCGACGACGCTCCAAGCCAAGATCAATGGGTCGAATCAGGCGATGTTCACAAAGCACCATGGCGCGGCGAATACGATTGATGAGTTCACGCACATTACCTGGCCAGTGGTATTGCCTCAATGAAATGAGAGCATCATGGCTGAAAGCTCGAACCGTCATCGACTTCCTGTTCAGGAATTTTTTGAAGAAGTGGTTTGCCAATAACTCGATATCATCACCTCGTTCGCGCAGAGGTGGGATGTCAATTCGTATGACGTTAAGTCGATGATATAAATCTTCCCGAAAGCATCCACCTTTCACAGCCTCTTCAAGATTACTGTGCGTAGCAGAAAGGATGCGGACATCGACCGAAATTTCCTCAAGGCTACCCAGACGCTGGATTGTTCTATTCTCGATAAAACGTAGAAGATTGACCTGCATTTCGAAGGGTAGATCGCCAATCTCGTCCAAAAATAGAGTTCCCCCCGCAGCGGCCTCGATGCGGCCAATTCGGCGCGTGCAAGCTCCCGTGAAGGCGCCTTTTTCATGACCAAAGAGTTCTGATTGGATCAAGTTACCGGGTATGGCTCCGCAATTAACAGCAACAAACGGTTTTTCAGTGCGTGTGGATCGTTTATGGATAGCATGAGCCGTCAACTCCTTACCGGTACCCGATTCTCCACTGATGTAAATTGGAGCATCAACATTGGCCACCTTGTCAATCGTTTTAAAAAGCTTATGAATGGTCGAGGTGGCTCCTATTATCTCATGATCTTCAGGCAGGCTTTCATTAACACCCTCGACGGTATTCATGCAATTCAGGTATGCCATGGAAAGTGCATGATTGAGAAGGCATTCGAGTTGTTTGTGATCTATGGGTATAATGTGATAAGCAAAAAACAAATGATCTATCAAACGGCTTAATATGACGTTTTCTTGAAGATCACGATCGATAAGCGCTATCCACTTCCTGCTATCACCAACGAGGGTATTTTCAATATCAGTAATCTTTAAAAGATTTTCCGATGTCAGGTATAGCAGGCCTACGGCTGGGGAAGAATGTTCAGCCAGTATTGAAATCTGATAGATGTCATCGGCATGGTAAACTGACCAGCCATAGGCTTTCATCGCTTTAGATACTTGCTTCGTACCTATGGGAGGGGCACCGACGATCAGCAAGTCTTTTGACGTGTTCATTGGCGTCCTCATGGGGGGAATTTATTGTTATTTGGCTTATCCTTCCCTGTGATAAGCGTTTTTTCTGAACAAAAATGATCTCACCTTTCCATTAAATGCAAACCATTTTCTGTAGCAATAAGATTGAGAAACCATCTTCAACCTGTTTAACATTGTTCTTTTTACTGTATCTGTAAAGCTAGAATAGCCAAGATGTTTAGATGTTTTTGGAATATATAGATTAATAACCTATGTTAATTTTAATTTTATCTTTAATAATAAAAGCTTAGCATCGGCCATCACAAAATTTGTCATTACATTAGAAACATTTGTTAATTAATAATACTTAAATGAAGAAGCCCCGCCGAAGCGGGGCTTGCGATCCTGCTAAACGGCAGGGCTGTATTTATCAATACTGATAGACAGTTGCGCCGTTGCCACCGCCGGATTGATGGATGGTGGCGCTGTTGCCGTAGCCGTGCTGAGTAACAGTGGCACGATTGGTCATGAAGCTGCCAAAGCCATGGGCGCTTTGACGGATAGTGGCTTCGTTGCCGTGACCGGCCTGGAAGACATCGGCGACATCGTACATACCGTCTTGGAGGATGTCTGACTCGTTGTAGGTGCCCTTCTGCACGACCGTGGCATGGTTCTCACGATCCTGTGTAATGGACGAGTCGTTGGCGTATCCGGCCTGGAAGACATCGGCCATGTTTTCCTTGCTGTGCTGCGCGACCCTGGATTCGTTGAACTCGCCCTTCTGCACGATATCGGCGTTGTTCTTGTAGCTATACTGATTGATGCTGGACTTGTTGGCGTAGCCGGCCTGATAAACATCGGCGGAGGCCTTGATGCTGCTCTGAGTGATTTCGGACTCGTTATAGGTGCCCTTCTGCACGGAAACAACGTCGTTGCTGTAGCCGCCGCCCTGTTCTACATCGGACTTGTTGGCGTAGCCGGCCTGATAGATATTCGCATCGTTGTTAAAGACACTCTGGGTCACGTTGGATTCGTTATAGGTGCCTTTCTGCACGGAGACGATATCATTGTTGACACCGGACTGGACGGTCGCGGACTGGTTGGCGTAGCCGGCCTGATAGATGTCCGCCTTCACGCCGTCGAACATGCCGTGCTGCGTGACCTTCGACTCGTTGTACTGGCCTTTCTGTACGGACTTGGCGTCATCGTGGAGGCCGCCCTGCTTCGTTACTGACTTGTTGGCGTAGCCGGCCTGATAGACGTCGGCGGAACCAGAAAAGCCGTTTTGGTCGATTTTGACCTTGTTGTGCTGCCCTTTCTGCACGCTTGTCGCGTCATTTAAAAGGTTGGACTGATCCATGCGCAGTGTGTTTGCGGTACCGGTCTGGAACGCGTCGGCATAGTTGTGCAGGCCGCTCTGATTGACCTGGGCGTCGTTGTCACCGGCAATTGCGCTGGCGGAGAAAGCGACGGATGCTGCGAGTAAGGCTACTTTGAATTTCATGGTTGTTCCCTTCAGTTGGTTTTTACTTGCTTTTTTGCGCTTTTCAAGCGTCGTTATTGCCCTGCTTTGCGACATGACACTCTGTTTTAGAACCCTTTCCCTCGTGTAACCCACACGCCAGGTTCTTAGGATGTCACCGCTGAATTACCTGTACCTGCATCCGACCATTGGCGATCTGAGAGATGCTGACAGGCGTACTGCTCGTGCCTAGTTGGCGAATATCGGCTTTGCCACGAACGCCGTGTTGTTCGATGCTGGCTTGCTTACCGTGGCCACGTTGCTCGATCGTTGCGTCATGGCCAGATCCCGATTGGAGGATATCCGCACTGTTATAGCCGCCTAGTTGTAGAATGGCGGCGTTGTGCTCTGTTCCTTGTTGACGCAGCGTCGCACGGTTATGGACGCCCTGCTGTCGGATGGTTGCCATATTTCTTTGGCCATGCTGTACCGTGCTGGCATCGTTGCCATTATTCCGCTGTTCGGAACGCGCTGAGTTGCTGTCGGCGTAAAAGCCGGCACGGAGCTCGGACCCGATGGCGAGATCTTCTGCCAAGGCGTGCTGCGTCAGCAGACTCAATCCGATCATCACGGTGAAGGCTCTCAGGTTCATGACAGTCACTCTTCGTTTTCTAATGGTTACATATTGATACATAAAGAATCCGTTGCCATCAGAAGTTAAGATGAATCATAGGATGGTTAAAGCAGTGCCATTTAAAGGTGTTATGTTTACTTCATTAATCGTAGTTAATTAGTTTTTTGCTACTTTCATGCTCGCTCGGGCTGAGCGGCTTGCTCCAGCAAAAGACCCCGCCATACGGCGGGGTCTTGAAGTCTTCAGCATTCAAGTACTGAAGAAGTACTTCTTAGTTCTGGTAGACAGAAGCGTTATTGTAACCACCGGACTGATTGATGGTGGCGCTGTTGCCATAGCCGCTCTGAACGATTTCCGCGTAGTTACGCGCCAGCGTGCCCAGGCCCGCAGCACTCTGATTGATGGCAGCGTAGTTGTCGTAGCCTTGCTGATGGATATCGGCTACGTCATTGATGCCATGCTGTGAAATCTCAGCGACATTGTAAGTGCCTTTTTGGGTGACCTTGGCAGTGTTGTCACGACGAGTCTGCTCGATAGAGGAGTAGTTGTCGTAACCTGCCTGATAAACATCGGCCCTGTTCTTCATGGCAGACTGGGTCACTTCAGAGGTATTGAATTCACCCTTCTGAGTGATATCAGCCACGTTCTTGTAGCTGCTCTGGGTGATGCTGGATTCGTTGGCATAGCCGGCCTGGTAGACATCAGCAGAGGCCTTGATACCCTCCTGAGTGATTTCCGAACTGTTGTACTGTCCTTTCTGGACAGAGACAGCTTTATTGCCATAGCCGTCACCCTGGGTGATGCTGGATTCGTTGGCGTAACCAGCCTGGTAGACGTCCGCCAGGTTACGATTGCCGCTCTGGGTGACGTCGGAGCTGTTGTACTGCCCTTTCTGTACCGAAACGGCGCTGTTGCCTTCTCCGCCTTGGGTGACTTCCGACTCGTTGGCGTATCCAGTCTGATAGATATCTGCCTTACCCATCATGCCACTCTGGGTGACATCGGAACGGTTGTATTGACCCTTCTGTACGCTCACGAGATGGTTGTCGTAACCTTCTTGTGTCGTGCTCGAATCGTTGGCGTAACCGGTCTGGTAGACATCCGCTGATTCGTGCGCGCCACTCTGATCGACGTTAGCGTTGTTGTGCTGTCCTTTCTGCAGCAACTCCACGCTACCATTCCAGCCGGATTGCTGAAGGTGCGCGGTATTGGCGTATCCCAGCTGATGGGAGTTGAGCACGTTCTTTTGCCCACTCTGATCGACGGTCGCGTCGTTTTCTGCGGCGATGGCGCTGGCTGAGAAAGCTACGGAGGCGGCCAGTAGTGCTACCTTAAATTTCATAGTTCCCTTCCTTTTTTGAATGTTGCTATGTATTCCATGGTGTTAAAGATAAAGACTCGATCAAAGACCGAGCTTTTTCTTTAAATTCAAAGGAGAATATCCCTTTAGTCTGAAAGCCAAATTCAGCTTTCATTCATGTTGGTCAAATATCGACCGAATAAATAATAAAAGTATTTTTATTTTGTTCTCTCATTATTGCGACCAGCACTCTTCGAGAGCTGTATTCTTAAGTTACAGTCTTGACACAAAAAGAAACCTCAACAATAGGAAGATAACTTTATTTACATGTATTAACGAGATGACTTTTTTACAGACCGATAGTATTAAAAACACAATGTTAAATAATTTAATTTATTAATTTTTTTCAGCGGGAGGGTGGCTCCCGCATGGTGCGAAAGAAAGGGAGTGGCAGGACAAAAAAGGCGCCCATCAGGGCGCCTCGGTAAAAGGAATGCAATACAGGCAAGCCTAGAGTAATGGTGTAGGCGCCTCTAGATAGGTGCTGAGAATCGGGTTTTGAACCTCGTTGGGATCTGCCAATGACCAGAGCTGATCGCGAACGCCCCGTGCAATCAAATGAATGACCGACGATTCGATGGCGGACATGACGGCCAGTTGTACCGGCTCATTGTTGGTATAACCGACTTCCCCCTCCAGCAACCGCTTGAAGTCGATGAAGCGATAGACGCCGGCCCTTAGCTCGTGTGAGAAGACGGTCTTGCTGGTCGTCACATTACTGAGGACCTCACCGGTGGCAATGTCCACTGCACGCAGATTAACGGTCACCTGGTCGACCTGGTATTTGCCCGAGGCGCCGATCCCAAAATATTCTGCGCCTGCCCCGCCGGTGCGAATATTCGATTCATAGGCGATGATGCCGCCCTCGAGCAGAATACGGGCTGCATTGAGTGTTTCCAGCGCTTCTGGCCGGCCAAGGCGTTCCAGATTGGCGCGAATGATCTTGCGTTCGGTCAGCAGATTCTGTAGCCCTACGCGTTCAAGAGGAATGAACCAGCCGGAATCCGCCAGAGCGGCGCTGAGCATGGCGGCTCCACCCTGGGTGACAGCGGTTGAGAAGGTGCTCGCCGGTTGAGGCTTGTACTGGCCGGTCTGATCGCGGAAATCATAGACGGCGGCATAGATCTTGGCACTTGGCCTGGGCAGACTGATCAGGTCGCCGTAGGTGCCGGAACGCGGCATCAAGGTGGCCGGGGCGCTTTCCAGCCCCTCGGCGTGATTGACCATGCTGGTGCAGCCACCCAGTGCCAGCAGGGAGGTCACCAGACAGATTCTTAGAAATTTCATTTTGGCTCCCCTGGGTTAGAAATTGGGACTAGCGCCACCAATGTTGACACTCGTGATCTCGCCGGTGGCGCGATCCGTGATGATCAACTTGTATCCACCATTGCCTAGGCTCTCGACCTGAAAGCGTAGATTGGGGCTATCGATGGTGCTGAAACTCCCTGACTCGCCGTCTTTTGCAGCCTGAATAGCATCATCGAGGCTTTCATAGACGGTTTCTTCTATCTTGAACTGGTTGGGGGAGAAATCGCCAAAGTCCGGTGCATCCGGGTCTTCGTTATTGTCCTGGGATTGCGCCTTGTTGAGCAGATAATTGCCCACCAGGGGGTCGCCACCGAAGGAAGGGTTGATGGGTCGATAGACAAGCTCCCCGGCCTGAGCACCTGTAGAAGCCAGTGCCAAGGACAAGAGCCAATATGGAAGTCTCATAGGTTATCCCCTGCGTTATAGCGTTTTGCGTAGTCGATGGACGACGGTTCAGAATTCGTCGTCCGCCAGATCCCCATCGGATTGCAATGCCTGGGAGACCTTGCTTTTCAGTACCAGTTGTTCCACTTGTCCCACTGCGGCCTCGGCGTATTGATCTACGTCACTTAACCGGGGTGGCAACGTGGCCTCGAAAAGAATACGTGTGCCTTCGGACACCCACACGATGCTCCCCCAGCGTGCGGAAGGACGCTCGTGTATGGCCAGGCTGGTATTACTGAGAATGACACTATCCAGACGTAACTGACTGAACCTCTGGAAAAACGTCTTACCGATCATGGTGATGGTGCGATCCACCAGCAGGCCGGTCAGTGCCGGCTCGGCAGGCGTCAGCGTCTCGCTGGCCGGGCCGTCATCCCCCTCGGGCCTGTCGTCGGCAGAAGCCGGTATGCCCGCCTCTGCAGGCTGAACGGCCTCATTCGGAGCGGGTATCGATTCCGCCTGGGCCTGCTGTAATCCCATCAGCAGGACAACGGCAATCACCTTTGGCTTCAACAGCATGACGTGCCTCAGCGCCTTGGGGATTTCTGATGGCTGGGGGGTGGTGCGCCCAGATTCTGACGTGCCCAATTCATGGCCTGGATGCGGTTGTGGACCTTGATCTTGCGAAAGATGTTGTAAAGGTGAGACTTCACCGTATGCTCACTGACAAACAGTTTATCGGCGATCTCGGTATTGGAAGCCCCGGAGCCGAGCAGACCGATGATCTCCAGCTCGCGATGAGTAAGCCCGCAGACCGGACGATAGGCATTGAGCTGCTGGCGGCGATAGAATTCGATCAAGCGGGTCATCAGCGAGCGCGACATCCACAGATCGCCCTCGAGTAGAGCTCCAATGCCTTTACAGATCAGTTGCAGGCTATCGCGTCGATAAAACACGCCCTGCAGGTGAAGTGATGCGAGGACGTCAGCGGCGTGGTCCTCGTCGCGTAGATTGAAAGCAGCCAGGGTCATCGATAGGCGTTCGGCAGAGCGCCCGTGCCACTGCTGCATACTGCTTTCATCGACGTGATCGGCATCGAGCAATACCAGAATGCTGTCATTTTCCAGGTTGTCGACGGAATCCTGGGGACTGACCGCTGTGATCTGACAGTCCAGTTGCTCAGCGATATAATCCATGAAGAGCTGGGACTGGGGATTGCAGTCTGTCACAAGTAATATCAGAGAATTTTCATGTTCCATGCGTTTGCTCCAAAAGTCTGTCGTAGGTTGTAAGGCGTTGAGATGCCTCTACATCCATGCGGAGGATTGAGATAGGGTTACCTTTTTTCGCTTCATTGTAAAGTTAAGTTACAAAAATGTGTATATTCTTTTTTCTCATAAAAACCATTCCATTTATCCAATAAATGAATAAAACTATGTATAATCAATAAGTTAGAGTTATTCTTGGAAGTATCTAACAGGAAAAAGGTTCGTTACCTACAATAAAAACAGGCTAGTAGTATTTTTTATCTAGGAAGTTTTAGTTTTTTTTCGATTAATTTTTTAATGCTTTTATAAAATCGCTCCCTTGAATTGTGGGACGATGCAACGCCTGATATCTCCTTTCCCGAACAGGCGTTGAGCACTTAAAATGAATTAGCTTTTTTAGGAGGCGCCTTGGTGAGTGCTCGTCAGGCAATGGTATTGGCCAGTAATAACCCTGGAAAGTTGAGAGAATTCAGTACGCTATTCGAACCCTTGGGCATTGCGTTACATTCACAGACGGAATTCGCGTCATTCGAAGTCGATGAGACGGGTTCGACATTCGTCGAGAATGCACTGCTCAAGGCCCGCGAAGCGTGCCGTATTAGTGGGTTAATGGCACTGGCCGACGATTCGGGTCTGGAGGTCGATGCCTTGCAGGGTGCCCCGGGGGTCTTCTCAGCGCGTTATGCGGGGGAAGGCAGCAGTGACGAGGACAACAATCGCAAGTTACTCGAGGCGATGGACTCAATACCCGAAGGTCAACGAACAGCACGTTACTGGTGCGTGCTGGTGCTGTTGCGTCATGTCGATGATCCGGTCCCGCGCATTGTGCAGGCCAGTTGGGAAGGTGAAATTCTCGCTCGCCCTCGAGGAAAAGGCGGTTTTGGGTACGATCCTCTGTTTTGGGTTCCGGAGAAGGCCATGAGCGTTGCCGAACTCAGCGCACAAGAAAAGAATCTCTTGAGCCATCGCGGCCGCGCGCTCCAAGCCCTCATCGAGCAGTTACGCTAATGATGAAATTGCCGCCCCTCGCGCTTTATGTGCACGTGCCCTGGTGTGTGCGCAAATGCCCCTATTGCGACTTCAATTCCCATGGAATCGACCGCTCTCGGGAACTGCCCGAGCGAGCCTATCTAGCGGCTCTATTGGCCGATCTGGAAGAAGAGTTGACGCGGATCATTCCTCGAGAACTGGTCAGCATCTTCATCGGTGGTGGTACCCCCAGCCTGATGTCATCCGACTTCTATCGTCATCTACTCAAGGGGGTCGACGAACGCCTGGAATTAGCGCCTGATTGCGAAATTACGATCGAAGCGAATCCCGGGACCTTGGAGCAAGGACGCTTCGGGGGGTATCGCGATGCCGGTATCAACCGCTTATCGCTTGGAGTGCAGAGTTTTCAGCCCGAGCAATTGAAAGCGCTGGGACGTATTCACGATGGTGAGCAGGCCTATAATGCCGTGAACAGCGCCCGTAGTGCAGGGTTCGACAATCTGAACCTGGATTTGATGCACGGCTTACCCCAGCAGGATGTAGCGTTGGCCCTGGCGGATATCGAGCAGGCGCTGGCCCTGACTCCCGAACATCTCTCCTGGTATCAGCTGACACTGGAGCCCAATACCGAGTTCTATTCTCACCCACCCTCCTTGCCCGGAGACGAGGTTCTCTGGGATATACAGGATGCGGGACATGAACGGCTTGAACGCGCGGGGTTGTTGCGCTATGAGATATCCGCCTATGCGCGCCAGGAGCGCCGCTCGCGACACAATCTCAATTATTGGCAGTTTGGCGACTATATGGGTATCGGTGCCGGTGCCCACGGCAAGCTGAGTCGCTGGTCGGAGAACGGAGGGCTGATTGTCGAACGCTACTGGAAGAGCCGCCAGCCGGCGTCATATCTGCGTCGCCATCATGATCCGAGAGGATTTTTGGCCGGCAGTCAGCGAGTCGCCACTTCTGCCTTACCTCTCGAGTTCGCCATGAATGCATTACGTTTGGTGAACGGTGTATCACTTCAGCAGTGGCCTCGAACAAGTGGTCGTCCTGTCGAGGAGTTGGAAAATAAGCTAGTGCAAGCTCGTGAAAAAGGATTGTTGATAAATGATCCTTTACGCCTAAAAGCATCACCCAAAGGTCTGTTATTCTTGAACGACCTTCTCGCCTCGATAAGCGACAGCTGACGGCTGGCGTGAAGTTGATGAGCCGTCGATGACTATCAAGGAGTTTCATAAGAAATGAGTAAGCAATTCTGGCTGGCCCTACCTCTGACAGCCGCTATAGCAGTCACTGGTTGCACCACGACCAATCCCCAAAGTGGTGAAACACAGCGTGCCAAGGCAACTACGGGTGCGGGTATCGGCGCTGCAGTGGGTGCTATAGCGGGCGCCTTGAGTGGTGATGGGAGTTCCAGTCGACGTGATCGCGCCTTGATCGGTGCTGCAGCAGGTGCCGCTGCCGGCGGCGGAATCGGTTATTACATGGATCGCCAGGAGGCGCAATTACGCGACCGGCTACAGGGTACCGGGATCGGGGTAGAGCGAGAGGGCGACAACATCGTTCTCAACATGCCCAGCGGTGTCACCTTTGACTTTGATTCCAGTGAGCTCACGGGGGCGGCACGTCAGGCGCTCAACGATGCCTCTGCAGTCATGCGTGAATATCCCGAAACGCGTATCACCGTGGCAGGCCATACGGATAGCAGTGGTGCCGAGGACTACAATCAGCGTCTTTCTCAGCGCCGTGCCGACGCGGTGGGAAATTACCTGATGCAAGGTGGTGTTGCGCGTCAACGTCTCAACATTGTCGGCTACGGTGAAAATCAGCCGATCGCCAGTAATGCCAATGAGCAAGGACGGGCGCAAAATCGTCGTGTCGAGATTACCTTGGCGCCTACTCAACAGCAGTAATGGCCCCTTGCTCGCGGCTATTTTGTCACGAGTGTTCGAAGACCAGCCCGTTGCGACACCGCGACGGGT
Organism: Halomonas sp. GXIMD04776; assembly: GCF_049808615.1. Lineage (NCBI taxonomy): Bacteria > Pseudomonadati > Pseudomonadota > Gammaproteobacteria > Oceanospirillales > Halomonadaceae > Halomonas > Halomonas sp. GXIMD04776. The sequence goes on along the minus strand of NZ_JBNCAN010000017.1, from coordinate 92,960 downwards.
TTTTATTTCGGAAGAATGCCCATGCTCGCTTATCAGCATGCCTATCATGCCGGCAATTTTGCGGATGTTCATAAGCATTTGATACTTTTCGCGGCACAACGCAACCTTTTACGTAAAGAAACGGCTGTTACGTATGTGGACACGCATGCCGGTCGTGGCAACTACCCTCTGGCCGACGCCGAGACGCAGAAGCTTAAGGAGTATGAGAAAGGAGTTTTGCCGCTTTGGCGAACACGCGCAGCGCTGACTAACAGCGATGGCAGCGAAAAGGGCCTGATACATGAATGGCTTGGCGAGTTGGCCAAGGCACAAGGTGTCAACAGAGGGCAATTGACACATTATCCCGGCTCTCCGTGGTGGCTAGCCCAAGCCCTTCGCCAGCAGGATAGACTTCATCTGTTCGAACTGCATCCCGGTGAACAGCAGCATCTCGAAGCTCAGCCGTTGCCCTCCAACGCACAACGTTACCGTGCTGACGGCTTGTTGGGGCTGCGAGGCATGTTACCCGTTGCCACGCCTCGACTTTGTGTTTTGATCGATCCCAGCTATGAGCGCAAGCAGGAATACAACGAGGTCGCCGAGACCCTCGCATTCGTGGCTCGAAAGGTGCGTCATGCGGTGGTGCTGGTGTGGTATCCGCTACTGCCCGCCGGAAGACACCAAAGCCTGCTTGATGACGTCAAACAGGCTGGGCTACGCAAACTCTGGTGCAGTGAATTAAGGCACCATGCGCCGGGACAGGAACATGGCATGTATGGCAGCGGCCTGCTGCTGTTCAATCCGCCCTGGGGACTGGATCGGAAGATCGAGAACGCTATGCAGCGAGTCGTGACCTGTCTGGGTGGCGAAGCTTGCCACAGAGGATATTGGTGGGTGGGAGAGTAGTGTTTGCCTATCAACGCTGCTTCACCTTCGGATTCAAACGACCACGCCCACGCTCAGGCACCAGGCGATTGAAATAAAGAAAGCCGAATGCCAGCCATCCCAAGGTCAGCGCCGCGGTCAGACCAAGTACGGTCAGAGGGCCAAACTGGGCGATCAGGGGCAATGCGGCAGCGGTGAACAGACCGCCTCCAACGACAGGTTCGAACAGCAATTGTTTATAGCCGAAGCTTTCCATGGCACCGGATTCATTCTTGGGATCTGCTACACGCATCAATAGGATGCCGGTGACGGTAACCCCCATGGACTGACCCATATCGCCGATCCCTCGCTCGAACCAATTCTCGGGAATGATTCGGGGCGCAATCACCAAGAGTACGAACAATACCCAGGCAATGCCCGTCAAGGCGAGAAGCAGGAAAGGCACCAGGTATTCACCCAAGGCCGTGAGAGATAGGGTGGCCAGCGCGGCGACTATCGTGTAATCCAGAGCCGTGCCGGAAATGCGACTCATGGTGCGTGCCGAGATGTGTCTTTCCCAACCGCAGCGCATGACGATCAGTTGAATGATGACACCGCCGATCATGGCAATGGGAAACAAGGGCACATGCTCCATGATCTCGATGCCACCACCGCTTGCCCAGGTGACATCCTCGATCCATTGCAGCGCTTTCAGGATCAGCCAGCCGATGACGATCGCCACCCCGACCAGCCCAAGATGAAAGCTGAGTGGGTCGGTGGCGCTGGACTCGTGCTCCAGATCCTGCTTGAAAGCCGCGACCTGATCAGCGCTGGGTTCATGGGACCTGGTCTGCGTCGACTCCTGCTCGAGGGAGGTGAGAATGCCTCGCCGGGCCGCAATGTTGATCAAGAGAGTACCGATCAATACCCCGGCAACGATGCCGATCGTTGCCATGCCGAGGGCTAGGTCGGCGCCTTCCTCGAAACCCAACTCGGTGAAGGTACCGGCCATGCCCGCCGCAGTCCCATGACCACCTTCGAATCCCATCTCGATCAATGCGCCAATCATGGGATTGACACCGAACACCGGGGTCAGAACCAGCAGTGCGAGGGAGAGGCCCACCACATATTGACCCCAGGCCATGGTTTGGCCAACCACCACCTGTGGACCCGCCCGCATCCATATCTCGCGCAAGCCCGGCAGCGGTTTTCCCAGAAACAGCGCGGCAAAGACGACGGAGATCAGTAGGCCGGGCATGTCCAGCCAACTACTGTAGATATAATTCGGAAAGATGCCTTTGCCATTCTCGAAAGGCGATCCAGCGAGCGCACCGAGTACCGCCGGTCCGGCAAGGAGCGCAAGTACCCCGCCGATCACCGAGCTGGGCAAGAAGATGGCTCGCATCCAGCGCACATGAGCTCTGATGATCGCACTGAGCAGCAAGATCATGCCAATGATCATCAAGGCAACGAATAGCTCGGCAACCGACATGATGGAACTCCTTTTCCACGTACGACGACTCCTTCATCGTCGCAAATTGAATCCGTAAAATTAAGGAATTCTTTGTAAAGTAGAATATGGGCGTAAAAATACCAACCGCTGTTCAATCGTCGAGGTACCGGTCATCAAGGTGACTGGCCGTTTTCCGCGTCATTTTCCGATGCAGAACTCTCCGAAGATCTTGCCCAGCAGATCATCGGCGCTGAATTCACCGGTAATTTCTCCTAGCGCCTGCTGTGCTTCGCGCAGGTCTTCAGCGAGGAGTTCGCCCGCACCATGGCCCTGTAGTTGCGCTGTACCGTTAGTAAGCGCTAACTCCGCACGATTCAAGGCGTCCAGGTGACGGCGGCGCGCCGAAAAACGCCCTTCCGTCGTGGCGCTGTAGCCCATGATGGTTTTCAGATGCTCCTTCAAACTATCCATTCCCGCCCCCGTCTTGGCCGACAGGCGTAGCGTCGGTGGCGTCGTGGTGGCATCGAGGCCCGCGGGTTCATGGCTGGTATCGATCTTGTTGCGGATCAGTGTCAGGCGTTGGGGATCGGGCAGACGGGCAACGAATTCAGGCCATATCACCATGGGATCCAGTGCCTCGGTGGCGGCGGCATCCACCAGCAACAACACGCGATCCGCCTTTTCGATCTCCGCCCAGGCGCGGGCTACTCCGATCCGTTCCACCGCATCCGGAGTGTCGCGAAGCCCCGCCGTATCGATAATATGCAGTGGCATGCCATCAAGATGAATGTGTTCACGCAGTACATCCCGCGTCGTGCCCTCGACCGCGGTGACGATAGCGGTTTCCTGCTCGGTCAAGGCGTTGAGCAAGCTTGATTTACCAGCATTGGGACGTCCAGCGATCACCACGTTCATGCCTTCCCGCATCAATGCACCCTGGCTTGCGGACTTACGTACTTCTTCCAAGGCCCCCTGGATGGCCGCAAGTTGCTCAGCAACCCTGCCATCAGCGAGAAAATCGATCTCCTCGTCCGGGAAGTCGATAGCCGCCTCGACGTAAAGACGCAATTCGATCAATTGCTGCACGAGCGCTTCCACACGCCGTGAGAACTCTCCTTGCAATGAGCGTAGCGCATTCTCTGCCGCCGCCTGGGAATTGGCCTCGATCAGGTCGGCTATTGCCTCTGCCTGAGCCAAATCCAGTTTATCGTTGAGAAAGGCGCGCTCGGAGAACTCCCCAGGGCGCGCGAGCCTGGCGCCAAGCTCGACGCAGCGAGCCAGCAATAGATCCATGATCACAGGTCCACCATGGCCCTGTAACTCGAGTACGTCTTCGCCAGTAAAGGAATGGGGCCCCGGAAAGTACAGCGCGATACCCTCATCGAGAGGACGGTTCCTCTCCGCCATGAACGGACCGTAACGAGCGTGACGAGGCGCTGGGCGCTCACCTAGCATTGCTTCGGCGATCGATGTACAGGCAGGGCCCGAGACGCGAATGATGCCGACACCACCGCGTCCAGGGGGAGTTGCCAAGGCGGCGATGGTGTCCTGTGCATAGAGCCGGCTATCACTCATGGGATGGCCTTTATGAGGGAAGCGGGAGTGGTATGGGAAGCAAAAACGCCAGCCCCCAGGATACAATGAGGGCTGGTTTAAAAAGTAAGTGCTTACTTCGCTGGAGTACTTCGGCTAGTGGAAGGATCGCTCTCAATCTTGCGGGTGATGATCCACTGTTGAATGATCGAGATAGTATTGTTGACGATCCAGTAAATGACCAGGCCCGCCGGGAACCAGAGGAAGAAGAAGGTGAAGATGATGGGCAGCATCTTCATGATCTTGGCTTGCATGGGATCCGGAGGTGTCGGGTTGAGCAACTGCTGAACGAACATCGAGATACCCATCAGAATAGGCAGCACGAAGTAGGGATCCTTCATCGATAGATCATGGATCCACAGTATGAAGGGTGCATGGCGCAATTCCACAGATTCCATCAGCATCCAGTACAGAGCAATGAATACCGGCATCTGGATCAGGATGGGTAGACAGCCTCCCAGAGGATTGATCTTCTCTTTCTGGTAAAACTTCATCATCTCCTGAGACATCTTTTGGCGATCGCTGCCAAACTGCTCCTTGATGCGCTGCATCTCGGGGCCGAGCTTGCGCATCTTGGCCATCGACTTGTAGGCGGTTGCCGAGAGCGGGAATAGCACGATCTTGACGATCACCGTCAGCATCACGATTGACCAGCCCCAGTTGCCAAGTAAGCCATGGATCTTGTCGAGCAGCCAGAACAGGGGATTAGCGAGAAACCATAGCCAGCCAAAGTCCACCGTCAACTCCAGGTAAGGCGCCACAGCCTCCAGGCGCTCCTGAATCTTGGGCCCCATGTAAAGCGTTGCCTCGAGGTCGGCTTCTCCTCCCGGCGAGATGCTTTCGACCGGCCCGGCAAAGGCGGCGACATTGCGCCCCCGTGAATCGGTGGTGGCGTAGTAGAGGTTCTGCTGGTTCTGGGATGGCGCCCAGGCAGAGGTGAAGTAGTGCTGGATCATGGCCACCCAGCCACCCTGGACATCACGATTCTTGAAAGCGCCTTCCTGTATATCGTCGAAATCGATCTTCTCGTAATGGTTGTCCGGAGAAGAATAGGCGGCACCGAGATAGGAGCTCATGCCAACGCCACCGCCCGATGATGGGTCCGGGCTGCCATCTCGGGCCAATTGACCAATGAATCGCGCGGTCACCGGAGCATCACCTGCATTGGCCAGGTGATAAGAGACATCGACTGCATAGTTGTCACGATGGAACGTGAAGCGTTTGATGACCTCCACTCCCTTGATCGTGGCAGTCAGGTTGACGGTGACCGCCTCGTCTTCCTGATCGAGACGATAGGAGGTTCGTTCTGGGGTAAAGGCGATACGGCCATCATGGCCCTCTAGCTGCAGGCCAGACTTGGCAACATAGCTGCGTGCATCGTTGTCCGATAGCAGGACGAAGGGCTGCTGCGAATCCAGACTGTATTGGTGCTCAAGCAGCGCAGCATAAACGATGTCGCCTCCCTGAGGGTCGATGCGCACATCAAGCACGTCCGTAGCGACGCTGATCAAACTTCGGCGATTGTTTGCCTCACTCTCCTCCGGCATGGCGTTGCCCGCGGGCGAGCCGGTGTCGGCGGTCGGCGCCGCCAGGCCCTCTTCACCTGTATTTCCTGAGCCATCAGCATTGCCCGAGGCGTCATTGCGTGGCGCCTCGCTGACGGTTGGTGAACTGGGCTGTTCACCAAGCTGACCGTAATCCTGATTCCACTGGACGACCAGTAAGTAGGCAAGGACCGCGAGTGGAATCAGCAGAAGTAGTCGTTTTACATCCATGAGGGATCTGCCCAATAGGGTGATGGCGTATTCCAAGCGCTGTCGTACTGGTTCAAACACCACCGTCGCGGTGTTTTAGCACGACATGTCGCTGGTTTGACTCGATCATTACGGCGAAGTGGTGATCGAATGCCGGCGCGCTTCTTTCTCCAGGCGTCGCCACATGCCGTGAAGCTGACGCTGCATCGTCGCGTTATCCACATCAGTGACACCGCGGCGCGCAAGCAACACGACATCCATGGCCGGCAGTCGATGTTGCTGCAGGCGCACGGACTCGCGTGCAAGACGCTTCAAGCGGTTACGGTCAACGGCACGGCGAATATTCTTCTTGCTGAATACAAATCCTACACGGATATGGCCGAGCGAGTTGCTTCGGGCCAATGCCAGAAGTCCTTTGCCATGTACCTTGTATTCAGCCAGATCGAAGACGTGGCGGTAGTCATGAGCAGACAACAGACGCAGGGCGCGAGGAAATGTCTGAGAAGACATTCGCGACAACCGTTGTTCAGGCGCTCAGACGCTTGCGACCTTTGGCACGACGACGCGCCAGGACTTGGCGGCCGCTCTTGGTAGCCATGCGTGCACGAAAGCCATGGACGCGCTTGCGCTTGAGCACGCTAGGTTGAAAAGTACGTTTCATATCAGCTGCTTCCCACGTAATAGAGTGAACTAGCAATTATAAAGCTGCCCGAGCTTCTGAAGAGACGCCCGAGCAGATTCATTTCAAGAGCGAGAATTCTAGTGAATTCACTCGTCTTGTGCAATTTTTCCGTTGCTTGTCCACACCCCAACACAGGGTCTGTGGTCGGTAACGGCATTCCAGATTGCTCATCAATCAATCCTGGCTCCGATAGTTGGAATCGGTGCCTCGGAATCAATAATTACAAGATATGAACTTCTTTACTGATGCTGTTATTAATACTGTGGGTAATAATTGTGGATAAATAGTTTTTTTATATGATAATCAATTATTTAATAAGATATTAGTTCTGTGGAATTAATGGGATGAACCTTTGTGCAATATGGAGATAAGCCTGTGTATATAGCTGGGATTATCCACAGCCAAGGTTTGTGCACATCTTCAAGCAATGGATATCGACATTGTTACTCTCTTGTTATCCACAGGATCGATCAGCGCTAGGCGTGTGGATAACTAGGCTGCTGAGCGCTACAATATCGAGCCATTCGCAACCTGGACAGTGAGGTCGTGTGTCACTCGCACTTTGGCAGCAGTGTCTGAATTACTTGCAGGACGAATTGAATTCTCAGCAATTCAATACCTGGATCCGGCCTCTCCAGGCAGAGGATGGAGAGGCTAATGAATTGAGTTTGCTGGCACCCAATCGATTCGTACGCGATTGGGTGAGCGACAAATATTTGAAACGTATCAATGAATTGCTGCGTGAATTGTCGCCATCCAAGCCGCCCAAGGTGTCTCTTTCGGTCGGGAGCCGACGTGCGGCGCCCAGGCCCCAGACGCGTGAATTGGGTAATCCTGTCTCTGCTGGTCGTCTTTCCAAGGCATCGGCTCCGGCAGTGCATACGCCGTCAAGGAGCGATTATGCCGATGAACAGGAGCTTGAGCAGTCTAAAAGTGAACCCGTGCCCCGTGATGGGGCAGGCGCTCGGCAAGTTCAAGTTGAAGGTAGTCTCAAGCATCAGAGCGGTCTCAATCCCAATTTTACCTTCGATACGTTTGTTGAGGGTAAATCAAACCAGTTGGCCCGCGCAGCTTCGCGGCAGGTATCCGAAAATCCTGGCGGAGCCTACAACCCGCTGTTCTTGTATGGTGGAGTTGGGCTGGGTAAAACCCACTTGATGCATGCAGTAGGCAATCAGCTCGCCTCCAAGCGAGACAATGCCACAGTGATCTATCTTCATTCAGAGCGTTTTGTGGCGGACATGGTAAAGGCGCTGCAGCTCAACGCTATCAATGACTTCAAACGCTTTTATCGAAGTGTTGATGCCTTGCTTATCGATGACATCCAGTTCTTTGCTGGCAAGGAGCGCTCTCAGGAGGAGTTTTTTCATACCTTCAATGCTTTGTTGGAAGGGGGTCAACAGATGATCTTGACCTCTGATCGCTATCCTAAGGAAATCAGCGGTGTGGAAGAGCGGCTCAAATCGCGGTTCGGATGGGGGCTGACCGTCGCCATAGAGCCTCCTGAGCTCGAGACGCGGGTAGCCATCCTAATGAAGAAGGCCGATCAAGCGAAGGTTGAATTGCCCCATGATGCTGCTTTCTTCATTGCTCAGAAAATTCGCTCCAACGTCCGTGAGTTGGAAGGGGCGTTGAAGAAAGTCATTGCCGATTCCCATTTCATGGGTAAACCGATTACTCAGGATTTCATTCGAGAATCGCTCAAAGACTTATTGGCGCTTCAAGACAAGCAGGTGGGTGTCGATAATATTCAACGCACCGTGGCCGAATATTACAAGATCAAGGTCGCCGATCTGCTTTCCAAACGGCGTTCTCGTTCGGTAGCACGGCCACGACAAGTCGCCATGGCGTTGGCCAAGGAGTTGACTAACCATAGTCTACCGGAGATTGGTGATGCTTTCGGCGGGCGAGACCATACGACAGTGTTGCACGCTTGTCGCAAGGTCAAGGCGCTACAAGAAGAGAGTGCGGACATTCGCGAAGACTACAAGAATCTATTACGGTCGCTGACCAGTTAATGATGCGAACCGGAATCAGACACTGCCGCTATCGCCACGAAACAATCAGGAGAAGAGTAGAGCTATCATGAAATTTTCGATCTCCCGTGAGGCCTTCTTGCGGCCTTTGACATTGGTTGCAGGTGTTGTCGAGCGGCGTCAAACGCTTCCTGTATTATCAAATGTGCTCATACAAGTTCAGGATACGCAAGTCGCCCTGACGGGTACCGACCTCGAGGTCGAGTTGATTGGTCGCGCCGAGCCCCTGAGCGTTGACGAGCCTGGCTCGATCACTGTGCCGGCACGCAAGTTGATGGACATCTGCAAATCCCTTCCTGAGCAAGCGGACATCACCTTTACCGTTGAAGATGGTCGTGCCGTACTACGATGTGGCCGTTCACGCTTCACACTCTCGACCTTGCCCGTAGCCGAGTTTCCAAGTATCGAGGGTGAGCAGAGCAACCAGGAGCTTAGCCTACCCCGAGGTACGCTCAAGTATCTGATCGATGCCACCGCATTTGCCATGGCCCAGCAGGATGTTCGCTATTATCTCAATGGCATGCTGTTGGAGTTGGGACATAATATCGTCCGGACTGTGGCAACGGATGGGCATCGATTGGCGGTTTGCGCACGTTCCATGGAGGTCAGCGTTGAGCCTTTGCAAAAGCTGATCGTTCCACGCAAAGGCATTCTCGAACTAGCTCGATTGCTCGATGGTAGTGATGAACCGGTAGAGCTGACCTTGGGCACCAATCATCTGCGTGCACATACCGGAGACTACACGTTCACCTCTAAGTTGGTGGACGGTAAATTCCCCGATTATGATCGAGTGATACCCAAAGGGGGCGACAAGGCAGTCATCGCCGAGCGTACCGAGCTTCGTCAGGTATTATCGCGCACCTCGATTCTTTCCAATGAGAAGTACCGAGGCGTGCGTCTTCATCTGGAGAGCGGTAACCTGCGTGTGATGGCCAACAACCCCGAGCAGGAAGAGGCCGAAGAAAACATTGCCATCGAGTATGACGGTAATGCCTTGGAGATTGGGTTCAACGTTGGCTATCTGATCGACGTGCTTAACGTTCTCGATGAGGACCGTGTACAAATAACGCTTTCTGATCCGAACAGCAGCGCTATCCTGGAAGAGCCAGGGGGTGGTGACGCGCTTTACGTTGTTATGCCGATGCGCCTTTAGCCCCTCGTACGCAAAACCGCGGTAGCATAGCGATATGCTACCGTTGGATCTCTATCGATGCCTCTCGACCGATTAACCTTCTTAGGCTTACGCAACCTGCAGAACATGGATATGCGCCCTTCTGCGGGCGTCAATCTTGTCATTGGCGATAACGGTAGCGGCAAGACCAGTCTGTTGGAAGGGATACATATCTTAGGTCTGGGGCGATCTTTTCGCACCCAGCATCTCAAGCATGCTATTCACCACGACTCCACTGCGTTGACCCTGCACGGGCGTCTCTCGGGTGACCCGCCTTTTCCTATTGGTGTACGTCGTGAGCGATCAGCCCCTGAATCGACGATACGTATGGCGGGCGAAGCTGTCACACGGGTTGCTCAGCTCGCCGAAGCCCTACCCTTGCAGTTGATCAATCCGGATGCTTTCCGATTGCTTGAAGGTTCTCCCGCTTCCCGTAGAGAGTTTCTCGATTGGGGAGCGTTTCACGTGAAACATGAGTTTTTCGATATTTGGCGGCATGTCCGTCGAGCCTTGAAACATCGGAATGCGTTGCTAAGACATGCTAAAATGGACCGCCAAACGATAGCTTTCTGGGATCGCGAGCTTGCGCGCTATGGTGTCCAGTTAGACGAGCTTCGTACTGACTACATGAAGAGCTTCTTGCCTGTGTTTGAAGAAACTCTGAATGAGTTGTTGCCCCTGTCGGGAGCGGATATTTCATTGCGTTATTTTAGAGGGTGGGACCATAAACGTTCTTATCTAGAAGTATTGCGCGATGCCCAGGATAGTGACCTGCAAATGGGGTTTACCCAACAAGGGCCACAACGAGCCGATCTGCGTATACGCATTGATCGCCGTCCAGCCAAGGAAGTGCTATCTCGCGGACAACAAAAGCTGGTAGTTAGCGCGCTAAAGCTGGCCCAGGGGCGTCTGCTCGAAACGCTTACCGGGCGACGATGTATCTATTTGATAGACGACCTGCCAGCGGAGCTCGATGCAGGACATCGACAGGTGTTTTGCCACTGGCTCGAGAGAATGCGCTGTCAAGTATTTATTACAAGTGTCGAGCGTGAGTCGCTGCAGAAGTTGTGGCAGTCGTCGACGCCCAGGACCATGTTTCACGTGAAACATGGCTGTTTGATAGATCAGGAATAGACTGTATCCAAGTGGAGTAGCCAATGAGCGAACAGGCTTACGATTCATCGAGTATCAAAGTTCTCAAGGGTCTGGACGCGGTACGTAAACGTCCTGGGATGTATATCGGCGATACCGACGATGGTACCGGACTGCATCATATGGTGTTCGAGCTCGTGGACAACTCCATCGACGAAGCGCTAGCAGGACACTGTAGCGAAATAAGAGTGGTCATACACCCGGATGAATCCATTACTGTTAGCGATAATGGCCGGGGCATTCCGACCGACATTCACTCGGGCGAAGGTGTTTCGGCGGCAGAAGTGATCATGACGGTTTTGCATGCCGGAGGAAAGTTCGATGATAATTCCTATAAGGTGTCCGGTGGGCTCCATGGGGTGGGTGTTTCGGTGGTTAACGCCCTCTCGGAAGAATTGAAGCTAACCATTTGGCGCGCGGGTGACGTGTACGAACAGATCTATCGATATGGGGTGCCGGAAGCCCCACTCGCTGTTGTTGGAAAAACTGAAAAGAGTGGAACTCGAGTACACTTCCGCCCTTCCACACGAACGTTCGCCAATATCGAGTTTCATTACGATATCTTGGCCAAACGGCTGCGTGAGCTCTCTTTTCTGAATTCCGGAGTTGCGATACGCCTAATCGATGAGCGCAGCGGACGAGAGGAACTGTTTCATTACGAAGGGGGGTTGAAGGCTTTTGTCGATCATCTCAACACCAACAAGACAACGCTGAATCCCGTTTTCCATTTCGATACACAGCGAGAAGATGGTATTGGCGTGGAAGTGGCGATGCAGTGGAATGACACCTTTTCCGAAAATATTTTCTGTTATACCAACAACATACCGCAGCGTGATGGTGGTACGCATCTCGCAGGCTTCCGTGCCGCATTGACACGCTCGCTAAACCATTACATTGAAGCGGAAGGGCTGCTCAAGAAGGCCAAGGTCAATACCTCTGGCGATGATGCCCGGGAAGGATTAACGGCTATTATTTCGGTAAAGGCGCCGGACCCGAAATTTTCTTCGCAGACTAAGGAAAAGCTTGTTTCCTCGGAGGTCAAGACCGCCGTCGAACAGGAATTAGGGCGAAACTTCTCGGATTATTTGATCGAACGTCCCAATGAAGCCAAATCTATCGTCAACAAGATGATCGATGCGGCGCGCGCTCGTGAAGCAGCACGTAAGGCACGAGACATGACAAGGCGTAAGGGCGCGCTGGATATCGCGGGGCTGCCCGGAAAGCTCGCCGACTGTCAGGAGAAGGACCCTAGCCTCTCTGAACTCTATCTTGTAGAGGGCGATTCCGCCGGCGGCAGTGCCAAGCAAGGACGCGATCGTCGCACCCAGGCGATCTTGCCGCTCAAGGGTAAAATCCTCAATGTCGAGAAGGCACGCTTCGATAAGATGCTCTCTTCCGCGGAAGTGGGGACTCTGATTACCGCGTTGGGTTGCGGGATAGGGCGTGAGGAATTCAATCCCGACAAGCTACGCTACCATTCGATCATCATTATGACCGACGCGGACGTAGACGGTTCGCACATTCGCACTCTGCTGCTGACCTTCTTTTTCCGCCAGATGCCTGAGCTGATCGAAAGAGGACACGTGTTCATCGCCCAGCCTCCCTTGTACAAAATCAAGCGCGGTAAGCAGGAAATGTATCTCAAGGATGAGCAGGCAATGATCGATTATTTGACGAACACAGCCTTGGATGGAGCCAAGCTGTATGTGAATGCGGATGCCCCAGGCATCGCCGGAAGCCAGCTGGAATCATTGGTCGATCAATATCGCGATGTGATGAAGCGAATTGACCGCTTGTCACGTGTATACCCGCGCGAGGTGTTACGCAAAATCGTGCATGCTGCTACTCTCGATGGAGAAACTAGTCTGCAGGATCGTGTAACCATGCAGAATTGGATCGAGCTTCTGCAAGGAGAAATGGATTCGTTGATCGCCCACGAGGGAGGGCCACGGCATATCTTCCAGTTGCATGAAGACTCTGAGCGGGGCATCTATCTACCGGGTGTTGCACTCACGGCTCATGGTGTTACGACGGATTACGTCTGGGGACTGGATTTCTTCCAAAGTGTCGATTATCGAGCCATGGCCGCTCTTGGTGAGGCGTTGAATGATTTGCTTGAGGAGGGTGCTTATGTGGCACGAGGTGAGCGTAGCAAGCCTGTCAAGACCTTCTACGAGGCACTGGAATGGCTGATGTTGGAGGCACAGCGTGGACTATCGATTCAGCGCTATAAAGGCCTAGGGGAAATGAATCCGGATCAGCTTTGGGAAACTACCATGGATCCGGAAACGCGCCGCATGCTACGGGTCACTATCGAAGATGCGGTTGCAGCAGACATGATGTTTAATACGCTGATGGGTGACGAGGTCGAGCCTCGGCGTTTCTTCATTGAGCAAAACGCACTAGTAGCCAATCTGGATGTGTGATGTTTCACGTGAAACATCTATTCTGGCTAAAAATATTGCCTAGTATCTATTAGGTGCTTCTGAATAAATAACCCGGCTCTTATGCCGGGTTATTTATTACTAAGTTGAAATGGGAGCCCGTGATTCACGCGCCTCAGTGCTGTAGCAGGTATTCAGTGAATTCAGATAGGTCATTAAATACCAAGATATTATTGAGTCGCTCATTCAACTCTGTGTTTGCTCCCTTGCCCGTCCGCACCAAAACACGACGGCACCCCATGGCAGCGCCCGCTTGCAAGTCGCGCATGCTGTCTCCCACCAGCCAGGCACCATCAAGGTTCTTTAGCCCGAGTGCGTGACGAATCTGTCTAAGCAATCCTGCTCGAGGCTTGCGGCAATCGCATGCATCGTTTGGTCCGTGTGGGCAATAGGCAATGTGCGCAATATTTCCGCCCGCCCTCTGCACCAGTTCAAGCATCGCGTGATGAATCTGGGCGAGGGTATCTTCCGTAAGATAGCCTCTGGCGATGCCTGATTGGTTCGTGGCGATTGCGATGGCCCAGCCCGCATTGGACAAACGAGCGATAGAGTCAATCGCCTGTGGGTAGGGCTTCCATTCCTTCAGAGACTTGATGTACTGATCGGAGTCTTCGTTGATCACCCCGTCCCGGTCAAGAATGATCAATTGCTGTGGTGTCAACGCCATGGCTTGAAACGCTATGTGGATGGGTGGTTGAGTCTAGTGCGATGTTTCACGTGAAACAAGATGAGAAATCAGGGCTGATTTCCATGGTTTCACGTGAAACATGAAGCCAAAAAAGGCCGGCAACTTGCCGGCCTCTGGATACGAGAAGAGTTAACAGACACTACTGCTGCAGTTCGCTAATATCCGCCACTTCAAGAAAGAGGCTGTGCAAGTCCGTCAGAAGCGCTAGTCGATTACTCCGAACCGCCTCATCGTCGGCCATGACCATGACCTGATCGAAAAAGGTGTCGACAGGATCGCGAAGGGTAGCTAGAGCGTCCAATGCCTCGTTATAGCGAGCTTGAGCAAACAATGGCGCCACTTGTGCGCGTTTGTCCTTTAACGCCTCGTGCAGGCTCTTCTCGGCGTTCTCCTGCAGCAAGACAGGGTCAACTGATGCTGATTTCTCCGAATCCCGCTTTGCCAGGATGTTGGAAACCCGTTTGTTGATGCCTGCCAGGGCGTCGGCTTCTTCGTGCTGGCTGAAGGCGTGGACAGCCCGTATGCGACGGGCAAAGTCCAGGGGGCGGGTGATTGGGCGAGCACGTACGGCCAGATATACCTCGACAGCGATGCCTTCTTCCTGAGTCCAGGCCCGGAAGCGATCGAGCATATAGTCGAGCACCTCGGGAACCAGGCCTTGAGAATGGGGCAATGCAGGATGTTGAGCCGCCGCCTGTTCAAGCAACTCACGTAAATCAAGATCGAGTTCTGCCTTGATCATGATGTTGAGTACGCCGATGGCTGCACGGCGGAGTGCGAACGGGTCTTTGGTACCGCTGGGGCGTTGGCCGATGCCGAAGATTCCGACCAAGGTGTCCAGGCGATCCGCTAACGCCAGTGCCTGACCCGTAGATGTCTGGGGGATTAGATCACCGGCGAAGCGCGGCAAGTACTGTTCCTGCAATGCCTGGGCCACGTCCTTGGGCTCACCATCATGGCGGGCGTAATAATGGCCCATGATGCCCTGCAACTCGGGGAATTCCAGCACCATCTCGGTGACAAGATCACACTTTGCCAACTGAGCGGCACGTCCCGCGTGGTCACTATTCCCACCGATGCGTTCGGCAATATGGCGGGCCAGAGCGTCGGTGCGGTTAGCCTTGTCGGCGAGGGTACCGAGCTGCTGCTGGAAGACCACACTCGTCAGATTCTCGCGACGTGAGGCAAGGCTCCGCTTGAGATCGACCTCATAAAAGAAGGCGGCATCTGCCAGGCGTGGGCGAATGACCTTCTCGTTCCCCTCGATGACTTGGCGAGGATCGCGGCTATCGATATTGGCGATGGTGATGAAGGCTGGCAGGAGATTGCCGGAGTCATCAAGCAGATGAAAGTACTTCTGGTTGGCCTTCATCGACGAGATGAGGCACTCGGCAGGTATGTCAAGGAAGCGCGCATCGAAGCCGCCGGTCAGCGCTACGGGCCATTCCACCAGACCGCTGACCTCGGTAAGCAACGCCTCGTCGATGACCGCCGTGGCCTTCTGGGACTCGGCCTGGATAAGCACCTGTTGACGAATACGCTCACGGCGCTGCTGCCGATCAGCAAGCACATAGGCATCTTCCAGTGCGTTCAGATAATCCTCGCCGTGGGCCAGCGCAATGGGTTCCGGAGCATGAAAGCGATGGCCTCGGGTATCACGGCCCGCATTGAGATTCAGCACGCAGGCATCGACCACATCGCTGCCATAAAGCACGACCAACCAATGCACCGGACGCGAGAATTCGGTCCGGGAAGCACCCCAGCGCATGTATTTGGGTACTGGCAGATTGTCTACAGCCCTGGCGATGATATCCGGCAGGAGCGCGTCGATCGTCTCGCCGCTCTGTGTGAATCGATAACCGAGCCAGGTGCCCTTGTCGGTTTCCAGGTGTATCAACTGCTCGACATCGACACCACAGGAGCGTGCAAAACCAATCGCTGCCTTGGTGGGTTCGCCATCCTTGAAAGCCGCATTGAGGGCAGGGCCTCGGCGTTCGATCTCTCTATCGGGTTGCTTGTCAGCAAGCTCACGAATCTGTACCGCCAGCCGGCGGGGAGTGGCATAGGCGTGCACATCGGCGAAGTCGACTCCGGCCTCACGCAAACCCTCGGCGATACCTGCGGCAAACGCATCCGAGAGGGCGTCAATGGCGCCGGGAGGAAGTTCTTCGACACCTAGTTCGACAAGCAGGGTGTTGAAAGCCATGCTCAAACGCCTCCCTTTTCGGCAAGCGGCTCTTCAGCCAGTAATTCTTGACGCAGATCCTCGCTGGCTAAAGGAAAGCCAGCCATCTTGCGCGATTGAAAATAGGCGTGGGCAACATCCCGCGCCAGGGTGCGTACGCGCAGAATATAGCGCTGACGTTCGGTCACCGAGATAGCGTGGCGTGCATCGAGCAGGTTGAAGGTGTGCGAGGCCTTGAGCACCATCTCGTAGGCGGGAAGGGGCAGTTGGGCCTCGAGCAGCTTGGCGCATTCACCCTCGAGATGATCGAATTGGGCAAACAGGGCGGGTACGTTGGCGTGCTCGAAATTGTAGGTAGACTGCTCACGCTCGTTCTGCAAGTAGACGTCACCGTAGCGAACCCGAGTACCATCCGGCGCGATCGCCCATACCAGATCGTAGACGCTATCGACGTTCTGGAGATACATCGCGATGCGTTCCAGGCCGTAGGTCAGCTCGCCGGTGACCGGATAGCACTCGATACCGCCGGCCTGCTGGAAGTAAGTGAACTGAGTGACCTCCATGCCATTGAGCCAGATTTCCCAACCTAATCCCCAAGCGCCAAGCGTCGGCGATTCCCAGTTGTCCTCGACGAAACGGATGTCGTGGATCAGCGGGTCGAGCCCCAGTCGTTCCAAGGAGCCCAGGTAGAGCGCCTGGAAGTCGACAGGGGAGGGCTTCATGACGACCTGAAACTGGTAATAGTGCTGAAGGCGATTGGGGTTTTCGCCATAGCGGCCATCGGTTGGACGGCGTGAAGGCTGGACGTAGGCGGCGTTCCAGTTCTCGGGGCCGATGGAACGCAGGAAGGTTGCCGGATGAAAGGTGCCGGCGCCGACTTCCATATCCAGTGGCTGTAGAATTACGCAGCCTTGTTCGGCCCAGTACTGCTGCAGGGCGAGAATCAGACCCTGGAAAGTTTCCACGTGGGGTGGCGACTGTGTCATGGGTGAAGCACCGTTGGCCATGAATTCATGAGCCGTCAAGTATACAATCAGCAGCAAAGCGGTTATAGGCGCGGCGTCGAAATGGCTCGACGGCGAGTGAGGACAAGATGGCGTCGCTGGTGCTGATAAAAAGCCAAGCTCGTCGATACCGAATGAAAAGAGAGGCCACATCATGATCGTAGTGACAGGCGGTGCCGGGTTCATTGGTGCCAATCTGGTCAAGGCGCTCAACGCGAGAGGCCATCAGGATGTACTGGTGGTCGACGATCTGACCGACGGAACCAAGTTCGTCAACCTGGCGGATTGTAGCCTGGGCGACTATCTGGATAAGCACGAGTTTCTTCGCCGGGCTCGGGCAGAATTGCATGGCGATGCCGGCGAGCGATTGCCCCCCATCGAGGCGATCTTTCACGAAGGCGCCTGTTCGGATACGACCGAATGGGATGGCAAGTTCATGCTCGAAAACAATTTCGAGTATTCCAAGGTGTTGTTCCATCTGTGTCAGCGGCGTGGTATCCCGTTGCTGTATGCTTCCTCGGCAGCGACCTACGGGGGGAGCGATGTCTTCTTTGAAGCGCCGGAGCATGAAAAGCCGCTCAATGTCTATGGCTACTCCAAGCTGCTCTTCGATCAGTACGTGCGTCAACATTGGCACAGCCTGACCAGTCAGGTGGTGGGCTTTCGCTACTTCAATGTCTACGGTCCCCGGGAGCAGCACAAAGGCAAGATGGCCAGTGTGGCCTACCATCATCATACCCAGGTTTGCCAAGGCCAGAATCCACGACTGTTCGGTGCCTGGGACGGTTTCGAGGCGGGGATGCAGAGCCGCGATTTCGTCTATGTGGGCGATGCGGTAGCGGTCAATCTCTGGTTCCTCGATCATCCGGAGCATTCCGGTATCTTCAATCTGGGCACCGGTCGGGCCGAGCCGTTCAAGGCCATCGCCGAGAGCGTCATCGACTACTACGGCCGTACCCAGGGGATACAGGGTCGAATCGAGTACATTGACTTTCCGGAGGAGCTCAAGGGACGCTATCAAAGTTATACCCGTGCCGATATTTCGCGGCTGCGAGAGGTGGGTTACGACGCCGAATTCAAGACCGTGGCCGAAGGAGTTCGCGCTTATCTGGAGTGGCTGAATGGTTGATCCGACACAGCCAAACGGTGAGCGTATTCTGGTGGTCGGGCCCTCCTGGGTTGGCGATATGGTCATGGCGCAGAGCCTGTTCAAGATGCTCAAGAGTCGCTACCCCGACTGTTGGATCGGGGTGCTGGCCCCGGCCTGGTCTCAGCCGATTCTGGGGCGCATGGCCGAGGTCGATGAGGCGATTGCCCTGGACGTCAAGCACGGGGAGTTCGGTTGGGGCGCGCGCCGCCGTATTGCCCGCAGTCTCAAGGGGCGCTTCGATCGTGCCATCGTACTGCCGCGTTCCTGGAAGTCGGCGCTGGTGCCTTTTCTGGCACGCATTCCGCAGCGAGTCGGCTTCACCGGGGAGCAGCGTCTGGTGCTGCTCACCGAGCGTCGTCGGCTGGACAAGACGGTGCTCGATCAAACCGTCAAGCGGTTTGTGTCGCTGGGTTTGCCGGAGGCAGGAGCTCGGAGCGGCGACTTTGCCATTCCCGCGCCGCGACTGGAGATCGATGACGACAACCTGGCGACGCTCAAGGCAACTCAGGGTGTGGGCGAGCGGCCGGCTATCGGCATGATGCCCGGTGCGGAATACGGCCCCGCCAAGCAGTGGCCGCTGGCGCATTTTCGCCGTCTAGCCGAGCAGCTGGTAGGCGACGGCTATGAAATCCGAGTGTTGGGCGGTCCCAAGGATGTCGCGGCGGGGGAGGCGATCACCACTGAACTGGCCCACGCCCACAATCTATGTGGCAAGACACGGCTGGCGGACGCCGTGGATCTGCTGGCGGATTGTCGTCAGGTGGTGACCAATGATTCGGGCTTGATGCATGTGGCCTCCGCCGTGGGAACTCATGTGCAGGCCATCTATGGCTCTTCTACACCACGCTACACGCCACCGTTGACCGATAATGCCAGCATTCATACCCTGGCGCTGACCTGCTCGCCGTGTTTCAAGCGCCACTGTCCATTGGGGCACACCCATTGTCTGCAACTGATCTCTCCGGATCGCCTGCTAAAGGCGGTGCAGCTGGAAGATGCGTAGGGGCACCTGCTCAGTCGCTTGGAGAGGGCTTGTCCTGGGTTTTCTGCCATAACCGCAGTTGTAGCTCACGCTCTTCCAGCATGCGGGTATTGATGGCCTCCAGGCCATGGCGTTCGACCAGTGTCTGGGCCGGCGAGAGTAGCGAGGCCCCTAGCCCGGCCCGATGGGAGGGGATGGTGAAGCCCATGGCTTCGAGTAGCGTGGGCAGGATATCCACGGTGGTGGCCTCGCGATAGATCCTTTGCTGCTCCAGACCATTGCCGAACATGATCAGAGTATTCTCTCGCGGTCCTGCGATCAGTTGTTGCCAGGCCGAGTTTTTCATCGACAGATGATCGCTTGCCACCATCACCAGGGTGTTCTCGAGCAGACCACGCGCCTCCAGGCGCTCGATGAAGCGACGAGCCAGCCAGGCGCTACACTGCACCGAGTAAAGAATATCGACACCATCGAATTCACCCTGACGCTCCAGACAGCTTTTGGCCGGATAGCCGTAGGGGGGATGTCCCGCAAGGGTCATGCCAACGAAAGCAAAGGGTCCGGGATGACTTGCCAAGTCGTCGACTTCTTCCACCGCCATGTCGAGCAGGGAGTCGTCGTTCACTCCCCAGCTGTTGACATAGGTTGGGTCCTCCAGCCGCGGTTCGAGCTGGTGGCGGCCGAGGGCACGGTCGAAACCGTGATCCTTGTAGAATAGCCCCTTGCCGGCAAATTCCAGACTGGCCCCCCCCATGAACAACTGACGATACCCTTGGGTCGAGAGCAGATCGCCCAAGCAATTGACCCCGGG
Source organism: Halomonas sp. GXIMD04776 (assembly GCF_049808615.1). Classification (NCBI taxonomy): domain Bacteria; kingdom Pseudomonadati; phylum Pseudomonadota; class Gammaproteobacteria; order Oceanospirillales; family Halomonadaceae; genus Halomonas; species Halomonas sp. GXIMD04776. Next base: position 73,012 of record NZ_JBNCAN010000017.1, on the reverse strand, counting down.
CAGTACATGCTCCAGAGGTTCGAATTGGTTGTCATGGATCAGCCCGGCGGGCATCAGCGGTGTACCACACTGACTGGCGATCATGCCGGCCATCGTCCAGCCGGTATTCTCGCTTTGACGTACTCCCTTGAACACCACCCCGCGTTCGCCTAGCGCCCTTAGGTCGTCATAGACGTTACCGAAGCGCGAATCGTCGGCGTAGGTGCCTTCGATGCTTTCCAGGTACAGGATAATCAGATTGGGCAATGTCTCCGGCGCTGCTTCGATGGTGGGTGGTATGTAGCGCCTATCGAGCCAGGCGCCATCCTCGGCAACGATAGCCGCGCCCTGCAATGAGAAACCGTATAGCAGGGGATTGAGCGCCAGTAGAAACAACATCAGGATGCGTTCCAGGAGTCGCCAGCGACGATCGTTGCGTACCAGCCAGGTAAAGGCGATCAGCATCAGGATGCCGGCCAGGGTATGCAAAATGGCGATCAGGATGCGACCGGTGCCGCCATGCTCGGCGACACCGGCCTGGAGATGAAATAGAATGGCGCCAACATCGACCTGACCGTAACTGTCGGTGACATAAATACCCAGCCACCACAGTGCCAGGGGCAACAGGCACCAGGGCCAGGTCTTTCGTGGCGGACGCGCATAAAAGGGCGTGCCCCAACGAAAACCCCAGGCCAGCACCAGCCAGGCGGCAAGAACCGCCAGCGTCAGAAAATGGGGGAGGGCCAGCACGGTGGTAATGGCATAGCCCAAACACAGTCCAAGATGGCTCAACACCAGCCAGCGGACGACAGGGGTACTGATCGGCATTGCCGTTGAGTCCTTTCGCAGATACCTGAAGCTTAACAAGCCTGACCCAAGCTTGTCATAGCATCCATATAGCTGGATGCCAGGCACCAACGTCGAAACATCATATTGGACAGATACGGCGATACAGGGCCAGATACGCATCGGCCATGGCCCGGGGGGTGAAGTCCTCAAGGCGTTGGCGTGCTTCCTGTGCTAGCTGTTCGCGCAGTCTGGGGGCATCGATTAGCTGCACGATCGCTTTCGCCAGCATAGAGGCATCTCCGGGAGGGATCAGCCAGCCGCTATGATCGTGAATCACGATGTCGGGGATGCCATCCACATCGGCGGCTACGATCGGCACGCCATGATCCATGACGTCGAGCAGAATCGACCCCAAGCCTTCATTGCGCGAGGGGAACGCGAACAGATCCATCACTTGCAGGTAGTCGCCGACATTATCGTGAAAGCCTTCCCAGATCAGGTTGTCAAGATCGGCGCTTTCGCGCTTGAGAGCGGCCTCGTCTTCTCCTTTACCCAGGCACAAGAACAGTAGATCGGGATAGCTTTCCTGCAGCAAGCGGGCGGCCTCGATCAACAGACGTTGGCCCTTATGACGATCGACCAGCGCGCCGATGTGACCCACGACGCGTCGCCCTTGAAAACGCTGGCGCAGGGCGGCGACTCTATCTGGATCGCTAGGTAAATGTGCCAGGGCGCTGGGAATGCGCGTGACCGAGCACCAGTTACGCTCGCGTAGATGCTGCTCGATCACCGATGAGATGGCGACCGCAAAGGATGCTCCGCGATAGGCCAGGCGGTTGAATGGCTTGTTCTTGACCGGTTGAGGCACCCGCCGCGTGATCAGATAGGGCGTGCCACGCAGGCGTTGCTGTACAAAGGCCCAATGCACGGCCTTGGCCTCGTGAGCGTGCACGATATCGGCTCGTTCGGCGGCGAAGTGGCCGGCGAGCTGATGATTGGCGGCAATCAGGGTGATATCGAGATCCACGAGTTCGTCACGCAGCGGTGAGTCGCGGCGACACACCAGGCTCTGGCGGATGCCCTGTTTTGCCAGTGCCCGTATCAACAGCTCGGTCTGACGTTCGCCACCGCGAAAGCCGCGGGCCAGATTGACGTGGCGAACATGGGGTCTCGCTGACGCGGTCGCTACCATATCCGATCGAAGTCCTCGGCGTCGCGAACCTGAGAATCACGCTGCAATTCCAGCAGCTTGGCGTACTTGAGATAGGCATTCACGGCGGCAGAGAGTGCCACAGAAACACCATCGAGGCCGGAGGTGAAGCCGCGCTGGAAGATATATTTGCGCAGAAAGGCATTAGTGCCGTGCAAGAAGGGCGATAAAGAGCTGGCACGCTTGCCCTTGAGGTACATGATCTTGGCGGCGCGACTGGAGAAGCGACCGCTGGCCTTGGTGAAAAGCTCGCTGAGGTTGGCGAAGGAGTAGTGCTCGATATCCGCTTCCAGCCGGGCCGCCTTAGCAGCGTTGACCGAGGCGTGCTGTCGACTATCGGAGAAGCCCGTGCGTTCACGATCGAACAATCGCACGCAGTAGTCCGGGTACCAGCCGCAGGTCTTGATCCAGCGCGAGCCCAGATGGTTGCGGCGCCTAAATGCGAAAGAATCGTATTCGCATTTTTCCAGGTCGAGCTGTTCGATTGCTTGAATGGCCTCTTTGCTCAAACGCTCATCTGCGTCCAGGGACAATACCCAGCGGTGGCTTGCCTGGGCCGGACCGACATTCTTCTGCGGCCCGTCGCCCAGATAGGGTTGTTCAATCACCCGCGCACCTGACTGTTCGGCGAGCTGGCGGGTGGCGTCCGTCGAGCCCGAGTCGACGACGATCAACTCATCGCACACCCGTGCCAGCGAGACCAGACAGGCTTCGATGTTGGCAGCTTCGTTCAGTGTAATGACGACACCGGTGATATTGGTCATTGAACATCTACTCGATTTACTCGGGATAAAACTGTTTGAGCGCCTGCATGGCCTCGAATACTGCCGGCGAGATCGTCTTCTCCTGAGGCGCCAACTGATGATCGACCACTTTCCAACCCCCGGCGCCATCGATCACCGTGATGCGATCCTGTTCGATGACGGCTAGGTCGAGATAGCTGCTGGCCGACACCCAATCATGGTCCAACGTTGAGTCGAGCAGATCACGCCCATGACTGTAATCGCTGAAGGGGTTGGAGCAACCCAGGACATGACGCATCAGCGTCGGCGCCACATCCAGATGGCTGGTGGTACCGTCGTGCTCGCCGGCGGGGATGCCCGGTCCGTGAAGAATCAACGGCACCCGGGTCTGGGGCGGGGCGAAGTGACTGTTGTGCCCCCAGTAGTTCTTGCCGAAGTCGTTGAACGACTGACCGTGATCGCCGGTAACGACCAGCACGGTGTTATCCCATTCACCGTTGTCCTGGAGCTCTTTGATGACCCTGGCGATCAGCTGATCGTCGAAATAGACGGCATTGCGGTGCAGATTGCGATAGGGCGTGGGGTCTGTTTCCGGTCCAAGCTTTAGATAATCCATCGACTCGGCCGCAGGTTCGAAGGGAACCTCCAGGTCGTCGGGTACCGCATAGCCGTGAGGCGCATCGTAGAACAGCAGGCTGAACCAGGGAGCGTTGGCATTGTCACGCTGACGTGAGGCCTGCCACTCGAGCCATGCCTCGGTCATGTTGCGATCGCGAACGACCGGCGTGTCGCCTTCGGCGGCCGGCCGCAGTTCGGGAATCGAGGCAAATACCGAACGGTCGAACCCGACGCTATCCAGGCTGGCGGAGCTGAAGATACCCATCTCATAGCCCTGCTCCTGAAGTTGCGTGATCAGCAGCGCCGGGGTCTGTGTATCCTGCAAAAGCCGATAATAATTACCCGTCAGCCCGTAGAACAGGCTCATGATTCCTGTGCGTGTCGCATTCCCGCCGCTGAAGTGATCCGCATAGCGCCGACCCTCGTCGGCCAGGGCGTCGTACATCGCCGGGGTGTTCTCGGGGCCGTATTCGTCGTAACGCCAGGAGTCGATGACGATGAACAGTACATTGGGCTGATCGTCCTGGGGTGAACAGCTAAGCGGCGTTCTCGGCCACTGCAGGGTGTCGGGGCTTTGCTTGTTTAGATCAACACGAGCCGCCCGGGCAGCACGCGGATCGAGCCAGCCATGTTCTTCCATGAAGTCCTTGGCGGTGGCCGGGAACAGCAGCGGAAAGATCCCTACCTGCTGGGTGACGCTCGTGCGATAGCGGGCATCGGCGACGACATGGAGGGCGTGGCTGGCGATCATCGCCATCATCAGCAAGGTGACACCGCGCCATAAAGGCAAGCGCTGGACCCGTGGCGAGGCGAACAGGCGTGCCGCCAGCCAGGCCTCGGCGAGCAGGAGTACCAGGGCTATACCGCCGACGATGAGCCAGGTGGAAAGCGGGAAACTGAAGATGTCGCCGTTCTTGTCATCGAGAAACAGCGATACCATGAAGTTGTTGATATGAAAGCGATATTGGGCATAGACCCCGGTGTCGAGCAGCAATAGCCATAAGCCTGCCGAGGCCAGCAAGGCAGCGGGTAGCCAGAGGGTGCGACGAGGCAATACCAGTGCCAGCAGGCCGAGGGGTAGCCAAGCCAGAAGAGTAAGCAGGGCGAAATGGCCCATCCAGGTCAGAATCAGATAGCTGATGCCCAGCACATCATCGGGGACTTCCAGGTAGGGCGTGTAACGCAGGGCAATCAGCCAGACCAGCACCAGGTTGACCAGTGCAAAGGCAAGGCTGGCTCGCAGACGCTGTCGGAAATGGGGGCGAGAAGAATCGGACATGGAGGATGATTCGCTCATTACGGTTGACGGTAGCCCTGTAACAAGGGTGGCCAGTGGCGGTCGGTGTCATTGGATGAAAATTTTGTCAGCGAGCGCGCGAGACGTTGCAGGTTGGACTGTTGCCAACGTCCGGGGCGCCGCAAACGGCAGCGATCCAGATCGATCAGCCAGACCTGCTCGTCGGGCGTGATGAGCAGGTTACGCGCATTGAGGTCGACATGATCGAGACCGGCCTCGTGAAAGCGCCGAATGGTCCTGCCTACCCGTATAAGCAATGCTTTATCCGCCTGAGGCAATACCTCCGCCAAGGCGCGGGCATTTTTGATGCGTGCCGTGAGCAGAGCGGCCTCATAGATAGGCCCGACACGCCGCACCAAGGAGGCCACTGGCTGTGCAACGGGCAATCCCTTTTCGTATAGCAGGGCGGTCAGGCGCAATTCACGAAAGGCCCGGGTACGTTCAAGTCCTAGCCAGATATAGCGGGAGGTAGTGACACGTGCCACCAGGCCGCCTCGGTGGTAGCCACGCAGCACCCACTGCGCCTCGCCGGGGGCCGTGCCGGAAGTGACGCTCGAGGCATCGACGAACAGGCTGGTGCCTCGCCCCGGCGCCTGACCGATCACCGCACCGCGCGCCTGCCAGAAACCGGCTTTGAACCAGGCCGGATCGGGGGTGACGGGTGTCGGGTGAGCAGTGGCGATTTGTGACGTGCCTGTCGCGTCCCATAGAATGCCTGCATCATATAAAATGTATTCCTTGCCCAACTGGAGTGTCACCAACCGCATGAAGCATCCTCTGCCTGCCTGTCCTGCGCATATTTGCGTGCTACGACTCTCCGCGCTGGGCGATGTCTGCAATCTGGTTCCTACCGTGCGTGCGCTACAGCGTCAGTGGCCTGAGGCGCGTATTACCTGGATCATCGGCACGGGAGAATACAGTCTACTTTCTGGCCTGTCCGGGGTCGAGTTCGTCGTCTATGACAAGGCCAGCGGATTTGCGGGCATGCGAAAACTGTGGCGTGAGCTTGGCGATACCCGGTTCGATGTGCTATTGCACATGCAACAGGCGCTGCGGGCCAGTGCGCTCTCTCTGGGGCTCAAGGCGAACGTGCGTATCGGTTACGACAAGGCACGCTCCAAGGATTGGCAGCGTTGGTTCACGCATCGGCAGTTGGCGGCGCACCCCAAGGCCCATGTGCTCGAATCCTTCATGGATTTCGCCCGCGCCTTGGGAGTCGATTCGATCAACACCAACCATCTTGAATGGAACCTGCCGATACCCGAGACGGCCCATGGCGAAGCGAGACGACTTACCGCTGACTCGCCTTATGTACTGGTGAGTCCCTGCGCCAATCCACGCCTGCGTAATTTCCGTAACTGGTCGGCAGAGGGCTATGCGACGGTTATTGAGCATGTATGGAATCAACATGGTTTGAAGACCCTGATCAGTGGGGGGGGTAGCCCCCAAGAGCGGGAAATGGGTGAACGCATCCGCGCGCTGACCGTTCCCGAGGCGGTGATTGATGCCATCGGCAAGAGTTCACTCAAGGGCTTGCTGGCGCTGATCAAGGGAGCCCGCGCCGTGGTGGCGCCGGATTCGGGACCGGTACACATGGCGAATGCGCTGGGTACCCCGACCGTGGGGCTTTACGCGACCACCAATCCGGAGCGTGCGGCGCCTTACTGTTGGCGCGACTATGTCGTCAATCGCTATCCCGAGGCGGTGCGTACCTATATGCACAAGCAGCTCGACGAGATCAACTGGGGCGATCGTGTCCGCCATCCGGATGCGATGTCGCTGATCCAGGCCGATGATGTCATCGAACGCCTCGATACGCTGCTTGCATCACGCCCTGATGCCATGACTCCGGAGTCACGCAATGAAGTTTGATCTGACCGCCCTGGAACAGGCCCGCCTACTGGTTGTCGGCGATGTCATGCTCGATCGCTACTGGCATGGCGGTACCTCGCGTATCTCCCCCGAGGCTCCGGTGCCGGTGGTGCGCGTAGGCGAAGCCGAGGACCGTCCTGGGGGCGCCGCCAACGTGGCGCTCAATATTACCTCCTTGGGTGGCCATGCGGCACTGGCGGGCTTGGTGGGGGATGACAGCAACGCGGATTTGCTCACGTCACGTCTAGAAGATGCCGAAGTAAGCGTTTACTTTCAGCGCAGCGCCGTAATACCAACGATTACCAAGCTGCGAGTCATGAGTCGTAACCAGCAATTGATTCGCCTCGATTTCGAGGAAAATGTGGCCGATATCGATACTAGGGAGTTGCTCGAGCGGGTCGAGACGGTACTTCCCGATATCGATGTGGTCATCCTCTCCGATTATGGCAAGGGCACTCTCAACCGGGTCGAAGAGTTGATCGCAGCGATTCGTGCCCGGGGCAAGCGCGTGCTGGTTGATCCCAAGGGCACAGACTTCCGGCGTTATCGGGGCGCCAGTGTCATCACCCCCAACATCGGTGAATTCGAGGCCGTGGTCGGACCCTGCCGCGACGATGCGGAATTGACCGAGAAAGGTGAGCGCCTGCGCAGCGAACTGGATCTCGAGGCAGTGCTGATCACCCGCAGCGAGAAGGGCATGACCCTGATTCGCGAGAATCACACGCCGTTGCATCTGCCGACTCACGCTCGGGAAGTCTTCGATGTCACCGGTGCCGGCGATACGGTGATCGGCGTGCTGGGGCTGGCGCTGGCGGCGGGACACGGCTATCCGGAGGCGATGACCCTGGCCAATCTGGCCGCAGGCTTGGTGGTGGCCAAGCCCGGCACCGCGACCCTATCGGTAGCCGAGCTGTATACCGCGCTACACGGCGACAAGCTGGCCGAGTTCGGTCTGATCGAGGAGCCCGCGCTGATAGAAGCGGTCAAGGCTGCCCAGGCCCGCGGGGAGCGGGTGGTCATGACCAATGGCTGTTTCGATATCCTGCATGCCGGTCACGTCGCTTACCTCGAGCAGGCGCGGCGACTCGGTGATCGCCTGATCGTCGCGGTCAATGACGATGCCTCCATCGCCCGCCTCAAGGGACCACGCCGGCCTATCAACCCGTTGCAACGCCGCATGCAGGTGCTCAGCGGGCTGGGGGCGGTGGATTGGGTGGTTGCCTTTCGGGAAGATACCCCGGCGCGCCTGATCGAGGCGTTGCTCCCGGACGTGCTGGTCAAGGGCGGCGACTACCTGCCGGAAGAGATCGCCGGGGGGGAGGCGGTCATCGCCAATGGTGGTGAAGTCCGGGTGCTGGATTTCGAGGACGGTGTCTCGACCACCGCGATGATCACGACCATTCTCGATCGCGAGCGCTAGATGCCTGCGCATGAAGCGTCCGAGATTCGTCGCCACCCTTGGGCGCGCTGGCTCTACAGTTCAGTTCTTTATCTACTTTCGCCCTTGATAGTATGGCGCGTGTGGCGTGAGTGGGTGCCCACCAACCCGCGCCGTGAACGCCTTGGACTGATCACTATATCGACCGAGCAGCCCAGGCTCTGGCTACATGCCGCCTCGGTAGGGGAGGTCCAGGCCGCGCGACCTCTGATCGCATCGTTACTCGAGCGTTATCCTGGCCATCGTCTCGTGATCACGACCATGACAGCCACCGGGGCGTCGCAGGTAAAATCGCTGTTCGAAGGCGAAGTGAGTCATTACTTCGTTCCTCTGGACTTCCCCGGAGCAACGCGTCGTTTCATTGCCCGGCTTCGGCCCGAGATGGCGATCTTCTTCGAAACCGAGCTGTGGCCCAATCTGCTGCATGCCTGCCACCGGCAGCGGATCCCGATAGCCGTCGTCAATGGGCGGTTGTCGGCCAAGGCGTTGCGCGGCTATCGGCGGGTCGGCGCACTGATGGCGGATGCGCTCAGCAAGGTCGATTGGCTGGCGGCCAAGTCGGAGCAGGATGCCGAACGTTTTCGAAGCCTGGGCATGGCAGTCTCGAGAAAGGCCGTCGTCGGCTCTCTCAAGTTCGATATTTTCCTGCCTGTCGGTGTTTCAGATGATAGTGAGTACTTACCCATAAAATTCGGGGAGCGTCCCGTGTGGATCGCCGCCTCGACTCATTCCGGTGAGGATGAGCAGGTACTGATGGCCCATGAGAGGTTGCGCGAGCGTTACCCGTCCGCCTTGTTGATCCTGGTGCCGCGACATCCCCAGCGTTTCGATACGGTTGCCGCCCTCTGCCAGCGTCAGGGCGAGCGGTTGGCGAGACGCTCCCGCCAAGAGGCGGTTCAGGCCGATACGACAGTGTATCTCGGGGACACCATGGGTGAGCTGAGAACGCTCTACGGCGCCGCTAACCTCGCCTTCGTCGGCGGCAGTTTGGTTCCTGTCGGGGGGCACAATCTGCTGGAGCCCGCGGCGCTGGGCATTCCGGTACTCAGCGGCCCGGCGCTTGCCAATTTCGAGGATGTCGCCAAGCCCTTGCGTGAGGCGGGGGCCCTGGTGGAGGTGGCAGACGCCGCCGCTCTCGGCGAGGCGCTGATCGCGCTGCTGAATGATCCTGAGAAATGCCATCGTCAGGCGGCAGCGGGGCTGGCTGCCATCGACGCCAACAGAGGAGCGCTACAACGTACCCTGAAGGGGCTGGAGCGCCTGCTCCCACGTAAGTGATGACTTACTCCGGGCGTAGCAAACGCTCCACGCCACTATCGGAACCCAGCAGTAGCACATCCGCGGAGCGGTGAGCGAACAGGCCGTTGGTCACCACGCCGACGATGTTGTTGAGATCGAACTCGACCCGCTGAGGGTCCTCGATCAGGAAGTCGTAGCAGTCGAGAATCTGATTGCCGTTGTCGGTGACCACGCCGTCGCGATAGACCGGCGTGATGCCGCGCTTGACCAGTTCACGGGCGACGTAGGAGCGCGCCATGGGAATCACCTCGATAGGCAAAGGGAAGCCGCCCAGCACGGTGACGCGCTTCGAGACATCGGCGATACAGATGAAACGTTCGGCGCAGGCGGCGGCGATCTTCTCCCGGGTCAGGGCCGCGCCGCCGCCTTTGATCATTTCCAGATGTGGGTTGATCTCGTCCGCTCCATCGATGTAGACCGGCACGCTACCAACGTGGTTGAGCTCGAAGACGTCGATACCATGTCCCTTCAGACGCTCCGCGGTCGCCTGGGAGCTGGCCACTGCGCCCTGAAAATCGTGACGCAATTCGGCGAGCAGGTCGATGAAGTGATTGGCCGTGGAGCCGGTGCCCACACCGATCACGGTATCCCTGGCCAGCAGGGGGCGAATTTCATCAATGGCGGCCGCCGCCACCTCGCGCTTGAGAGCGTCCTGATTCATTAGAAGACTCGTTGGCCAGTGGGAAAAATGCCATTATAGGCGATCCCATCATTCCGGACACCGATACATCGGGGTTCGGGGGGCGGCCAGCCGTCGCATTGTACGACTTTCAGGACATCAGGATGCTCGAAGATACCGTCAAGAAGATACTCCAGGCTCGCGTCTATGAAGCGGCCCGGGAAACCCCCATTACCTCCGCTCCTTTTTTGTCGCGCCGACTCAACAATCAGGTGCTGATCAAGCGCGAGGATCTTCAGCCGGTTTTTTCCTTCAAGATTCGCGGTGCTTATAACCGCATGGCACAGTTATCCGAGGCTCAGAAGGCCAAGGGCGTGATCGCCGCCTCCGCAGGCAATCATGCCCAGGGATTGGCGCTGGCAGCGAAACTGATGGGGGTGAAAGCGGTCATCGTGATGCCCCGTATTACCCCCGAAATCAAGGTCCAGGCTGTGCGGGCCCGGGGGGCGCGGGTGGTGTTGCGCGGCGATGCCTTCAGCGAGGCGCTGGCCCATGCTCGGGAGTTGATTGAAGAACACGGTTATACCTATGTTCCACCCTTCGACGACCTGGATGTGATCGCCGGCCAGGGCACGGTCGGCATGGAAATCCTGCGTCAGCACGCCGGGCGTCTCGATGCCATCTTCGTGCCGGTCGGCGGTGGTGGGCTGATCGCCGGGGTGGCGGCCTACGTCAAGTACCTGCGCCCTGAGATCAAGGTCATCGGTGTCGAGGCCGAGGACAGCGCCTGTCTCAAGGCGGCATTGGAGGCCGGTAAGCGCGTGACGCTCAAGGAGGTCGGGGTATTCGCCGAGGGCGTGGCGGTGGCGCAGATCGGCGAGGCACCTTTTGCCATCATGCGCGATCTGGTCGATGACGTGATTACTGTCAATACCGATGAGATGTGCGCGGCGGTCAAGGATATCTTCGAGGATACCCGAGCAGTGGCGGAGACCTCCGGCGCCTTGTCCCTGGCCGGACTCAAGAAATATGTGCAGCAGACCGGTGCCGAGGGCGAGACGCTGTTATGCATCAATTCCGGTGCCAATACCAACTTTGATCGCCTGCAGCATATCGCAGAGCGTACCGAGCTTGGTGAACAGCGCGAGGCAATCCTGGCGGTGACCATCCCCGAGCGGCCAGGCAGCTTCAAGCGATTCTGCAAGATCATCGGCAAACGCATGGTCACCGAGTTCAACTATCGCTACGCCGACCCGGAGTGTGCCCATATCTTCGTTGGGGTGCAGGTCAAACCCGGCGGTGAGGATCGTCAGGAGGTGATTCGCAAGTTGCGCGAGGCGGATTATCCGGTGGAGGATCTGACCGACAATGAGTTGGCCAAGCTGCACATTCGCCATCTGGGAGGGGGACGCCCTCGGGAACACTTCGAGGAGCAGGTCTATCGCTTCGAGTTTCCTGAGCGCCCCGGCGCCCTGATGAACTTTCTTACCCATTTGCCGGCGGACTGGAACATTTCGCTGTTCCATTATCGCAATCACGGCGCGGCCTACGGGCGTGTGTTGGTGGGCATGCAGATTCCCAATGGCGATCGGGGCCATGTCGAGGAGCACTTCGATGAGATCGGCTATCGGTACTGGAAGGAAAGCGACAACGTCGCCTATCGCTTATTCATGGCGTAAGAAGATACCGACCGGCTTTATAGTCGTAATAGCTAATTAAATAGATTTGAGCGCCTATTCAACCGTTTGTTTCACATTTTTAGGCTTATTCTGTATTCAGAAAGTGACCAGGCAGCAAGCGCCTTCCCAACCGCAAAAATATGAATGAAGGGTTGCTTACGCCAATAGCTTTCTACTTTGGGTTTACGGTGAAAGAAATGTCGAGAGCGTATTGTCATTCTTTTTCCGTAGACCTATAGTCAAGTCTGCCGATTAAGGCAGTAATGTGGAATTTTTCGGAGCTGTTGTGCCATGAAACGTAAACCTGATTTGATCATGGCGTTGGTGCTTATCTTTGTATTGGGTATCGTAGCGACCGGCTATGCCCAAGCCGTGGTCGGGGGCTAAACTTTCGAGCCCGCCCACGACCTGCTACGTGTCGGTCATATGGCGTTAAAACCGTCTTCAGAATGCTCATTTACATCAGTAAACTCTGCTTCTTAGTCCGGTTTCGCCTTGTCTGCCACTAATTCGCTAGATCGTGAATAAGTATTTAGCGATCCAGACGCCTATCGACGCTGCATCTGCGCGTGAGATCCGATTCTTCAAAACCGGTAGCTGGCCTAGTGCTGGCTACCGGTTTTTGTCTTCAAGGCCGACTCCGTGTAGCCGACTCATGGACGAATGACGCGCCGGTCACTGACGATGGCATCCAGGGGGACGTCCCAGGGCGCCACCGGCAGGCAGTCGACACGTTGACAGTCATGACTGACACCGATCAGTCGGGGACGGGGGTGGCGATGGCGCACGAAGGCAAAACTTCGGTCGTAGAAACCGCCGCCCATGCCCATCCGATTACCCGCGTCATCGAAGCCTACCAGTGGCAGCAACACCAGATCCAGCGCCCAGGCGGGTAACCGCCGTGCGGGATGAGCTCCATGACGGGTGTCGGGCTCCCGGATACCGAAACGATTAGAGACCATGGGTGTGCCCGGGTGATAATGCACGAACCACAAGCGGTTATCGCAAAGCGGACGCAGAACCGGTAGGTAGGTATGGGCGCCGCGACGCTGCAACCAGTTCAACAGGGGGGTGGCATCGATTTCAGCATCGTTGGGCAGGTAAAGGGCGACACGGCGAGCACGTTGTACTTCAGGTAAACGCCGTAACCGATGGCAGAGCGCCATCGATGCTTGACGCTGCTCCCTTGCCGACAATGAGCGCCTGCGTCGGCGTAGTTCACGTCGTAACGCCTTGCGCTGATGTTGCGATATCGATGAATCAGACAAGGCAGGTACTACCAATCAGGCGGTATGAATAAGAACCTGTCCATGACCTGCTGCGTGTCGGTCATACATCGCTAAATTCGTCCTTAATACGTTCATTTACTATTCGTAAACTCCGCTTTTTAGTCCGAATATGCCTTGTCTGGCTCTAACTCGCTAGATCATGAACGGATTCTATAGAGTTCCCCAGAATGCCGCTGTCGTTCTGGCCCTTGAACCCACTGGTTCAAGGTGGGTGGCCGCAGACAGACCGTCAGGCTTTCCGTCGCACGGACATGCACACGGGTCTGTCTAGCAATTGGCCCCCTGGGTACTGCGCATAGGCTCGAGGGACTATAACGACTGGCGCACATTCCAGGGAACGCTTTAATCCTAACAGAGCCGGAGGCTGCTCCAAAGGCCTGTTTGGATTATTAGCCCTTAGCGTCCTTTCTCAACATCGTTGAGTGCCTGCCCCAGGCGCGCATTCAAGCGGCTTAGACTGGCCTCATCCTCGCGACGCTCCTCAATCGCATGCAGCAACTCATGAGTAATGTTCAGCGCCGCCATAATGGCGATCTTCTCGGCACCCAGTACCTTGCCCCGGGAATGAATGCCATGCATGGCACGATCGAGATAGCGCGCCGCCCGGTTGAGTTCATCCTCCTGCTCCGGTGGGCAGGCAATGACATAGGAGCGTCCAAGCAGCGTAATCTCGGTGGTTGGCCGTGTGGCATCCGTCATGTCAGGCTCCGAGGAGAGTGGGTCATTACCAGACCCGATACGGTAAGATGAAAGCAGTTTCGAGCCACTATAGAGAGGCAGCATTGGCCGGTCAACGCAACTCAGATCACGGTCGCCGGCCTGTTCGTTTCTCGTCAATGCTTATGGAGTGCGCATGTCCATCATCAACGACCAGCACGACTTCTCCAGCGTCGCCGATGTGTTTCTCGCCCACGGCAGTCTGCAATCGCCGGCCTTTCTCGATGGACGGCTGAGTGCCGAGCTGGCGCTTCATGACCTGCCCGCGGAGCAGTGGCTGGAAGAGGTGAGCGCCGCATTGGGTGTCGAGCAGCCGCGTGAGCGCGAAGATGCCCAGGTGCTACTGGGATGGCGTCGTCAGACCCTGGACGCCCTCTCTGCCCCCGAGCTCAATTACGAGCCATTGCTTCCCGATGATCTGTTTTCCTTGGCTGAACGTGCCCGGGGCCTGAAGGAGTGGACGCTGGGATTCCTGGAGGTGGTTGGTGAAGTCGGCGTCGAGACGCGAAATGCCTGGTCGGCCAACCTGCGTGAAGCCCTCGAAGATCTGGAAACCCTGGCGAGCATCGATGAGCTCGCGCTGGACGACAGCGCCGATAATGAGAACGATCTTTTCGCCCTGACGGAGCATGCGCGCATGGCGGCCATGTTGCTTTATACCGAGCAGCACCCCGGCCATCCGCAGGTGGAGCAGGCCGACGATGGCACCGTGCAATAAGGTGTTGTTACACCTCCTGTGCTTCCGCCACATCCGGCGGCGACCTTGGCGAATATTACGAGCAATGACAGGCGTTAATGACGATACCATGCACAAAAGAGATGACAGGTGGCTGAAATCAACGTCTTTGTGGTCAACTTTAAATTTTATATTGCTAATATAAATCGGCAATACGTAATTTACGTAACGTCAATATAGATTACACGGGATAAGTCATGACACACAGGCATCAAGTGGATATCGCGATTGTCGGTGGCGGACTCGTCGGGGCCAGCCTGGGATGTGCCCTCGCACCGCTGATCCAGGCGAGAGGACTGCGGGTCGCGGTGATCGAGGCAGCGGCATTGCCCAGGGCCGACCTTGATGGCTATCAACCCAGTTTCGACGCGCGAGCAAGCGCCATCGCACAGGGGTCCCGATGGCATTTCCAGACCTTGGGCGTCTGGGACGAAATGGCTCGCCAGGCCCGGTCCATTTCGATGATCCATGTCAGTGAGCAGAGCAGGCTGGGTGCCACACGGCTCACCGCGGAGGAGCTGGGTGTCGAGGCCTTGGGTTACGTAGTGCCGAATGCCTGGATGGGTCAGGTGTTACATGCGCGACTTGCTGAACTCGAACTCGATTGGCACTGCCCCGCCAAGGTCGAACACATCACGCCCCAAGCCGACGGCCACCGCCTTGTGCTTTCGGATGATCATGAAATCACGGCAGCGTTGACCCTCCTGGCGGATGGAGGGCGTTCGGGACTCAAGGAGCAGTTGGGCATCGCCAGTCATGAAGTCCCTTATGAACAATCGGCCGTCATTGCTAATCTTGAAGTCAGCCAGCCTCACCATGGCGTCGCCTTCGAGCGATTCACTCGGAATGGCCCGTTAGCACTACTGCCCTTGGGTCGTGATCGTATGGAGCTGATATGGACCCATGAGAGCGGCACGGAAGGCGCTACCCTGGCGCTCAGCGATGCGGATTTTCTGACGCGCCTGCAGCATGTGTTCGGCGAGCGTGCGGGGCGTTTCCGGCGGGTCGGTAAGCGTCATGCCTATCCGCTGTCGCTGATTACTGCCGACGAGGTGATGCGCCCGGGGCTTGCCGTGCTGGGCAATGCCGCCCATGCACTGCATCCGGTGGCAGGCCAAGGCTTCAATCTGGCATTACGTGGTGTGATGGATCTGGTCGCCGCGTTGGAGCAGGGACTAGCGCAAGGCTATCGCTGCGGCGACATGGTCATCATGAATGCCTTCGAGGCGCGCCGCGTGCATGATCGACGTAACGTGATCCGTTTCAGTGACGGACTGGTACGCCTGTTTGGTATTACTCACCCGCTATTGTCTCATGCACGAGCAGCGGGATTGGTCGGACTCAACCTGGCAGGCCCGTTACGCAGAACCCTGGCACGGCGGGCCATGGGGCTAGAGCGTTGACTCGAATCCTCGGGCCCTAGGCCCCGAGGATTTGTTGGTACATCACGCCGTCGGCGGCTTTTCGGGCACCGGATTATCCGTGGTGACGGTGCCGTCCTCTTCGATGATCGGTACTTCCGTGCCCTCGGCATTGAACAGCCGGCCGTCCACGAAATGATCTCCTTCGCTCAAGGCCGCGACTTCACTGCGATACAGGATCCGGTCGGTGCCGGCGACGAATACCGACGACTGATCCGTATTGCCGAAGGACATATGGTTGAACAGCAGATTGAGCAGGATCGCCATGATGGCTGCTGAACTGATGCCGGAGTGAAAGATGGTCTCGAACCAGGTTGGAAAATGCTCGTAGAAGTTGGGTGCCGCGATCGGGATCATACCGAAGCCGAGGGCCGTCGCCACGACGACCAGGTTCATGTTGTTGCGATACTCGACCCGGGCCAGGATGCGAATGCCGCTGGCGGCTACGGTACCGAAAAGCACGAGCCCGGCGCCGCCCAACACCGCCGTGGGTACCGCGGCGATGACACGACCCATGATTGGCAACAATCCGAGCGTTACCAGGATGATGCCGCCGGCGGCGACCACGAAGCGACTCTTGACACCGGTCACGGCTACCAGCCCGACATTCTGAGCAAAGGCGCTTTGAGTGAAGGAGCCGAAAATAGGCGCTATGGCACTTGAGCCCATGTCGGCCCGTAGCCCATCGGCGATACGCTTGGAACCTAACTTGGTATCGACGATTTCCCCCACCGCGATGATATCTGCGGTGGTCTCCGTGAGAATGACCACAACCACGATCAGCATGGAGATGATGGCCGGGATTTCGAATGTCGGTGGCCCAAAATAAAACGGCATGGGCAAGGCAAAGATCGGCCCCTCGTCAATGCTGGAGAAGTCCGCCATGCCGACGAACGTTGCGAATAGAGTGCCGAGCACCAAGGCCAGAAGGATCGATAGCCGAGAAATAGCGGCGACACCGACCTTGCTGAGCACCAGTACCAGCAACAAGGTAAAGGCGGCCAGGCCGATATTGGCCATGCTACCAAAATCCTCGGCCTGGCTGTTGCCGCCCATGGCCCAGCGTGCGGCAACCGGCATCAAGGTTAGGCCGATGGTGGTGATGATGGTTCCGGTCACCACCGCAGGCAGGAACTTGAGCACCTTGGAAAACACCGGAGCAATGAGAAAACCGATGGCGGCCGAAACCATGACCGCACCAAATACTGCCGGCAGGCCATTACCGGAAACGACGATGGCGATCATGGTCGAGACGCTGGCGAAGGAGACGCCCTGTACCAGCGGCAGCTGACAGCCAAAAAAGGGCAGTCCCAGGGTTTGCAGGAGAGTGGCCACACCGCCCATGAATAAGGCGGCCGCGATCAGCACACCGGTATCCGCCGGGGATAGGCCTGCCGCTTGGCCAATAATCAAAGGAACGGCAACGATGCCGCCGTACATGGTCAATACGTGCTGTAGCCCGTAGGCAATGTTGGCACCCAGGCCTAGATTTTCGTCTTCGGGACGTTTGGTCGAAGGCTCATGGGACTTGTCATGGGTCGTTGTGCTCATGTCAATTGCCTCGCAATTGTTTTTATATGCTTGATACACTCATTGAATACAATTTCAACACTGTCGTGTATACAATAAAGCATTCAGTGGAAATTATTTCCATAAAATATTCGTAAGGTAATGTCATCAACATGACGGTGCAGGTGCCAGGCGGTATCACGGTTACCCGTGCGCGGGAGCATGGTATGTTGTCCATCAGGCGGGAATGGCCTTTTTCGTAAGGCCTAAAAGGTTCAAGAGGAGTGACACAAGATGCAGGGAGAGCAAGAACGAGCAGAGGTCCTGATCGTCGGGGGTGGGCTGGTTGGAGCTGTATTAGCCACGTTACTTGGTGAGGCGGGTATAGCCGTCAGCGTACTCGATGCACGATCAAAGGCGCTCGAGACAAGCAGAATCGGCCAAGGTCTTCCCGCACGACGCGTCAGCGCCGTGACGCCGGTCAGCCAACGTCTATTGGAACGACTCAAGGTCTGGCCACAGCTACATCGCATAACACCTTACACGGGCATGCAGGTCTGGGAAGCCGAAGGTAGCGGCGCCATCTCGTTTGACGCAGAGCAGGCGGGAACGCCGGTACTGGGTCATATCGTCGAGAACGAGGTGATGCTGGAAGCACTCGAGGCTCGCCTGGCCGAACTGCCCGCCGTCACCCAGATATTCGATGCAAGAGTCGACGCGCTGCAGACGACCGCGATGGGGCGCCGGCTAATACTTGCCGATGGACGCCGCTTCATGGCGCCCCTGGTCGTTGCCGCGGATGGCGCACGCTCCCAGCTACGTGAACTGGCGGGCATCGACGTGCGTGCTCACGACACCGGACAGACGGCGCTGGTCACCACGGTACGCACCGAGCACTCCCACGGCGGCGTGGCGCGTCAGGTCTTCCTCCCGACCGGGCCTCTGGCGTTCCTGCCGCTGACGCTCGATGGTGATGCCCACTACTGCTCCATCGTCTGGTCGACGACCCCGCAAGAGGCCGAACGGTTAGGCGCTTTGTCTCGTGAAGATCTGGGCAGTGCGCTGGCCAGGGCGTTTGAACATCGCCTGGGCAAGGTCATGGTCATCGACGACGCGATCGGCGTTCCTCTGACCCAGCGCCATGCCCATCATTATGTGGAAGGAGGATTGGCGCTGGTAGGAGACGCAGCCCATAGTATCCATCCCTTGGCGGGTCAGGGCGTCAATCTGGGCTTCATGGATGCCGCGGTGCTTGCTGAAGAGTTGATCGAAGCGCACCGGCGTGGCGCCGAGCTGGGCGATCTACGCATTCTCTCTCGCTATGCCCGGCGGCGGCGTGGTGACAATACGGCCATGCTGGCGCTGATGGACGGCTTTAGGATGCTGTTCGGCGCCGAGCACCCGGCCTTGCGTCTGGCACGCAATGTCGGGTTGTCCGGCGTCGACCGGATGCTGCCCCTCAAGCGCCTGCTGATGCGCCAGGCCATCGGCGAGCGCGGGCGACTGCCGGCGAGCTGTCGTTGATCTACTCGCCGACCCACTCCTTGGTCAGGGTCCGTGCCTCCGGATCATAACGATAGACAGTGATGCCGCCATCGTCACGATGGCCGGTCACCAGTACCTTGGCCTGAGGTGAGGTGGCGATGCTCAGGCTGCGCAGGTAGGACGACGTCGAGGGATGCGGATCGTCGCCGAGGTCGAAGTATTTCTGCGGCCAGGGATTGCCTGCTTCGAACAGCGCAACCCAGTGGGAGCGGTAACCGAAGCGCAGGAATTCCTGGCTGTCGTTGATGAAGGCGAGTGCGGCGGTGGTGTCGGTGGTTAAGTGGCGATCTCCCCAGCGATCCGGCTTATCCGCCATGGGCACAGGTATCAAGCCGCTTTTATCAAGTTTTCTGGGTTCATCAAGATCGTATGGAGAATCCTCGAGAAAAATCCCCGTACTATATCCTGCCATTCGATGCTTTTTTCAGGTTGATTGGTATTCCAGTAAAGTCCGATGGTGTTCTCATCACCGCTTACGACCCATTGGCCATCAGGACTGATAGCCGCATCCACCTTTGAGCTATTTCCATTAAATTGAGCTATTGGCTTAAGAGTCTCCAAACTCCATAGAAACACGCCTCCATAATTACTGAACAGTTGATCTTTCACTACTGGAGGGTGTTTCTCAAAGGGCTGGAAGGGAAGGGAGACATCATTCATGAGTGTATTTCTTCTTCTGTAGCAAGGCTCGATACGCATCGAACTTCGCGTTCATTATTTAACGTAATTTTTTGTACGTGATAGTGATTTTTTGTACGTTATACGACTAGAAGCAGAGAAGAAATAGGGCGTGGGCTCATGTGGTGATTGGCTGACAGGTTTATCGTTAATGTCTTACAAAGAGAGTAAAAATGTGCAAGATGCGATAGAGGGCTGCCCCTCCATCGCAAGTACTCGTAGGTGTGTGGCTTCGAGCGGTCGAGGCGAGTCCCTTGCTTAGCCTAGCCGCCCTGATTACTCGGTCGCCGATCGAGCACGTTGAGCGCCTTGAGCAGATTGAGGGCCTCGCCCAGCTGATAATCCTTGACCGGCTCTTTGCCGGCGGATGAAGAGGGTTCCTGGCCTCCGTTGGGATTGGCCAGACGCCCGCTGAGATCCGATTCTCGAATGCCGAAGTCGTTGCCTTCGGCCACTTCCAGGCGGCCACGAACCACTTCCACGTCCGGGGCGATGCCCTTGGCCTGAATCGAGCGGCCCTCCGGAGTGAAATAGAGTGCGGTGGTCAATTTTACGCCGTCGCCGTTGCCCAGGGGCATGACCTGTTGCACCGAGCCCTTGCCGAAGCTGGTGGTGCCCATGATCACGGCGCGGCGTTGATCCTGCAGGGCGCCGGCAACGATTTCCGCCGCGGAGGCGCTGCCGCCGTTGATGAGCACCACCATCGGTACGTCCGGGGCGGCGGTGCTGG
This sequence comes from Halomonas sp. GXIMD04776, assembly GCF_049808615.1. Classification (NCBI taxonomy): domain Bacteria; kingdom Pseudomonadati; phylum Pseudomonadota; class Gammaproteobacteria; order Oceanospirillales; family Halomonadaceae; genus Halomonas; species Halomonas sp. GXIMD04776. The sequence continues at coordinate 52,844 of NZ_JBNCAN010000017.1, read as the reverse complement.
GTGTGGCGCTGAAGCGCATGTCACTGTCCGGGAGTCGGCCTTCGGTGTACACGACCAGACCGCTATCGAGGAAGGCGTCCGCCACTTCGATGGCGCTATCCAGCACACCGCCCGGGTTATTGCGCAAATCGAGGATCAAACCATCCAAAGGCGCTTTCTTTGATAGCTTCGCCAGGGCGTCGCGTACCTGCTTGCCGGTGCTGTTCTGGAACTGGCTGATGCGCAAATAGCCGTAACCGGGCTCGAGGATTTCGCTTTTCACGCTTTCGTTGCGGATGATCTCGCGGGTCAGGGTGACCGTGCGCGGCGTGTTCTCCCCATCACGCAGGATGGTGATCTCGATCTCGGAGCCCGGCTCGCCGCGCATCAGCGTCACCGCTTCTTCGAGAGAGAGACGATCGGTGATCTTGCCATCGATACGCAGTATGGCGTCCCGGGGCTGAAGGCCTGCTTCTGCTGCCGGAGTGTCGTCGATGGGGGCGATGATCGTGAGCTGACCATCCTGCAAGCCCACTTCAATACCGATGCCGCCAAACTCGCCTTCGGTGGATTCGCGCAGCGCCTCGAAATCCTTGCTGGAAAGATAGGTGGAGTGGGGATCGAGCTCGCCGAGCATGCCGCGCATGGCATTGCGCAGCAGGGTCGAGTCGTCCACCTCGTCGACATAGGCCCGCTTGATGCGTTCGAATACCTCGGCGAAGGTTTGGATATCCGCCACTGGCAAGTCGTCGTCGGCCCGCTGCTCCGGGGCGCTGAAAGCAACCGGTGAAAGTCCGATCAGCAGGGCAAAAAGTAGCCAGGTCAGGCGAGGATGGCGCATTCTTTCTCTCACATCGCAGCAAACAAAGGGGATCAGCATAGCGTCACCCCAAGGGCGGCGCTACCGTCATAACTTGGTCATCGCGTCTTGCGGTCGCCTGTCAGCCATCATCGCTGACCCACCCACTGACGCGGATTGATTGGCTTGCCCGCACGACGTACTTCGAAATAGAGCGCTGGACGCGGGCGACCACCGGTATTGCCTACGGCAGCGATGACGTCGTTTTGTTCAACGCGAGCCCCCACACCGACCTCAAAACTCTGAACATGGGCGTAAAGCGACATGATGTCATCACCATGATCGAGAATCAGCAGGTTGCCGAAGCCGCGCATCCAGTCGGCGAACACCACCCGCCCAGGGTGAATGGCCTCGATGGGCGTGCCTTCGGCGGCAGCGATCACCAGCCCATTGCGGTTGACGCCTTCACCATCGCCAAAGGCAGACAGCACCTTTCCCTGCACCGGCCAAGGCAACGTGCCCTTGGTATCGGCAATGGCGGTGGAGGGCGGCGGCTCATCGAGCCGTTTGAGTTCCTCGCGCACCTGCTCGAGCACCCGTTCAGCCTGGGTACGATCCTCGTCGAGCTGCGCCAGGCGGGATTTCTCGTCACTGTAGCGGGCGTCGAGCTTGGCGAGTAGTGCTTCTCGCTCCCGGGTACGTTTGATCAATGCCGCGCTTTGAGTCTCGAGCTCCCCCATCAGATCGTTGAGGCGTTCGCGGCGCTGGGCCAGGGAGGTTCGGTTCTCGGCTAATTGCGTGTCCAGACGTGCCAGGGCATCGATGCGTTCGCTACGCGCCTGGGAAAGGCGATTGAGATAGGTCTGTAGTCGATCGAGGCGCGCCGGTTCGTCCTGGTTGAGGAGTAATTTGAGTTGCGGCGAGCGTCCCAGCCGGTAAAGCGCCTGTATCTGAGTCGCCAGGGCCCGACGCTGTTCGTCGCGCTCGCGATGCAACGCCTTGCGGCGCTGCTCGAGCGTGTCTATTTCCTCATCGAGATCACGCCGTTCCGCCTGGAGTTGATCGAGGCGGTGGTGGGTATCAGCGAGCGCCGTTTCGACCTCTTCGAGCTGGCGGCTGGCATCACTGCGCGCCTCGCGGGTGCTATCCAGGCGCTTGGCCAGTGCCTGGATGTCACGACTGATCGCATCGACTCGTGCCTCGGCCTTGCGCTCACTGGTTTGGCCCAGGGCCAGCGGATGGCCTTGGGCAAGCAGCAGCATGCAGACGAGTGCGAAGGTGCGGTAAAGCCTGCCAGACATCACCGAGATCAGGAATAGTCGACCAGCGCGTTGCCGGTCATCTCATCGGGGATCGCTTCATCCATCATGGTCAACAAAGTCGGTGCAATATCGCACAGGCGCCCGCCTTCCTTGAGAGTGGCCTGGCGCTGCGTCACGTAGATCAGTGGCACCTCGAAGGTCGTGTGGGCGGTCTGGGGCGCACCGGTCTCGGGGTTGACCATCTGTTCGGCGTTGCCGTGATCCGCCGTGATCAGGCATTCGCCGCCCGCGCGTTCGATCGCCTCGACGACCCGGCCGACGCATTTATCGAGCGTCTCCACCGCCTTGACCGCGGCGTCGAGCTTGCCGGTGTGGCCGACCATGTCGCCGTTGGCGTAGTTGCACACGATTAAATCAAAGCTGCCTGCGTCGATGGCCGCCACGAGCCGGTCGGTCACTTCCTCCGCACTCATCTCTGGCTTCTCGTCATAGGTCTTGACGTCCTGAGGCGAAGGAATCAACTCCCGAGTTTCTCCGGGGTACTCTTCTTCACGCCCCCCGGAGAAGAAGAAGGTGACGTGGGCGTACTTCTCGGTTTCCGCGATACGTAGCTGGGTCAGGCCGCGATTGGAGACCACTTCGCCCAGGGTATTGTGCAGTTCACTAGGCGGAAACGCGCAGTCGGCGGGGATGTCCGCGGCGTACTCTGTCAGCATCACCAGTCCTCGACCGGCGAGCTTGGGTCTCGCCTGACGAGTGAAACCGTCGAAGTCGTCCTCGACGAAGGCGCGGGTCAGTTCCCGGGCGCGATCGGCACGGAAATTCATGAAAATGGCGGCATCGCCGTCTGCCATGGTAACGACGTCGCCGGTCGGGCGAATGCTGGTGGCGGTGACGAACTCGTCGGTTTCGCCGCGTTCATAGGCGGCGGAAAGGCCAGCCTCGGCGGAGTCGGCGATATGTTCGCCTTCGCCCTGGGTGATCACCCGGTAGGCCTTTTCGACCCGATCCCAGCGATTGTCGCGATCCATGGCGAAGTAACGGCCGATGATCGAGGCGACGAAGCCATTGTCCCGGCCGACCAGCTCAGCTAGCTTGTCGTTGGTGCGCTCGAGGGAGCCTTGAGCACTTTGCGGCGGTGTGTCGCGACCATCGAGAAAGGCGTGCACGTAAATCTTCTTGGCGCCGCGCTGGGCGGCCAGCTCGGCCATGGCCAGGATATGATCCTCGTGACTGTGCACGCCGCCGGGGGAGAGCAGGCCCAGCAGATGCACGGCACTGCCGGATTCGACGGCGGTATCGATCGGGCCGATCAGAGCGGGGATATCGCCCAGTTCGTTATCTTCGATAGCCTTGGTGATGCGGGTGAAATCTTGATAGACGATGCGTCCCGCCCCGAGATTCATGTGGCCGACCTCGGAGTTGCCCATCTGCCCTTGGGGCAGACCGACGAACTTGCCATCGGTATGCACCAGGCCATTGGGGTAGCGTCTTTTCAGGTCATCCATTACCGGTGTGTCGGCGGCAAGAATCGCATTGTGCTCGGGGTTTTCGCTATGGCCGTAGCCATCGAGAATGACCAATGCCACCGGGCGTGGGCGTGAAGTAGGAGTATCCGGCATGAAAAAGTGCCTCGTAATATAGCGTTGTCTGGGCTTGCCGCACGGTGTGAAAGGCGCGCATCCGTTTCGCGACTCATGTTCATTGATGTCATCATACCTTAGGGAGTGCCCGGCGTTACAACCATCTCAAAGGGGTGTGGGGGACGGACGTCCGGCGATGGCTTGTGTATACTAGGCGCGCTATTTAAACGTGCCGCCGACTTCAACAAGAGCTATACGGACCCATGATCGATCAGTTGTTCGAATTCATTCAGAACCATCCACTTCTGGTGGGTGCCTTCATTGCTGTGCTCGCGGCCTGGCTCGCCTACGAGTTCAAGCGCGGTAATCACGGTGTCGATGCCAGCCAGGCCACTACCTTGATCAATCGCGAGGATGCCGTGGTCGTCGATATTCGCGATGCCAACGACTTCAAGGCCGGCCATATTGCCGGTGCGCGCAATATCCCCCAGAGCAAGCTCGACGAGCGGATGAAAGAGCTGGACAAATTCAAGGACAAGCCGGTCATTGTGGCCTGCAAGCACGGACAGGCCTCGGGCACTGCCGTGGCCAAGCTGACCAAGGCCGGCTTTGAGCGAGTGTCCAAGCTCAAGGGCGGGATGGCACAGTGGCAGGCCGACAATCTGCCTGTGGTCAGGAAGTAAACGACTCCTGAGCGTTCACACGAGTTTATGTAAGTTCATACAAGGTTCTACAAGGGAGCTTCACCATGGCGGAAGAGAACAATCAGTCTGCACAAGGTCAGAATCAGCAGCAGTTGCAGTTCGCCCTGCAGCGTATCTATATCAAGGATATCTCGTTTGAGTCGCCGAATTCGCCCCAGGTGTTCCAGGAGGCCTTCAAGCCCAAGGTCAATGTCGATCTAGGCACTCACAGCACCCAGATCGGCGAAGATCTCTACGAGGTGGTGGTCAAGGTAACCGCTCAGATCAATCACAGCGAGACGGGTAATACCTGTTTCCTGGCCGAGATCGAGCAGGGTGGCCTATTCCGCATCACCGGGCTTCAAGGCGAGCAGTTGGATCATACCTTGGGCGCCTTCTGCCCCAACGTGCTGTTTCCCTATGCCCGGGAGTGCGTCGACAACCTGGTCAGCCGTGGCAGCTTCCCTCCGCTGATGCTGGCACCGGTGAACTTCGAGGCCATGTACGCCCAGAAGAAACAGCGTCAAGCCGAGGGCAACGAGAACACCCAGTAACGGCAATGAGCGGCCCGCGGATCCATATCGATGCGCCGCTCGAGCCGGGTGGCGAGCTGATTCTGCCCGAGGGCGCCGCCCGACATATCGTGACGGTATTGCGCCAGCGCGAGGGGGCAGCGCTTGTGTTGTTCGACGGGCGTGGCCATGAGGCCGCCGCCGAACTCGTCGAGGTGGGGCGTAAACGAGTCGTGGCATGCGTGAATACCGTCTCGCCGGGTCGGGGGGAGTCGCCACTGAAAGTGCATCTGGGACAGGCGATCTCCAAGGGCGATCGCATGGACTACGCCATCCAGAAGGCCGTCGAGCTGGGTGTCGCCGTCATTACGCCACTGTATACCGAGCATGGCGATGTACGGCTAAAAGGCGAGCGCGAGGCGAAGAAGCACACCCATTGGCGGGGTGTGGCCATCAGCGCTTGTGAGCAGTGCGGCCGTGCCACCTTGCCGACGATACACCCGCCCCGTTCTCTAGGCGATTGGCTGAGTGAGCGAGAGGAACCGCTGCGCCTGGTGCTGCATCCGGCTACCCAGTCCCCTTGGAAAGAGAGCCGCGACGTTAACGAAGCCGCCCTGTTGATAGGCCCCGAGGGCGGGCTTGCCGAAGAAGAAGTCATCCGTGCTCGGCATGCCGGCTTCACGGCGCTGTCCCTTGGTCCGCGCGTCCTGCGTACCGAAACCGCCCCGGTCGTCGCGCTGAGTTTGCTGCAGCATTATTTCGGCGACCTCTAGCGCCTTGGTCTAGCCTTGGCGCTGGGTCATACTTGTACGCATCATTCCCTTCTCAAAGAGTGAATCATGAGCCAACGCGCCCTCAAGATCGGTGTGGTGATGGATCCCATCGCGGACATTACCTACAAGAAGGACACCACCCTGGCCATGCTGTGGGCCGCCCAGGACCGAGGCTGGTCGCTGCATTACATGGAGCAGGAGGATCTTTTCCTGGACAATGGCCGCGCCATGGCGCGTCTAAGCGATCTCGAGGTCTATCGCGATCCTGAGCATTGGTACCGGCTGGGTGAATCCAAGGCGACGCCGCTGGCCGAGCTCGATGTGATCCTGATGCGCAAGGACCCGCCGGTGAACGATCATTTCGTCAATGCGGTCTATCTGCTTGGTTTCGCCGAGCGCGAAGGGGTGTTGATCGTCAACCCCACTCAGGCACTGCTCGAGTGCAATGAAAAGCTTTTTGCTCAACAGTTTCCGCAATGCAGCGTGCCCTGTGTGGTGTCCAGCAGTGACCGCGTACTGCGCAGCTTCCACGAAAAGCAGGGTGATGTGATCTTCAAGCCGCTGGATGGGATGGGCGGTAGCGGCATCTTCCATATCGGCCCGGAAGGGCGCAATATCGGTGCGGTGATCGAGCAGCTCAGCGAACGGGGTCAACGCCAGATCATGGTCCAGCGCTATATTCCCGAAATCAAGAACGGCGACACCCGTATTCTGCTGATCGACGGTGAGCCGGTACCCTACGGCCTGGCGCGAGTGCCGATGGCCGGCGAGACGCGTGGTAATCTGGCGGCAGGCGCCCAGGGCGTCAGTCGTGAGCTGACCAAGCGCGACCACTGGCTGATCGAGCAGGTCCGGCCGACGCTGATCGCCAAGGGGTTGATGTTCGTCGGCCTCGATGTGATCGGCGACTACATCACCGAAATCAACGTCACCAGCCCGACCTGCGTGCGCGAGATCGATGATCAGCGTGGTACCGATATCGCCGGTTTGCTGATGGACGCCATTCTACGCCGTCTGGGCTGATGGTATAAGACGCAAGACGCGGCTATGGCGACACCCCTCGATTTCTCGCTCAAGGCGCCGATCGGCCGGCGTCATCGCACGCTTCTGGCCTGGGTCGTGGCGATACTCTTGCATGCGATCGTCATCGGCGGACTGGCTCAGTGGCGGTTGGCTCCAACGCCCACCATGAAGGCGCCGACGAGTCTCGACGTGATGCTCGCGACCCAGGTCGCTGTCGAGCCCGGAGCGGCACAGGCGGTTGCTGAAGCTAGTGAAACAGTGACCGATAGCAAGGCAACGGAGCCCATTCCTCAAGTCGAAACGCCGCCGCTACTAGAGGCACCCACGCCGGCACCTGAACCGAGTGACTCGGAAACCGCAACCGAGCCACCGCCTGCGGCGCAGCCGGAGCCGGCATCCAAGCCGACTCCTGAACCAACCTCGGAGCCAACGGCTCCCAAGACATCGCCGACGCCTGAACCATCTCCAACACCCGAGCCTGTGTCGGAACCTCCGGTGCCCGAGACACCCACTAACTCCTCGCGCGGGAACACGGTGCCCAGCGGTCAGGCTCTACTGGCCCAGGCCAGTGAAAGCGTGCGCCAACAAGGCTTCTCCGCCCCGGCTGCCAGCAACGATAGTAGTGATTCCGACCCCAGGCGCCAGGCTGCCCAGCGGGCTGCTGAAAGGCGCTATATCGATGCCTGGACGCGTCGCGTGGAGACCTACGGCAATCGCCATTATCCGGCGCCGTCAGAGCTCGATGGTCAGCTGCGCATTCGAGCGGTAATCGGTCGTGATGGTCAGTTGCGCCAGGCAGAGGTGATACAATCCTCAGGACATGCCGAACTCGATCAGGCCGCGATGAAGACGGTAGAAGGGGCAGCACCGTATCGTCCCTTCGACCAGGGCATGGGCGGACGCGACAGTCTGACCATCACGCGGACCTGGCGCTTCGGGAAAGGCAATAGTTTTGGCGTGCATTGACGCCAGGGAGGCCCATGCAAAGCTTTCGCAATCATTTCTTACTGGCGATGCCGCATCTTGAAGACCCCCATTTTGCCGGCAGCCTGAGTTTTCTATGTGACCATGACGATAATGGCACCATGGGAGTCATCGTCAATCATCCATTGGAGCTGACCCTGGATAACCTGCTCGAGCAGCTCGATCTCGACGCCTCGGAATGTCAGTCCCGTAACATGCCGGTGCATTACGGTGGCCCGACCCATAAGGATCGTGGCTTTATTCTGCATCTTGGCAGCAGCCAACCCTGGGATTCCAGCCTGCAGGTGTCCGATGATGTCGCTCTGACCACCTCCATGGACATGCTTCAGGCGATCGCCGCAGGCAAGGGACCGGAGAAGTTCCTGGTCTGCCTGGGCTGCTGTGGCTGGGAAGCGGGACAGCTCGAGAAGGAGCTGCTGGACAATACCTGGCTGACCGTCGAAGCGCAGCCCGGCGTGCTTTTCGATCTGCCACCGGAGCAGCGCCTCAGCGCCGCGGCAGGGATTCTTGGGGTCGACCTGAATCTGATGACCAGTCAGGCGGGCCATAGCTGATGTCAGGCTCGGGTAGTCGCCAGGTGCTGGCCTTCGACTTCGGCACCCGGCGCATCGGCGTGGCGGTGGGGCATGAGCTTGTGGCCAGGGCCACGGCGCTTGCGCCGTTGCCTGCCCGAGACGGCATTCCCGACTGGAATGCCGTCTCGAAACTGATAGAGGAGTGGGGGCCGGATCTGTTCGTCGTCGGGCTACCGCTCAACATGGATGGCAGCGAGTCCGAGATGAGTACTCGGGCGCGCAAGTTCGGCAAGCGCCTTTATGGGCGCTATGGCAAGCCCTGTGAAATGGTCGACGAGCGGGGCTCGACCCGTGAGGCCAAGGCGATTGCCAGGGAAGCAGGGCATCGTGGCAATTATCGCGACGACGGCGTCGACGGACTGGCCGCCCAGTTGATTCTCGAGGGCTGGTTCGCCCAACGCGAGGGTTTGCCCGGTCGTGAAGCCTATCGCTAACCTCTTTTGAAAAAGGACTGCCCGTAGATGACACTTCCCGAGATTCCACCGCTGCTCGATGCCATGGTCGCTGAGCTCGAGGCAGCCATCAGCGAGCGGGGCCTGGATCGTCAGCGGCTCGCTCTAGTGGGTATTCACACCGGTGGCGTGTGGATCGCCGATGTCCTGCATCGACGCCTGGCCTTGTCCACCATGCCGGGCACGCTGGACATTGGTTTCTGGCGCGATGATTTCAGCCATCAGGGGTTGCCGGAGACCATTCGCACCAGCCACCTGCCCTTCGATGTCAACGAGCGTGATCTGATACTGGTCGATGATGTCGTGATGTCCGGGCGCACCATCCGAGCCGCCCTCAACGAGCTATTCGATTACGGGCGTCCGCGCTGCGTGCTATTGGCCGCGTTGATATCGCTGCCGGGCCGCGAGCTGCCGATCCAGCCGGACATCTGCGGTGCCCATCTCGAATTGGCTGCCGGTGATCGTGTCAAGCTATCTGGGCCCGAGCCGCTTTCCCTGTCTTTGGTGCCGCGTCCTCAGGAGGCCTCGTGATCGCATCCACCTCATCCAATGCCGCGGCCCGGGTCCAGCTCACCGGCGATGGCCGTTTGCGCCACTTCATCGACATCGAAGGGCTGCCCAAGGCGCTGTTGACCGAAATCCTCGATACCGCCGACAGCTTTCGTGGCGTACAGGATGCCCAGGTCAAGAAGGTGCCACTGCTGCGCGGGCGCACCGTGGCCAATCTGTTCTTCGAGAACTCCACCCGTACCCGGGCAACCTTCGAGCTGGCCGCCAAGCGCCTCTCGGCGGACGTGCTCAACTTGGACATCCAGACCTCCTCCACCGCCAAGGGCGAAACCCTGCTCGACACCCTGCAGAATCTCGAGGCGATGCAGGCGGATGCCTTCGTGGTGCGTCATTCGGATTCCGGGGCCGCCCACTTCATCGCCAGCCAGGTCACGCCCAACGTGGCGATCATCAACGCCGGCGACGGGCGCCATGCGCATCCCACCCAGGCGATGCTCGACATGCTGACCATCCGCCGGGCCAAGGGTGCTTTCGAGAACCTCAAGGTGGCGATCATCGGCGACATCCTGCACTCCCGGGTGGCCCGCTCCCAGGTGCTGGCGCTCAACACTCTGGGAGCGGCGGAAATTCGCGTCATCGCACCACGTACCCTGCTGCCGGTGGACGTCGAGGATTGGCGCTGCCGGGTCTTCACCCGCCTGGAGGAAGGCTTGCAGGACGTCGATGTGGTAATCGCCCTGCGCCTGCAAAAGGAGCGTATGGACGGCGCGCTGCTGCCCTCGGAGGGCGAGTTCTACCGCTATTACGGCCTGACTCAGGAGAGCCTGGCCTGGGCTCACCCAGAGGCCATCGTCATGCACCCGGGGCCGATCAATCGTGGGGTCGAGATCGAGTCCGCCGTGGCCGACGGATCGCGCGCGGTGATTCTTGATCAGGTCACCAACGGCATCGCCGTGCGCATGGCGGTGCTGTCCATGGCGGTCAGCGGGCAGACCCAGGCGCGGTCTCGACGCTAGAGGCAGACGACTGGCGGCCACGCTTGTCGAACCGGGCAGGGCTCTTCTATCTTGCTAATTCTATCCTCGACGGTAGCCGGCGCCGATGGATGCAGGCGCCGGCCCTCATTCAGTGCACCACAGGAGTGACCGCACATGACGGATCAGCAGCAACCCCCACAGGAACAGCACAAGCAACCCGGCGACGAGTACGCCATGCGGCCCGAGCCGGAGTTCATCCGCGCCAGCTATCGTGGCGCCGACAAGCTCAAGGACAAGGTGGCGATCATCACCGGTGGCGACAGCGGCATCGGGCGCGCCGTGGCCCTGCATTATGCCCGGGAGAGCGCCGACTGCGTGCTCGTCTACCTCGACGAGGATCGCGACGCCGAGGACACCCGGGCCCTGGTCGAGGCGGAAGGGCGTCGCTGTCTTATTCTGAAAGGCGACGTCGGTGATCCCGGCTTTTGTCGTGAAGTCGTCGATAGGGCGCTGAAAGAATTCGGCAAGCTCAACATCCTGGTGAACAATGCCGCCGAGCAGTACGACTGGGACGATGTCACCCAGATCCCCGACGAGCAGTGGCACCGCACCTTCCAGACCAACATTCATAGCCACTTCTACATGGCCAAGGCAGCCTTGCCGCACATGCGTGAGGGTGACACCATCATCGCCACCTCTTCGATCAACGCTTTCAAGGGCAACAATACCCTGATCGACTACACCACCACCAAGGGGGCCATTCAGGGATTCATGCGCTCGCTGGCGGTCTCTCTGGTGGACAAGGGCATTCGCGTCAACGCCGTCGCCCCCGGTCCGGTATGGACGCCGCTGATCCCGGCCAGCTTTGACCAGGAGAAAGTGCAGGGCTTCGGTGGTCAGGTACCCATGAACCGCGCCGGACAGCCCAGCGAGATGGGACCGGCCTACGTCTACCTGGCCTGCGAGGAATCCTCCTACATGACCGGCCAGACGCTGCATCTCAACGGCGGGGTGGTGCTGAATACATGACAGGCGACTCATCGAATCATGGCAGCCGCCATTCTCCAAGTAATGGGTCGGTTGGTGCTGTCGTACCCGATTGGCAAGGTGCGAAGCTGCCCGAGCGTCTCGTGTTGCAAGGCCGCTTCTGCCGTGTCGAACCTTTTTCCGGGGAGTTTTCGCATGCAAATCCGTCTTGCGACAAGTGATGATCTCGATACCCTGCTGCCGCTACTCGAGGATTATCGCCACTTCTACAGGCAATCTCCTGACTCGGAGCAAGCGCGGGACTTCCTCAGGGTACGTTTCGAGCGCAGGGATTCGGTGATTCTGCTGGCCGTTGATGAGCAGAATCGGCTGCTGGGGTTTACCCAGCTGTTCCCGACGCCGAATACGGTGCGCTTTGGCGAGCGCTGGATCCTCAACGATCTGTTCGTCGTTCAGAAGGCACGCCGCCAGGGAGTTGGTCGAACCTTGCTCGAGGCTGCCCGCTCCCATTGCGAAGCGAACGGTGTCGGTGAGATGCGCCTTGCCACGCAGGTGGAAAATCATGCTGCAAAAGCACTCTACGAGTCCCTGGGCTGGCAGAAGATTACCGCGTTCGAGCATTACTCGTTGGTACTGAGCCAATTCAGGTGAGTGAGGCCGCCCAAGGAGGTTGGAGCAGTCAAGCCAGATAGTCGTGCACAACCCTTCCTAGCGGCAGCGTCAGAGCCGTGAGCATGTGTTGCACCGAAACGATCTCGCGCTGTCCACGTCGGCGATGGCTACCCGTCCGCCGTCTCGACGAAACGCTCGACCACCCGATAGCCGATGCCGCCGATCCTGCCGGTGATAACCGCTACCTTTCCATCAGGTGTCATGTCGTTCTCCTTATGTTGATCAGTAAGGGTCGAAGACCCGGATTCCCTTGTCCATCTCCACAGGTGCAAGCCAGTCGGGCATCCCAATTTCGCGAGTCACGTCCTGATAACCGTCCTGCCAATGCTCCTGCATGGAAGCGCGCGAAAACTGGAAGTCCTTGGCCAGGGATTCATAGCGCTTGCGCTTGTAGATCAGATGCACGATGTCCACGCTGCGACGTTCACCCAGCGCAAGATAGTCCTGCAGCGCCGGATCCCTGCGCGTGGCCTCGGGCAAGTGCTCGGCAATCTCGGCAATGGCCCGACGCAATTCCAGTTCGCGGCGATAGGCATCGGTCACCGTTCGAGTGCGGCTCGAATAGCTGATCTCCTTTTGTCTGTCCTGGACTTCCAGCAGATTGCGCGGCACGGTGCCCCGGGCATTCCACAGATCGATCTGGAATATCAGCATGTCCCTGTCCCTGGACTGTTGCAGCACATGACTGAGCGGCGTATTCGAGACCAGGCCGCCATCCCAGTAGAACTCGCCGTCCACCTCCACCGGCGGCAACGCCGGGGGCAGAGCGCCGCTGGCCATGACGTGCTCGGGGCCGATGCGTTGGCGAGCATTGTCGAAGTAGATGAAATTGCCCGTTTCGATATTGACGGCCCCTAGAGACAAGCGGGTTTCTCCGGTGTTGATGCGGTCGAAGTCGATCAGGGCTTCCAAGGTATCGTATAGCGGCGACGTATCGTAGAAACTGGTCGCGCCTTGCGCGCCACTGAACAGCAGGAACGGCTGAGGGAAGCGCGGCTTGAAGAACGAGGAGACGCCAAGAAGCATCACGGCCCAGGCATTGTAGGCATTGAACAGCCCACGGGGAAAATCCCCGCTCGGTGCCGACAGATTCAGGGTCGCGGTAATCTTTTCCCAGAAGGCGCGTAGCTTCTCGATACGCTGATCCGGCGGATTGCCGGCGATGATGGCTGCATTGATACTGCCGATGGAGATACCCGCCACCCAGTTCGGGGTATAGCCGTTTTCCATCAATGCCTCATAGGCACCGGCCTGATAGGCGCCCAGGGCGCCGCCGCCCTGTAATACTAGAGCGGTATGACGCTCCTTGTTATCGGGGGCCTGATCGATGTCGTCCGAAAGCGCTTCTTCATTTTTTGTCATAGGATTTCTCCTCCTTTCTCAAAAGTAGCAGGCTAACTAAATGCGTCTGTATGTTTCGCGTAATGAAAGGTTGCAGACTTTATTTTCATGGCTTGATCAACCGTCAATCGGATCCAACGATCGGACAAATGCCCTGGCCATGGTGATGCTCGGTTGTCTGCGCGTGGCTGCCTGGATGCAAAGAACGCGTCGTGAATTCATGACGAGGCGGCTACGTTATACTGTTGCCGGTCTCGCCCGACGAGGCCGCATGATGTCAGCTATTGCCACCAATCATTATCGATCAAGAGAGCCGCCATGAGTGCCGATAGTTCCGTTATTCCTGCCTCCGTTCTTCTCACCGGTGCCCGTCTGATCGATCCTGCCAGTGGTGTCGATACCCGCCTCGATCTGGCGATCGAGGCGGGGCGGATCGTGACGCTCGAGCATGCCGAGAAAGCATCGCTTTTGCATCGAGATGTCAGTGGCTGCGTGATCACTCCAGGGCTTGTCGATATCGGCGCCCACTTGCGCGAGCCGGGACCACGCTACAAGGGCAGTCTCGACAGTGAATCCGCCGCCGCTCTGGCGGGCGGCTATACGCGTATCGCGCCACGTCCGGACACCAGCCCGGTACTCGATAGTGCGGCTCATGTACGCACCCTGCGCGATCGCGCCGCCGAAATCGATGGAGTGCATCTGATTCCCCTGGGGGCATTGACCCAAGGATTGGAAGGCCAATTGCTGGCCAACATGGCCGGTCTCAAGAGCGCGGGGTGCGTAGCTCTGACCAATCTGCGCCGACCACTGGCGGATACGCGGGTACTGCGCCGCTGCCTGGAATATGCCGCGACCTTCGACATTCCCGTGATCTTTCATCCCGAAGACGCGGCGCTAGCGACGGGTGGCTGCGCCCACGAGGGCAGTGTGGCTTCGCGGCTGGGGTTGCCCGGCATCCCCACTACCGCCGAGACCACGGCGTTGGCCCAGTGGCTATTGCTGATCGAGCAGACCGGCGTGCGCGCTCATGCCGCCCATCTCTCCTGTGCGCGCAGCGTCATGTTGATCGAGGACGCCAAGCAGCGTGGGTTGCCAGTGACCTGTGATGTGACCATGGCCCATTTACATTGGAGCGATGCCGCCCTGGAAGGCTTCGATACTCGCTTTCATCTGCAACCCCCGCTACGCACCGGGGCAGACCGTGACGCTTTGCGCGACGGCGTGAAGCATGGTGTGATCGATGCCATCGTCAGTGGTCATCTGCCTCACGAGCAGGCGGCCAAGATGGCCCCCTTTGCGGCCTCGGAGCCGGGCATGAGCAGCCTGGAAACTGTTTGGGCCCAAGGTCAGACTCTGATCGAGGAAGGAGCCTTCGACCTGCCCCGGTTGATCGATTGTCTTACTCTGGGGCCGGCTCGAGTACTGGGTCTGCAGCCCGGCAGCCTACAGCCAGGTGAGGTGGCAGATCTGGCCGTCTTCGATCCGACGCGTCGTTGGACGCCGGAGAGCACGACACTTCACTCGGCGGGACTGAATACGCCTCTATTGGGCCAGTCAGTGAGTGGGCGCTGTGTGTTGACCCTAGGGGGTGGGAAGATACGCTTCAGCGTGAAGGATTGACGCTACATTGATGCGAATCAATGAGTGATTTGCCAGGTCGTTGATACTCAGGGACATCAACAGGAGATGTACCATGACCACTCAACGGCATTCCCCACAAGCGCCAAACTCGGACGCCCGCGAGAGTTTCACGGAGCATGTTCAGGGGCCTGGCATCGTGCACCAAATGGCACTGCTGGAACCCGTGGCACTCAATGAGTTGATCAGCGATCTTGAAGCACCGTTGAATCCAAATTTCGAGCGTGCCGTCGAGGCCATTCTGTCCCAAGACACTTTACCCACGTTCGACGCGGCCAGAACGCTATTGCCGGCCATGCTTGCGCGTTTCGGCCTGACGGAAGAGGATTACGACACCCGCGCCGAAACGCTGGCGGCATTGCGCAAGGCCTGCCATGGATGCCCGATTAAAGGGCGTTGTTGGCAGGTGCTGCGCAGTCATGCGGATGCCGCGGCCTGTGGTGCCTTCTGCCCCAGTGCCGAGACGATCGCCCAGGATGCGGTCGATCTTCTCGAATGATGGCACGCTCCTTTGCTCTTGGAAAAGAACGCAGGCCTACTGCGTGGCCTCTTCGAGCTGAGGTAGGCGACCTCCAATCTGCAGCGTGATCTCGCGGGCAGCACGTCCTACCAGGCCGCCAAGTTCCACAAGACGCGATTCGGGAATGCGTGCTACCGGGCCCGAGACCGAAATGGCCGCCAGGGGCGCGCCATGCTCATCGTGAATCGACGCGGCCACGCAATTGAGTCCGATAGCATGCTCCTGGCGATCACAGGCATAGCCTTGGCGGCGAATTTGCGCCAGGCCCTGATGTAAGCGGGCAGGCGTATCCAGGGTATTCTCCGTCACCCGGTTGAGGCCGCGAGTCTGCAGGATGCGTTCGATCTCGCGTTCCGGTAGCCAAGCGAGTAGCGCCTTGCCGATGCCCGAGGCGTGTAGCGGGGCGCGAGACCCCAGTCGAGTGATCATGCGCATCATCTGAGGCGATTCGCTCTGGGCAAGAAACACCGCCATGCCATCGTCGCGAATGCCCATATTGGCGGTTTCACCACTTTCCTGGGTCAATTGACGCAGGAAGGGGCGCGCCGTGGCGACATAATCCCGCGCTTCAAGGAAGGTATTGCCGATCTGAAAGGTCTTGACGCCGATCTTCCATAAACCAAGATCGGCGTCCTGGGTAATAAAGCCTTGCTTGTACAACGCCTGAAGTAGCCGATGGGTCGTGGAAGGCGCCAGCCCTACGATCTGCGCAATATCGGAAAGGCCCAGCCCTGCGGGAGTGGCCGCCAGCTCCTCGAGAATCGTCAATCCACGTACCAGCGATTGACTATGGCCGCCACCCCCTTTGGTGGCGGGACCCGCTGGGCGCCCCACCGGTTTGCGTTTGCTCTCTGCCACGCTCGCTCTCCTCACTGCGAGTTTCATGACGTCTAAGCATACACGCTCCCGTAATGGCTGTCCGCCATTACGGAAAAGGTTTCCATTACGCTTTCAAGATTGACCAGGCATTGGAAATTAACCAGTTGCACGATCCTCTAAACGAAAGCGGGCGATCTGATTGATCTGCTCGATGGCGGTGCGCCGCTCCTCCTCCGGGGAGTGCTCGAGGCGCGTTTCGAAGGCGGCCAGAATCTTGTGACGATCACTGCCCTTGACTGCCATCACGAAGGGAAAGCCAAAGCGCGACTTATAGGCTTCGTTGTAGCGATGAAAGCGTTCGAATTCTTCCGGGGAGCACTGGTCAAGTCCGGCACCGGCCTGTTCGCGAGTCGAATCGTCGGTCAGTTCGCCGCTCTTGGCCGCCTTGCCGGCGAGGTCCGGGTGGGCACGAATCACCTCCAGTTGGCGCTCGGCCGGGGCGTTGGCAAGAATTGCACTCATGACGATGGCAAGCCCTAGGGGAGTGTCCTGCTCTTCCTCAAGTCCTTTGTCCCAAGCCTGTTCGGCGACCCAGGCAGAGTGCTCATAGATATCGCCATACTGAGCGACGAAGGTATCTCGATCCAGGGCGCTGGGGCGAGGCGAGAGATATGCAGTGGTCATGAGATGGCTCCTGTCATGGAAAATAAAGCGCCTTGACGTTGTTGTATGACAAAATAGAACAATAATGTATACAAAAAAACTTTGAAATGTATTTCTTTTAGCGATAAAACTGTATTCAGCCAGTGAGGATATCTATCATACTGCTCATTGCATTCTTAGCCCAACCTTAGGAGCACAACAATATGGGACGCCTGACAACACATGTGCTGGACACCGCCCAGGGCCGCCCAGGCAATGGCCTGCGGATCGAGATATTTCGTCTGGAGGGAGAGGCTCGCATCCGACTGGGGGAAGTGGTCACCAACGACGATGGTCGCTGTGATGCACCGATTCTCGAAGGCACGGATTTCATCGCTGGAGAATACGAGCTTTTGTTCCATGCCGGCGAGTATCTGGATAGGCAGCAGGTAGCCGGTGATAAACCGCGCTTCCTCGATCATATTCCGCTGCGCTTCGGTGTCGCCAATGCGGAAGAGCATTATCACGTGCCGCTACTGTTATCGCCCTATAGCTATTCGACCTATCGCGGTAGCTGACAGCATCGGCCCCTCCCCGACCGATCGACAACAATCACATACGATGAGAGTTCACTCATGGAAGCCTATCTACTGGAATTCGGCAACATGCTGCTGCGCTGGCTACATGTTATCGCGGCGATCGCCTGGATCGGCGAATCCATCTACTTTGTCATGCTGGACAATGGTCTGAAGTCGCCCCGGGCGGCGGAAGACAAGCAGAAAGGTGTATTCGGCGAGATGTGGGCCGTGCACGGCGGTGGTTTCTATCATAATCAGAAGTACGCCACCGCGCCGGCAAAACTGCCGGACGATCTGCACTGGTCGTTCTGGAAGGCCTATACCACCTGGCTTTCCGGTTTTGCCCTGTTTGCGCTCCTGTATCTGGCCAGCCCCAGCATCTATCTGGTCAATCCGTCGAGTAGTTGGGAATGGGCCGCCAACATGGCGGGCTGGCAGGCCAATGTTGCTGCTGTGCTGTTCCTGTTGTTGGGCTGGGTCATCTACAACGAATTGTGTAAGCGCATCAGTCCCAACATGGAACGTGATGGTGTATTGAGCATCGCCGTGGCGGTGATGATGGTGGTGGTGTCCTATCTCAGCGTGCATCTTTTCGCCGGACGCGCTGCGTTTCTGTTGACCGGTGCGGTAATGGCCACCGCCATGTCCGCCAATGTGTTCTTCTGGATCATTCCCGGACAGCGGCGCATGGTCAAGGCCATGAAAGCGGGTGAAACCCCCAACCCCATCGATGGCAAACGCGGCAAACAGCGTTCGGTACACAATACCTACTTTACCCTGCCGGTGGTGCTGTTGATGCTCAGCAACCACTACTCGTTCATGTATACCCATGACTACGCCTGGGTCATCATGGCGCTATTCATCTTTGCCGGTGCGCTGATTCGCCAGTTCTTCGTGCTCATGCACCAGGGCAATATCCGACCCGCCTATCCGGCTGCTGGCGTGGCGCTGATACTGCTGGCGGTATGGGTTGCCGCGCCAAGCACCCAATCTACCGCACCGGCAAGCCAGCCTACCGCATCGGCGAATGGCAACGGCGCGGCCGAAACCGGTAGTGACGGCGGAATGGCCACGGCCAGCGCCGGCGGAGACATCGGCATCGAGCAGATTCAAACCATCATGAATGAGCGCTGTGTTCAGTGTCACGCCAAGCAACCTTCCCATGCGGGTTTTGCTGCGGCCCCGGCGGGCATCATATTGGATAGCGAGCGCCACACGACGATACAAGCGCAGATGGTCAAGCAGGTGGTGGCGAGTGGCTATATGCCGCTGGGCAATATCACCAAGATCACCGACGAAGAGCGCGCCGCGATCGCTGCCTGGAAGCCGGAACCGCTATAAATTGCCGCCATCAATAGCCAAGGGGGGCGGGCGACTGCCGGCATCCTTCAAAGCGTATACAATGGGCGTTCGGGAGTTGCTCAGACGAGGAAGAGCCATGAGCCAGCAGGAGGTACTGCACGAGCATAAACCTGTCAGAGCGGGTGGGCGCAAGAAGGGTAAGGATGGTGACGGCGCCAAGCGCCACGACGCCATCTACCACACCATCAGCGATGCCATCATCGAGCACCGGCTGCGCCCCGGTGCTCGTCTGCGGGAAGATGCCCTGGCCGACGTGTTCGGAGTGAGCCGCACCGGTATCCGCAAGATACTGCAACGCCTGGCCCTCGAGCATCTGGTGACACTGACCCCGCGACGCGGGGCCAGCGTCACGCGCCCCACCGCGGAAGAAGCCCGGGACGTGTTTGCCACGCGCCAATTGGTGGAATGCGGCATCATGCAGGATATTGCCCGGCACATGACGAGCGCCGAGGCCCGTGATCTACGGGAGCTCGCCGCCCGTGAGCGAAAGGCGCTGAAAAGTGGCGAGCAAAGTGTCGCAATCAAACTCTCGGCGGAATTCCACACTCGGCTGGCGCGACTTTCTGATAATTCGGTAATCGCCGAGTTTGTCGGACATCTGTGCTCACGCTCTTCGTTGATTCTCGCCGTCTACGGCACGTCTGGTCATCTGGGGTGCGAATCCCATGACCACGACGAGCTGATCAACCTCCTGGAGGCGGGGGAGGGTGAGCGTGCCACGGCCTTCATGGGGCGCCATCTCAAGGCCATCGAAGCCTCGCTTTCCATCGTCGAGGAGGAGAACGAGGTGCCGGACCTGCACCATATTTTCTCGCCTTGACTGGCTATACGGCGCTTGGTCGGTGTTGCGTAAGCGGCTTACCCGTTTACGCTGCAGTGGTGTTGCGTTTGTTGCTTGAATTCCGTAATGGAAACTCATTGCGCTTGAACTTTCCAGAGCTTCGCGAATATCCCTTCGCTCGGGGCGATTCATACAGCCACATCCACCAAGATTACTCACTACACAGCGCTCGGTTAAAGCCTGCCAAGCCAGTAATACGGGCGTCGCCGGTCATGAGCAACAGCCAAAACCTGAAAACCTCCAGGCTTTTCTCTATAGACGATTGATAGCGGGAATCGGTGAAAGGGAGCTCTGCGAATGTCTGGCTCTAATTTGATTTGCCAAGCTTCTGGCGATTCGCCGATCAATACAGCCAGAGCTTCAAATTCCTCTATAAAGGCACTACCCAATCCTGGAACCTTCGACTCGTAGTAACCGACTGATTCCAGGAACTCGGCTTCCGCTGCCGGGTGAAAAGAATAGTTCACTTGATCAGTGCTCTAGCCTTCCTCATGACATCCTCACCCGACACGGCCTGAACTGAGCCATCATCGAGCTCTTCGCTTCTACGCCGAGCTTCAAGCAACCAATCAGACCTGAGCTCTTTATCTGACGGAGACTCCAGGCTCAATACCAGTCGCTGGATCAATTGCGCTCGCTCCTCTTTTGGTAGGTGGAGCGCCTCGTCTTCAATTTTCTGGAGATTCATGAGCCAAACCTCTCGTTCGCGCATCACTCAATTTTGACACGGTTGGGTACCGGGTGCCACGAGTTGGTTTTTTCGCTATAACGTCCGGCTCTGCGGCAGGTAAAAGTAAAGGTCGCTTTTTGGCCCGAACTTTTGCCGGTCCGTCAGAAGCCGCAACGGTTCACTGCCATTCAATCTTTAGATCCTTACGTGACTGCGCGCAGTCACGCAGGTAGAGATTTATAAGGCTCTGATACGGAATATCTTTTTTCTCTGCAAGATTCTTGAAGTATGCAACGGTATCCTCATCCAGCCGGATCGTAACCTGCTGCTTTAACTTCTTGGCGTATGGGTTCTTGACGGACTCGGAAAAGTCGTAATGATCACGCATGTCTGTACCCTTCATAAGTTTGTCTTTCTCGCCTATTCGCCTTACGGGCAGAGATGATTCGAATCATCTCACCGTCTCTAACGCAGTGGCACACCACCAACAAGCGAGAATGGATGCTCGTACCGAGGAGAATGAACCGGTCCTCCTCTTCAGAATGGTCTGGGTCAGCTATAAGACGTGCGAATTCATCCGTAAAGGCAGTTTTGGCCTCCTGGAACGAGACGTCATGCTTCTTGCGATTAGCGGCATCCTTGCGGGGATCCCAGTCAAAAGAGTAATGGCTCATAATTACAGTGTAATTATATTATAATTATTATCAAGAAACCGATCCAGATACCGCTGACAGGTATTGGGTAGTAAGCTCTGGCAGCCTGTGCAGAATTCGCATGCTGGCACGTTTTGCAAAATCAATAGCGCCGTATAAAAAAGGCCTCGCCGACACTGTCGGCGAGGCCCTTGTCGCTTCTCAGGCCTGGGCCAGGCGCTTGCGCTCCTTGCCCATCAAGCCCCAGTAGAATAGCCCGCCGAGCCCCGCGCCTATCAGCCAGGCATAGCCGTCCAGGGCCGCCAGGGTGGGTATCCACACCGACGAGACGGAAAACAGCGCGGCGAAGGCGAAGGCGGTCAATGCCTTGCGGTTCCAGCCCTTGTCATAATAGTAGGTGCTGCCGGGCTCGGATGAGAACATGTCTTGAATGTTCAGCTGTTGGCGCCGGATCAGATAGTAGTCCACCACGATGATGCCGTAGAACGGCGCCACGACGGCGCCCAGTACATTGACGAAGCCTGGAATGCCGATGCGACTGATCACCGCAAGCCACAGGGCACCGACGAAGAAGGCGATGATCGCCGTGATCAGGCCGCCGATGCGAAAGCTGATCTTGCTTGGGAAGAGGTTGGCCAGATCGTAAGCCGGGGGAATGAAGTTGGCCACCAGGTTGATGCCTACGGTGGCGGCGAAGAAGGTGATGGCGGCGATCAGGGTCAGCGGCAGGGAATCGACCCGCTCGATGATCTCCGAGGGATTGATCAGCGCGTCGCCGAACAGTGCCACGGTGCCGGCGGTGATGATCAGCGCAATGAAGGAGAAGAACGCCACGTTGAGCGGCAGGCCCAGCAGATTGCCCAGCTTCATCTCGCGCTCGCTACGCACGAAGCGGGTGAAGTCACCGAAGTTGATCACTACCGCGGCAAAGTAGGCGATCATGGTGCCGGTGATCGCCAGGAAGGCGCTCAGGTCGCTGCCTTCATAGTCGCCGCTGTTGCTGAAGATGGTATCGATTGCCGGCAACAGCTCGTCTCCGGCCTTGACCCAGACGATGATCATCAGCACTACCATGACCACATAGACCAGCGGGCCGGCCCAGTTGAGGAAGTGCTTGATGCGCTCGATACCGGCCCAGAAGATCGCCAACTGAAACAGCCAGACGATCACGAAGGCCAGCCAGCCGATGGCGGAGAGCCCCAGGAACTGACCGCCGGGATCGCCGAACAGCGCGGTCAACAGCAGTGCCACCGCGGTCGAGGCAAAATAGGTCTGAACGCCATACCAGAAGATGCCCACGATGGCACGCAGCAACGCCGGCAGGTTGGCACCACGTACCCCCATGCTGGCGCGCACCATCACGGGAAACGGAATGCCGTACTTGACACTGGGCTTGCCGCTCAAGTTGACCAGCACCATCACTATGAAGCCGGCCAGAATGATCGCCGCCATCACCGCCCAGCCGTTCAGGCCGTAGATGATGAACAGCGATGCTGCCAGGGAGTAGCCGAACAGGCTTTGAATATCGTTCGACCAAACATTGAAGATCTCGAACCAGCCCCAGCTACGCTTGCCATGGGGGATCGGTGCCAGGTCCTCGTTATAGAGCGAGGGGTCGAGTCGTGTAATCTTCAGTTCGTCGTCGTGCATGAAAAGCACCTGTCTTGTTGGTTATTGATCTCGTTCTTGCTTTGAATGGCCTTGTTCACTCACGAAAACGCTGGCAGGCCGACCAATGACGCATCAATAGATAGTAGATCACCCCGGCAGGAATCAGGCTGGCGTACCAGGAGACGGCGGAGAATGTCAGCGCCACCGCAGCACCTATTAGCGAGGCGATGATGGCGCCGTAGTTGACGCCACGATAAGGCCCATTGACGTCGTAAAGCTTGTCCACATCCAGGGTGCGACGGCGGATCAGATAGTAATCCACCACCAGCACCGCGAAGATCGGGCCGAGGAAGGCGGAGTAGGTCTGCACGAAGAGTTGCAGGCCGGCGGCGGACTCATCCTTGACCAGTTCCCAGGGGAAGGTGGCGAAGGCCAGGAAGCCGACGATGACTGTTGCGGTACGATATTTGAGTTTGAAGGCGTCCATCAGCACGTAGGTCGGCGGCACCACGTTGTTGAGCACGTTGGTGGTGACCTGGGCGAAGGCGATGAAGAGCAGGGTCGTCATCAACAGCGGCGTGTTGTCCACTGCGTTGGAAAACACCTTGATCGGGTCCGCGACCCCGGTGGCCTCGGACACCATGAAGCCGATCAGCCCCATGAACAGGGTGCAGGGCAAAATCGACATGGAATACAGCGTGGTCAGAAAGCCCGGCCCGGCGCCGTGCTTGAGTTCCCGGGAATAGTCGCTGACGTTGAGCATCATGGTGCTGTAGATGCCCAGAAACAGCATGGTCGCGCCCCAGAAGGGCATGCCCCAGGTGCCTTCGCTATTGACCAGATTGGCTGAGATCTCCGCGCCGTAGCGATCCACCGTGCTGTAGAACATGTAGGTCAAGGAGACCAGGATGAAGCCGCTGCCGATGTTCTCCAGCCACTTGATGCCCTGGAAGCCCAGTACCGACAGGGCGATCTGCAGAAGCTGAAAGACAATGAAGTAAAGCACCAGGTTATCGAAGCCGAACAGGGTGGCGGATACCGCGTTCAAGGCGCCGGCGCCGATCCAGCTTTGAAAGCCGTACCAGACGATGGCCGGCACCGCTCGCACCAGTCCCGGAAAGCGGGTGCCACTGAAACCGAAGGCACTGCGCGCCTGAACCATGAAGGGGATGCCGTACTTGTAACCCGCGGCGCCGTTTAACGTCAGCGCCACACCGATCACGAAACAACCGATAGCGATGGCCAGCGTTGCCTGCACCAGATTGAGGGTGCCGACCACGCTCGAGCCCATGGCGAAGGTGCCGATGGATACGCAACCGCCGAACCAGGCCAGCAGATAGGAGAAGCGCCCCATGATTCGGGTCTTCTGGGGCGCCAGGGATTCCTGTCCAGGCGCTTTGGTCGCGGTTGTATGTGTTGCGCCGGAGTGCGCTCCTGAAGAGGAGGTTGGGGTGGTCATGTTGGTTGCCTCGCAGTGTTGATTGTCTTTATAAGCTTCCTGCAATGCTTGGCTCGAAACTCAGTCGAAGCGCTGCTGGCTCAGGTGCTCGAATTGCCCTGTAAACCGCTTGGACCGTGGGAAGGCCAGATCGCCGTATTTGCTTGTGCCCAGACCTAGTCCGACCAGCGCTTCGGAGAGCTTTACCGCGGCGGTCACGCCTTCCACCACCGGCAGGCCGACCGCATCGCTGATCTGGGCGGTGAGATCCGCCATGCCCCCGCAACCCAGCACGATGGCGCCGATGTTGTCTTCGTCCCGAGCTCGTTTGCACTCGTCGATGATGCGGATCAGGGCCGCGTCGCTGTCGTCTTCCAGGTCGAGCACCGGGATCTCCGCGGCCCGCACCCGGCGGCAGTGATGGCTGAAGCCATACATGTCCAGCAGATGCTCGGCGATGATGCCGGTGCGCCCAAGGGTGGTGACGATGGAAAAGCGTGTGCTGATCAGCATGGCCATGTGAAAGGCCGCCTCGGCGATGCCAATGACCGGTGCCCGGGTCAGTTCCCGGGCAGCAAGCAATCCCGGATCGCCGAAGCAGGCGATGATGTAGGCATCGACTTTTTCCTGCTCTCCCCTCATCACCTCTTCGATGACTCCGACGGCACTGAGGGCCTCATCGAAATGGCTCTCGATGGAAACCGGGCCGCTGGCCGGGTTCGTGGAGCTCACCTGGGTGCTCGGTGCCGCGATGCGCTTGGCCGCGGCGTCGATAGTGGCGGTCATCGTGGCGGTCGTATTAGGGTTGATCACGCGGATATGCATTAAAACGTCCTCATCAGACAGCCAGGGCCGATCAAATTTGTTCACGAAAAAACAGTCTCTTTGTACACAAAATAGTTGGCTGGAAAGAGATGCGCAAGTAAGTTTTGGATGGATGAAGCCTGGATTGGCTTGAAACATAAGTGAATACAGACTAGCGTTATATTGTATACATTAAATAAAAAAGGAGCCCGTTCGATGACGCCAACACATGACGCCGATTATCCTCGTGATCTCATCGGTTATGGCCGCAACCCGCCGCATGCCAATTGGCCCGGCAACGCCCGAATCGCCGTGCAGTTCGTCCTCAACTATGAGGAAGGCGGCGAAAACAGCGTACTCCACGGCGACAGCGGCTCG
Organism: Halomonas sp. GXIMD04776; assembly: GCF_049808615.1. Lineage (NCBI taxonomy): Bacteria > Pseudomonadati > Pseudomonadota > Gammaproteobacteria > Oceanospirillales > Halomonadaceae > Halomonas > Halomonas sp. GXIMD04776. The sequence continues at coordinate 27,778 of NZ_JBNCAN010000017.1, read as the reverse complement.
GAGCAGTTCCTCTCCGAAATCATCGGCGCCGAGGCCTACCCCGATCGTCATCTGAGCATGGAGTCGATCTACGAATACGGCTCCCGGGCCGGCGTCTGGCGCATCCTCAAGGAGTTCGAGCGACGTGGCCTGCCGCTGACGGTGTTTGGCGTGGCCATGGCGCTGGAGCGCAATCCCGACGTGGCCCAGGCCTTCAAGGAATTAGGCCACGAAATCGCCTGCCACGGCTATCGCTGGATTCATTATCAAAACACGCCGGAAGATATCGAGCGCGAGCACATGCAAAAGGCCATCGACATCTTCCAGAGGCTTTATGGCGAGAAGCCGTTGGGCTGGTACACCGGTCGCGACAGCCCCAATACCCGGCGGCTGGTGCTCGATGAGGGATCGTTCCTTTACGACAGCGACTACTACGGTGACGACCTGCCGTTCTGGACCAGTGAAAAGAACAGCAAGGGCGAAGCGCAGACTCATCTGGTAGTGCCCTACACCCTGGACAGCAACGATATGCGCTTCGCTTCACCTCAGGGCTTCAACACCGGGGAGCACTTCTTCACCTACCTGCGGGACGCCTTCGATGTGCTCTACGCCGAGGGCGAGGAAGCACCGAAGATGCTCTCCATCGGTCTGCACTGCCGTCTGATCGGCCGTCCCGGACGCTTTCGGGGATTGCAGCGCTTCCTCGATCATATCGAGGCCCATGATCGGGTCTGGGTGACGCGGCGAGTCGACATTGCGCGGCACTGGGCCGAACATCATCCTGCGGGAACTGCTTCCTGAATAAAGGAGAACAGCATGCTGGAACTCAAGGCTGAGCCGCTTACGCCCAAGGCCTTCATGCCCTTCGGTGACGTCATTGATTCACGCACGTCGGACTCGTTTGCCATCAATTCGGGGCTGACCCAGCGCCATCACGATCTGGCCACCGTCGAGACCCTGGGCGAGAACGCCCGAGCGCTGATCAGCATCTTCGTCAGTCAGCCGATCAAGACGCCCCTGGAACTCAGCTTTCTGGAGCGCCACCCCCAGGGCAGTCAGGCGTTCATGCCGCTGCACGAGGAGCGCTTCATCGTCGTGGTGGCCCCGCGGGGTGAGGAGATCGATCCGGCCGAGGTGCGCGCCTTCGTCACCGACGGCCGCCAGGGGGTGAATTATCATGCTGGTACCTGGCACGCCATTCAGTCCGTGCTGGAGCGGGAAGGCGAATTCCTGGTGGTGGATCGCGGTGGCGACGGCAACAATTGCGACGAATATCCCATCGACTTGCGCATCACGCTCGAATGATCCCGGGTCGTGAACAGGCTTTATATGAGGAAACACAATGAACACTCGTAGTTACTACGCCCCCACAGGGGGCTTGCCACCCCAGACCCAAATGACCGCGGATCGTGCAGTATTCACCGAGGCCTATGCGGTGATTCCCAAGGGCGTGATGCGGGACATCGTCACCAGCTTCCTGCCGTTCTGGGACAAGACCCGCTTGTGGGTGCTAGCGCGCCCGCTGTCCGGGTTTGCCGAGACCTTTTCCCAGTACATCATGGAAGTTCAGCCTGGCGGAGGTAGCGACAAGCCGGAACCGGATAGCGGCGCCGAGGCCGTGCTGTTCGTGGTGGAAGGCGAGCTGACCCTGGTACTGGCGGGTGAAAAACATATCATGCATCCTGGCGGCTACGCCTTCATTCCGCCGGCCAGCGACTGGCGGGTGAGTAACGATGGCGACGCGCCGGTGCGTTTTCACTGGATTCGCAAGGCCTATGAGTACGTCGACGGCATCGAGCCGCCGGAGGCCTTCGTCACCAATGAGCAGGACATTGCGCCGACGCCGATGCCGGATACCAATGGCGCCTGGGCCACTACCCGATTCGTCGATCCGACGGATCTGCGCCACGACATGCACGTGACCATCGTCACCTTCCAGCCCGGCGGCGTCATTCCCTTCGACGAAACCCACATCATGGAACATGGCCTTTACGTGCTCGAAGGCAAGGCGGTCTATCACTTGAACCAGGATTGGGTCGAGGTGGAAGCCGGCGACTTCATGTGGCTGCGCGCCTTCTGCCCCCAGGCCTGCTATGCCGGTGGCCCGGGGCCGTTCCGCTACCTGCTGTACAAGGACGTCAACCGTCATCCCAAGCTCAATGCGTCCTCCGACTATCGTGGGCGTTAAATGTATTGATGGATAATTTTTCCACTAAGCAAAGCCGGCGATAATTTCGCCGGCTTTTTTGTGAGTAGCAGTAAAAGCTTTAAAAAAGAGCATTTAAGAGCCATTTTTCGGCGAAAATCGTTCATTTCACAGCTGTATAAGCCTAGCTGGCTGATTCACAACATGGTCTCAGAGAGTATGAAATATTTTATGGAAATGCTTTCCATAAAATATTGACAGATGGCTTGGCGGCGCTTAACTTGAAGACAAGAACAATTTCCATGGCTCTTCAGGAGAAGTTATCGTGGCCAAAATGACCGCAGCAGAAGCCGCCGTTCACGTCCTCAAGAAAGAAGGCGTCGATGTCACCTTCGGTGTGCCCGGCGCCGCCATCAACCCTTTCTACGCCGCGATGCGCAAGGTCGGTGGTGTCGATCATGTGTTGGCGCGACACGTGGAAGGCGCTTCTCACATGGCGGAAGGCTATACCCGTACCAAGGCCGGCAATATTGGTGTGTGTTTAGGCACCTCCGGCCCGGCGGGCACCGACATGGTGACTGGCCTTTACTCCGCCACCGGCGACTCCATTCCGATCCTATGTGTCACCGGTCAGGCCCCCCGAGCGCGCATGCACAAGGAGGACTTCCAGGCGGTGGATATTCAGGCTATCGCCGGGCCGGTCACCAAGTGGGCGATCACCGTGATGGAGCCGGCCCAGGTACCGCGCGCCTTCCAGCAGGCCTTTCATTTGATGCGCAGCGCACGCCCGGGTCCGGTACTGCTAGACCTGCCTATCGACGTACAAATGAGCGAGATCGAGTTCGATCCGGACACCTACGAGCCGCTGGCGGTCTACAAGCCCTCCGCATCTCGTGCCCAGGTCGAGAAGGCGCTGGCCATGCTCAACGACGCGGACAAACCGTTGTTGGTGGCCGGGGGCGGCATCGTCAATGCGGATGCCAGCGACCTGCTGACGGAGTTTGCCGAGATCACCGGGGTGCCGGTCATCCCGACCCTGATGGGCTGGGGCGTGATTCCTGATGATCACCGGCTGATGGCGGGCATGGTGGGCCTGCAGACCTCTCACCGTTACGGGAACGCGACGCTGCTCGCCTCGGATTTCGTGCTGGGCATCGGTAATCGCTGGGCCAACCGGCACACCGGCGAGCTCGCCAGTTACACCGAGGGTCGCAAGTTTGTCCATGTGGATATCGAGCCGACCCAGATCGGGCGCGTGTTCTGCCCGGATTACGGCATCGTCTCGGACGCCGGCGCAGCCCTTGAACTGTTCGTCGAGGTGGCGCGGGAGTGGCAGGCGGCGGGCAAGCTCAAGGATCGCTCTGACTGGGCCGAGTCCTGTCAGGAGCGGCGGCGCACCATGATGCGCAAGACTCATTTCGACAACGTGCCGATCAAGCCCCAGCGCGTCTACGAAGAGATGAACAAGGCCTTCGGCAAGAATACCCGCTACGTCAGCACCATCGGGCTTTCCCAGATCGCCGGCGCCCAGTTCCTGCACACCTACCAGCCGCGTCACTGGATCAACTGTGGTCAGGCCGGGCCGCTGGGTTGGACGATTCCGGCGGCGCTCGGGGTACGCCGGGCCGATCCGGAGGCCAACATCGTGGCACTGTCCGGCGACTACGACTTCCAGTTCATGGTCGAGGAGTTGGCGGTGGGCGCCCAGTTCAAGCTGCCGTACCTGCACGTGCTGGTGAACAACTCCTACCTGGGGTTGATTCGCCAGGCCCAGCGCGGCTTCGACATGGATTATTGCGTGCAGCTCTCGTTCAAGAACATCAACTACACCGATGAACAGGCGGAGCTTGCGGAATACGGCGTGGATCACGTCTCTGTCGTGGAAGGTCTGGGCTGCAAGGCGCTGCGTGTCACCAAGCCCGACGAGATCGCCGGCGCCTTCGAGCAGGCCCAGCAGTTGATGAAGGAGCATCAGGTGCCGGTAGTGGTCGAGATCATTCTTGAGCGGGTGACCAATATTTCCATGGGCACCGATCTGGCCGGCGTCACCGAGTTCGAGGAGCTGGCGGAAAACGTGACCGATGCCCCGACCTGTATCGGCTCGCTGATCTGACCCGAGCGCTCTGGCGCTGGTCAAGCCAGTGCCGGACTACGATACTCGATAACCAAACCGTTGAAGGAGACCAAGATGCCCAAGTTTGCTGCCAACCTCAGTATGCTGTTCACCGAGGAGGACTTCCTCGATCGTTTCGATGCTGCCGCCAAGGCCGGATTCAAAGGGGTCGAATACCTCTTTCCCTATGATTACACCGCCGACGAGATCAAGAAGCGTCTCGACGACAACGGCTTGACCCAGGTGCTGTTCAATCTGCCCGCCGGGGATTGGGGGGCCGGCGAGCGTGGTATCGGCTGTCACCCCGATCGCGTCGAGGAGTTCCGCCGTGGTGTCGACACCGCCATCGAGTATGCCAAGGCGTTGGGCTGCCAGCAGGTCAACTGCCTGGCCGGCATCAAGCCCGACAACGTCAGTGACGCGGATGCGCACAACACCCTGGCGGATAACCTGCGCTTCGCCGCGGACAAGCTCGAGCAGGCGGGCATCCTGCTGATCGCCGAGCCGATCAACACCCGGGATATTCCCGGTTTCTTCCTCAACTATACCGAGCAGGCCCTGGCCCTGTTCGACGAGGTGGGATCGAACAATCTGAAGCTGCAATACGATATCTATCACATGCAGATCATGGAAGGCGATCTCGCCCCCACCATCGAAAAGCACTTCGATCGTATTGCCCATATCCAGATTGCTGACAATCCGGGCCGCCACGAACCCGGCACCGGCGAGATCAACTACCCGTTCCTGTTCGGCCATCTCGATCGGCTGGGCTACGACGGTTGGATCGGCTGCGAATACAAGCCTGCCGCGGGTACCAAGGAAGGCCTGGGCTGGCTGGATAGCGTTCGTTGAGTATTCAGCAATTCATGAATTCTGTGGAATAACAATTCAGTAGGAGAACGACATGAGCAAGATCGGATTCATTGGCCTGGGTATCATGGGCCGCCCCATGGCGGGGCATCTGCTGGACGCCGGCCACGAGCTGGTCACCGTCAAGCGCGACAAGCCCCTGGCCAGCGAACTGGCGGACAAGGGCATGCGGGAGCTGGACGATCCCAAGGCGGTCGCCGAGCACTCCGAGATCATCATCACCATGGTGCCGGACACCCCGGACGTGGAGCAGGTGCTGTTCGCCGAGGATGGCGTCATCCATGGCCTTCAGAAGGGTGCGCTGGTCATCGACATGAGTTCCATCGCGCCGATTCCCACCCAGGAATTCGCCAAGCGCATCAAGGATGCCGGCGGTGACTACGTCGACGCCCCGGTTTCCGGCGGTGAAGGCGGCGCCATCAACGCCGCCCTGACCATCATGGTTGGCGCCAGCCAGGATGCTTTCGAGCGTGCCAAGCCGGTGCTCGAGGTGATGGGCAAGACCATTACATTGATTGGTGAAAACGGGGCGGGCCAGACCTGCAAGGTCGCCAACCAGATCGTCGTGGCCCTGACCATCGAAGCCGTTGCCGAAGGTCTGTTGTTCGCCTCCAAGGCCGGTGCCGACGTCAACAAGGTGCGCGAATCCCTGCTCGGCGGCCTGGCCCAGTCGAAGATTCTCGACGTGCACGGTGAACGCATGATAAGCCGCAACTTCGAGCCAGGCTTCAAGGTCAAGCTGCATCAGAAAGACCTGAATCTGGCCCTGGAAGGCGCACGCACCCTGGATCTGGCACTCCCTGGAACCGCCAACGCCCAGCAACTGCTACAGGCCTGCGTGGCCAACGGCGGCGCCGAGTGGGATCATTCCGGTATTCTGCGGGCGCTGGAGAAGTTGGCCGATCACGAGGTCGGTAAGTAAGCATCGGTCAACGATCTGCTGCGCTCGCGGCGATCGTGGGCCAGATGGTCCTGGCATCTTCGTGCCATGAACACCGGCGGCCGCGATTGCGCGTCCGCCGGTTTTTTGTAGGCTGTTCGTTATTTACATGCTCCATGAGCATGTCTTGTTGAGGAGTCGCGACATGAGTGCCAACGTTTCCTTTGCCGATCGTGATACCGTGCGGGATTGGCTCACGCGTCTCGCCTACACGGCGATTGCCGCCGTGCATCCTGCCAATCTGCTACCCGATCAACTCCCCGAGCCGCCCAGGGGGCGCACCGTGGTAGTGGGCGCTGGCAAGGCCGCCGCTGCCATGGCCAAGGCATTGGAGGATGCCTGGAGGATGAAGAACCCTCAGGCTGAACTCTCGGGGCTGGTGGTGACCCGCTATGGACATGGCGAGGCCTGCCAGCGCATCGAGGTGTTGGAAGCCTCGCATCCCATGCCGGACGAACTCGGCGAGCGGGCGGCCAAGCGTATGCTTGAGGCAGTACGCGAGCTTACCGAGGATGATTTGGTCATTTCGTTGATCTCCGGTGGCGGCTCGGCGCTGATGACATTGCCGGCCCAAGGGCTGACCCTGGCGCAGAAGCAAGCACTCTCGAAGGAGTTGTTGCGCTGTGGCGCCCCCATCAGCGAGATCAACACCGTGCGTCGGCATCTCTCGGCGATCAAGGGCGGTCGTCTGGCCGCCTCGGCGCACCCGGCCCGGGTCGTGACCTATCTCATCTCCGACGTACCCGGCGACGAGCCCACCCTCATCGCCTCGGGCCCGACACTGCCGGACGATTCCACACCCAGCGACGCCCTGGCCATCCTCGAAGCCCGCGGTATCGAAATACCCGAGGAGGTGCGCCGGCATCTGGAGAATGATGATTCCGCCCCGCATCGTGACGATGCCGGTTTCGCTCGGGACGAGGCGGTGGTGCTGGCGCGAGCGGCAGACGCCTTGGAAGCCGCACGGCATGAGGCAGAAGCCGCCGGGATGGAGGTGCGCCTGCTGGGCGACGACCTGGAAGGCGAGGCCCGAGAGCTGGGAGGTGAACATGCGGCAATGGCATTGGCGGCACGAGACGAATTTAGGCGTCCGCTCTTGATTCTGTCCGGCGGCGAGACCAGTGTTACCGTACGCGGTAACGGCCGGGGCGGTCGCAACGTCGAATACCTGCTAGGTGTGTTCGCTGCACTCGAAGGCGTCGCAGGTATTCATGCGCTGGCCATCGACACCGATGGCATCGACGGCTCCGAGGATAATGCGGGGGCTTTGATCGGCCCCGATACCTGGCAACGCGCCCAGGAGTCTCAGCTGTCGGCAACGGATTATCTGGCGCGCAACGACGCCTACAGCTTCTTCGAGGCGCTCGATGAGCTGATCGTGACCGGCCCCACCCGTACCAACGTCAATGATTTTCGCGCCATTCTGGTGCTACCGAGGACTTCATGAACCCAATGCCCCATGCTCCCATCCGCCGCACCAAGATCGTCGCTACCCTGGGCCCCGCCAGCGACCGCGAGGGTGTACTCGACGCTCTGATCAAAGCTGGGGTCGATGTGGTGCGTCTGAACTTTTCCCATGGTAGCCCCGAGGATCATCGCAAGCGCTTGTTGGCAGTGCGCGAGGCAGCGGAGCGGCACGGCCGTACCGTCGCTGCCTTGGGCGATCTGCAAGGCCCCAAGATTCGTATCGCACGTTTTGCCGAAGGCGCGGTGGAGCTCGAGGAAGGCCAGTCGTTCATCATCGACATGTCCCTGGAGCGAGACGCCGGCAATGCCGAGCAGGTGGGCTGCGATTACAAGACCCTGGCGGAAGATGTCGCTTCCGGCGACGTCTTGTTGCTTGATGATGGACGCTTGGAGCTGGTGGTCGACAAGGTCGAACCACCCCGGGTGCACACCACCGTGCGGGTCGGCGGCAAGCTCTCCAACAACAAGGGCATCAACAAGCAGGGCGGGGGGCTCTCCGCTGCGGCCCTGACCGACAAGGATCGGGAAGACCTCAAGACCGCCATCGAGATCGGTGTCGACTACCTGGCGGTCTCCTTTCCACGTAACGCGGCAGACATGCAATTGGCCAGGGATTTACTCGGTGAAGCCGGTAAAGAGATCAGCCTGGTGGCCAAGATCGAGCGCGCCGAAGCGGTGGGTGACGAACAAACCCTGGACGATATCATCCGTGCTTCCGAGGCGGTGATGGTCGCTCGCGGTGATCTCGGTGTGGAGATCGGCGACGCTCAGTTGATCGGTATCCAGAAGCGCATCATCCAGCGTGCTCGCACCCTCAACCGGGCGGTCATCACGGCCACCCAGATGATGGAGTCGATGATCTCCTCGCCGCTGCCGACTCGGGCGGAAGTCTTCGATGTCGCCAACGCGGTGCTCGACGGTACCGATGCGGTGATGCTGTCCGCAGAGACCGCCGCCGGCGACTACCCGGTGGAAACCATCGAGGCCATGAACCGACTCTGCCTGGGGGCTGAACGCGAGCGCGCCGCCCAGGAGTCCAAGCACCGCATTCACGAAGGCTTCTCGCGCATCGACGAGACCGTGGCGCTGTCGGCCATGTATGCCGCCAACCACCTGACCGGGGTCGCCGCCATCGCCTGCATGACCTCCAGCGGTTACACCCCGCTGATCGCGTCACGGATTCGCTCCGGGTTACCCATCGTCGGCCTGGCCCATAATCCCGTCGCCCAGCGACGCATGGCCTTGTATCGCGGCGTGGTGTCGCTGCCCTTCGATACCAGCGACATGGCCGCGGACGAACTGGATGCTCGGGCGCTGGAACTGCTCGAGAAGCATGGGCTGGTCAGCCAGGGCGACGAGGTGATCCTGACCCGGGGCGATCACATGAACGCCCACGGCGGCACCAATACCATGAAGATCCTGCAGGGCTGATGGCAGGGTCAGACCATGGTTTCAAAGACGAGAAAGGCGCCCTACTTTCACTGATCGTCACAAATTGCGGCGATCACCTTGCCGGTATGCTGTACGTGTTCGGTAAGCAGCCGTCGGGCGAGTTCGGTGTCCCGGATCTTGAGTGCCTCGAGTATCTCGCGGTGCTCATTGGCCGATTCATGCCAGCGCCCGAACCTTCCTAGTGCCAGGTAGCGCGCTCTTTCCAGGCGACCCAGGAGCCGCTGATGGGTTTCGGCAAGTACCGGATTCTTGGCCCCGGCCACCAGTAGCGAGTGGATGCGCTGATTCACCTCGAAGTAACGATCCAGATCGCCCTTGTCGACGAGTCGCTCGAGGCGCTCTTGCAGTGCCTCGAGACGATTGATCTCGGTATTGGTCATGCGCTGCGCCGCCAGGCCGATGGCCATGCTCTCCAGGCCGGCCTCCACTTCGAACAGATGCTCCAGTTCCTGTGCGTCTATCGGAGCGACCACGGCGTTCCGATGTCGCCTCAGGATCACCAGGCCCTCGGCGGCCAATTTCTTTATGGCCTCACGCAGCGGCGTGCGCGAAATGTCCAGCAATTCGCAGAGTTCCGGTTCCGCCAAGCGCTCGTTGGGCTTGAGTTCACCCCGCACGATCATGAGATGCAGGGCTTGATGAGCCTGCTCCGCCAGCGATGTGGTGCGGATGCGCTGGCGTGTCGGGACGCCGGGAGGAACCTTGGTTTTTTCCTCTTGCGCTGCAGATGGCGGGCCATCAGCCGTCATGTCGGTACTCCCCGGTCATTAGTCAACCTCCTTCCATAGGCCAGATCCCGACCATGGGTCAGCCCGGCAACATCCACGCTATTCAATCCTGGGGCTGGCGTCCAACCAACGCAGCGAGAGCGGTACCAAGTCCCTTGCAGAGCTTGCTTGGCGGTTGGGTATAGCTGCCGGCCGCTGGCGTGTTGCAGGCGATATCCACCATGGCTTGGGCCTGGATCAAGGCACAGGTCACGCCATCGATGGCGGGGACCGGCATTCGGTCGGCCACGGAACGGGCCAGACCCGCCAGGGGCGCACCGGCCAGGATCAGCACATCGGCACCGTCCTCTTCCACGGCGCGGCGACCCAGTTCGACCAGACGCTCGCCCTGATTCTCCTGCACCCGGCCGATATGCTGCAACGGCTCGTCCAGGGCGCGAATGCTCGCCAGACGCCCTTCGAGACCGTAGGAGGCAATGCATTCGCGATACCAGGCCTGGATGCGCTGGGAGATGGCAATCACCGAAAAGCGTCCGCCCTGCTGGCAGGCCGTCATCACTGCCGCTTCGGTCATGCCCACTACGGGAATCGGCAGGATCTCGCGCAGGGCGGTGAGGCCGGGATCGCCAAAGGCGGCGACCACCACGGCATCGTGCTGTGCGTAGTGTTCGGCGGCGATCTGCAAGGCGGCATAGCCGCCGATCAAGGCCTCGGCGCGGGTTTCGATATAGGCCACACCGAAGGGCGCGGTGGCCATGGTCAGCTCATTGCCCGGGCGAAGGCCTCGTGAGGCCTCCGCCTTGATCAGACGGGTCACGTCCGAGGAAATATTGGGATTGATCACCAGCAGTTTCATGGCATGTTCCTTGAAGCAAGAATCAGGTATCCGTGGGTATCGCGAATAAGCGATACCCACGGAGCAGCATATTGAAGAGGCGGTTCAGGAATACTTTCCTAGTAACCGAGAAGGCGGGGAAGCCAGGTCACGATGCCCGGAAAGAGCATGCACAGCCCGAGCACCACATACTGAAAGGCGATGAACGGCCAGGCGCTCTTCATCAGTTCGTTGAGGCTGATCTTCGAGATGCCGCACATCACGAACAGCAGTACGCCGACCGGCGGCGTCATCATGCCTACCACCAGGTTCATGACGAACAGGAAGCCGAACAGCAAGGGGTCGATGCCATAGGCCAGCGCAATCGGCGCGAGCAAGGGCACCAGCATGATGTAGGCGGCGTTGGACTCGATGAACATCCCTACCAGAATCAACAGACCCATTACCAGCAGCAGGAAGATCGTGGGGTCTGAGGTCATGTCCTGCAGCCAGCTGCTCAGCAGGATGGGCACCAGATCGATGGTGAAGGCAAACGTCATGGTCGAGGCGAAGGCGATCAGCGCGCCGACCATGGCCGCGGTGACCGCGGCATTGAACATCGCCTTGGGCAGATCAGAGAGGCGCAACTGACGAGTGACGAAGAACCCCATCAACAGCGCATAGATCACGGCGATCGCCGCACCCTCGGTGGCGGTGAAAGCGCCACCGACGATTCCCCCCACCACGATGATCGGCATCAGCAGGATAGGCAGGGCGCGCCAGGTTTGCAGCAGCACATGCTTCAGCCCCAGATTGCCTCCACTCAACGGGTAGCCCCGGCGCATGGATATGAATGATGCCAGGCCCATGAAACCGACCGCCAGAATGATGCCCGGCACGACACCGGCCATGAAGAGTCCGCCGACGGAGACGCTCGAGCCCGCCATCAGTGCATAGACGATCATCGCGTTGCTGGGGGGAATGATGGCACCCAGGTTGGCGGCGGAGGCCACCACGGCACTGCTATAGCCGGTACCGTACTGTTCCCGCATCGAAGGAACCAGGGAACTGCCCAGGGCGCTGGCGCTGGCCACGGCGGCGCCGCTGACGGCGGCAAGCACCATCCCGGCGACGATGGCGACATGCGCCAGGCCGCCGTGTACACGACCGATCAACGAATTGGCGAAATCCACCAGGCGCTGAAGAATACCGGCGGCGACCATCAGTTCGCCGGCCAGCATGAACAAGGGAATGGCCATCAACGGGAAGTTGTCGATGGAGTGCATCATGCGCTGGGGCATGACCGCAAAATCCATACCGCCGACATAGAGTCCTGCCAACGACGCCAGACCGAGGGCGAAGGCCAATGGCATGCGCAGCAGCGCAAAGGCCAGGAAGGTGATGACGATGGCCAGTGTCATGAAGTCTCTCCTTCTACGCTCGCCCCTGGTGCGCTTGGCAGTGGTTCGACCTGCAAGGCCTGTGCGATCAAATGCAGCAGGCTATGTCCGGCGCAGATCAGCACGGCGATATAGAACACGGCGGCGGCCACTGGCACCGTGGGCATCAGTTGCTGCCACTTGTCGGCGACGGCGCCTATGGCTAGCCAGAACAGTATTGCCATGAGTAGGGCACTGACCAATGCCATCAGGCGAGCAAGCTGCTTTTGAAAATTCTCGGGAAACACGCCAACCAGCGCATCGATGCCCACGTGGATGCCTATTTTTATACCGTGGGGAATGGCCAGGAAAATCGTCCAGACGAAGAACAGGCGTGCAAGCTCGGTGGCGGAGTCGATCGACGACGACAGCACGTAGCGGGCGAACACCTGAACCGAGACCAGCAGTGTCATCAAGCCCATGGACAGGATGACGGCGTAATAAGAGGTCCGATCGATCGCCAGCAGCGCCATGAGGAAGCGACGTCTTGTGGGGCCAGGGGCACTGGCCCCCGGTCCCGTTGCTGCGGATCTCATGAATCGAGTTCCGCCAGTACGTTATCGACGACGTCCGAACCAATCTTGCCCTTGAGGTTCTCGACCACGCCCTGGGTTTCCTTGCGCAGCTCAGCGCGGGTCTCGGAAGAGATCGGCGTGAACTCCATGCCGCGCTCAATCAGTGTCTCGCGCGCGGCTTCGTCTTCTTCGGCGGCCTTCTTGCGCTGCCACTCGACGGCTTTGGCCATCGATTCCTTCATCGCTTTTTGTTGCTCGGCAGTCAGGTTGTTGAACGCGTCACGATTAGCGGCAACGACGATAAAGTCATAGAAGTGGCCGGTATCGGAAAGGTATTTCTGTACTTCATCCATGCGACGGGTCGCGATGACGCTATAGGGGTTTTCCTGGCCGTCGAGTACCCCCTGCTGCAAGGCGCCATAGACTTCCTTGATATCCATGGAGACCGGGTTGGCGCCCAGTGCACGGAAGGAGTCGAGGTGCGTCTGATTGGGTTGCAGGCGAATCTTGAGGCCCTTGAAATCTTCTGGAGTCTCGATCGGCCGCTCGTTGTTGGTCACGTTACGAAAGCCTAGCTCCATGTAGCCCAGCGCGATAAAGCCCTTTTCAGCCAATTTTTCGTCGAGCATTTCGCCTACCTTGCCATCGACGACCTTGAAGGCTTTCTCGCGGCTATCGAAGGCAAAGGGCAAACTCAGGGCTTCAAGTTCCGGCACGATGCGCGAAAGATAAGCGATGCCCACCCAGGTCCCCATGATGACACCGGATCTTACCTGGTCGACGTTTTCACTGGCCCCACCGAGTTGCATGCCGGGGAAGAGTTGTGCGGTAAGTTCGCCGTTAGTGCGGCTATCGAGTTCCTCTTCGAATATCTTCATGGCCTTGCTGCTGGAGTGATCGTCCGGGAAGTTGCCGCCGAAGCGCAGACTCTCGGCGTTAGCCAGCAGGGGGGTACCAAGGCCCAGGGCCATCAGTAGGGTAAAGCAGTGTCGAGTAAGGCGGGTTGTTGTCATGACAATTTCCTTCGCTGCGTCGTTATTGGCTAAGCCGATTGAGCATGCTCGCGACTTATAGAAACCATAATTCAGAATGTCAAAAAACACAAAATACAGAATACCTTTTTTTATAAATTACTTATAATTCAGTAATTTGATTTTTTAAAAATGGAAAAGTATTTGCGTTTTCCTGTTTTGCAGGATGTTTTCCTACTTGGACACTATCGGCGCGAAGGAATAGAACTTCAGTCTCGTGTCAGTGCTTTAACCACCGCATCGCCGGTCCGGCGCATATGCAGGCGCATGGCGATTGACAGCATATCGCCGTCACGAGATTCGAGTGCCGCAAGGATATGTTCGTGTTCTCGGGCAGACTCCTCCCAGCGGCCCAGCTGCATATTGGCGGCATAGCGGGCGCGGGCGATCTTCAGGCTCAGCGAAGCCTCGAGTTCAAGCAGTACGCTATTGCCCGCGATCTCGGTAAGACGTTGATGGATCTGCTGATTGAGCTTGAAGTATTGTACGCGTTCATGACGCTGGTAATGCCCCATCATGCGTTGGTGGAGAGAGCGAATCTCATCGATATCGGTCTCCTTGGCGCGGGACGCTAGGAGGCTGCCCGAAAGCCCCTCGAGCACCACCATGACCTCGAAGAGGTCGATGACTTCCTGCGGGTCTATCTCGGTGACTCTGGCACCGCGGTTGGGTAGAAGCTCAACCAATCCTTCCCTGGCCAGCACCTTGAGCGCCTCGCGCAGAGGTGTGCGTGACACCTCGAATGTGTCGCAAAGCTGTTTTTCCGAGATACGGCTGCCCGGGGACAGTTCGCCTTCCAATATCATCTCGCGCAGATGCTGCGTGACGATTTCAAAAAGCGAGAGCCGTTCCATGGGCGGCGTACGCATTGCGCTATCGTCGAGCATGTTTGGCGTTGTCCTGTTGGGAACGTCGTCCATAGTGGCGGCTCCTCACTGAATACGGTCCATCCTGCGCCGCATTTTTAAATAAAAGTGACTTGCAAAATTTCGCGAGTGTGCAAGTCTTAGGTTAGCGTATTTTGAATACAAAATACGGGATGCGATAAAAACAAGGATTCGATCCCATGGAACGTACCCTCATCGGCATGCTCACGCCGTCTTCCAATACCGTGCTGGAGCCTTATACCAGCGCACTCTTGCATAGCCTCTTGCCGGAAGTAACCGCTCATTTCCAGCGTTTCACGGTCACCGAGATCTCCATGCGTGACGCGTCCCTGAACCAATTCGATCCGGCACCGCTATTGGATGCCGCCCGATTGCTCAACGAGGCGCGCATGAACGTGATCGCCTGGAACGGCACATCGTCAAGTTGGCTGGGCTTCGAGACCGACCACAAGCTGTGTGCGGCCATTCAGGACGCTACCGGGGTGCCGGCGACCTCCAGCGTACTGGCGCTGAACGAGGTGCTCGAACGCACCAACGTGTCGCGGCTGGGACTGGTCACGCCCTATCTCGACGATATCCAGACGGCCATCGTCGCCAACTACAACGCAGTAGGACACGAGGTGGTGGGGGAGCGCCACCTGAACGACAAGGGCAATTTCTCCTTCTCCGAATATGACGAAGCCACCCTGGCCGATATGGTGCGTGAGGTCGCACGGGAGCGGCCCGACGCGATCACCGTCCTGTGCACCAATCTGCGCGGGGCAGGCATCGTCGCCGAACTGGAACGCGAACTGGGTATTCCCATCTACGACTCCGTTAGTGTGACGGTGTGGAAAACCCTGCAGATGGCCGGCATCGATCCGGCGCGGGTCACCGGCTGGGGTCATCTCTTCCAAGATCAACGCCTGAAGGCGTGATTCATGGCAGTGAAGCAGTGAAACCTTACGATCGACAATAACAAGCAAGCCGTAGGAGAGAACAATGAAAGCAACGATCTTCAAGAAAGTCGCTATCGCCGTAACGGTGGCTGCTGGCCTGGCTACGGGAGGCAGTACCTTTGCGGCGGAAACCCAGCTACGGGTAGTGGGCAACTTCTCGGGCAACAAGCTGCATGTCGAGGAGGTCGAGCGTCCCTTCTTCACCAAGCTGGGGGAGCGTGACGATCTGAACGTCGTCTACAATACCATGGATGCCATCGGCGTGGAGGCCGCGGATGCCTTGCGCATGATCCGCTCCGGCGCCTTCGATGTCATGTCGGTACAGATCGGCATGGCCTCTCGCGACGAGCCTTTCTTTGAAGGCATCGATCTGGCCGGGGTGACGGCAGGGCTGGACGAACAGCGCGAGGCCATCGAGGCCTTTCGTCCCAAGTTCGACCAGCGTCTGCAAGAGCGCTTCAATGCCAAGCTGATGACGCTGTGGCCCTTCGGCCCGCAGATGATGTTCTGTAACGGCGACATCAACGGCGTCGATGATCTGAAGGGCAAGAAGGTGCGGGTCTTCACGCCCTCCATGTCGCGATTGGTGGAAGGCTTGGGCGCGACGCCGGTCACGCTGCAGTTCAGCGAGGTTTATCTGGCCCTCCAGCGCGGTGTAGCGGATTGCGGCGTGACGGCCCCTTCCGCGGGTAACAACGGCAAATGGCCGGAGGTGACCGATCACTTCGTGCCACTGCCGCTGGCCTACTCGGTGCAGGGACATTTCATGAACCTGAATACCTGGAACAAACTCGATGAGCAACAGCAACAAGAGCTGACAGAGGCCTTCGCCGAGCTGGAAAAACAGATGTGGGACCTGGCCTACAACGTCAACGACGATGCCATTGCCTGCAACACCGGGCAAGAAAGCTGTCAGGACCATCAAGCCTATGACATGACGCTGGTGGAGATCGACGAGAGCTCCCGGGAACTGGTCGAGGAAATTACCTCCGAGGCCGTCCTGCCGGTATGGGGAGAAAACTGCAATCAGCAGTATCCCGAGTGCGCCCAGGTATGGAACGAGACCGTCGGTGATGTGACCGGCTTCCAGATCCAGTAGCCGCAACCCCCGCCCTGGGTGGCAAGCCGTCATCCAGGGTAGGGCGAGAGGATCATTGTCATGCAATCACCGCATTTTTATCTCGCCGCCCGCAAGCTGGCCCATGGCGCGGCTATCGCCGCGGGCTATGCAGCCTTGGGGCTGTCGTTACTCATCGCCTTCGAAGTGGTCGCACGCAAGCTGTTCAATTTCTCCCTGCAGGGCGTCGATGAGATCGGCGGTTATGTATTGGCGATCGGGGTTGCCTTCAGCTTCGCCTACGCCTTGCTGCATCGGGCCCATACTCGCGTCGACATGCTGTTGGTCAAGTTGCCCGCCTTGATGCGCGCCTTCCTGAATGCCTTGGCCATGCTGCTGCTGGCAGCTTTTGCTGCCTTCATGCTGTGGCGCGCCATCGAGACGCTAGGTGAAACCCTGGAGTTCGGCAGTCGCGCCAGCACGCCGCTGCAGACACCCCTTTGGATTCCTCAGACTCTGTGGATCCTGGGGCTTGGCGTTTTTGCTGTGCTGGCGGTGTTTCTCGCCCTGCGCGCCTGGGGGCTGCTGTTACGTGGTCGGATTGGTGTGGTCAATGACGAGTTCGGTCCCCGTTCCGCGGATGACGAGCTCAACGAGGCGCGGAAGGATTATGGTGCCAGCGTGTCCGAATCTCAGCAGAGGAGAAGCCCCTCATGATTGGCGCCTTCGAGGTCATGATCGGATTTTTCATCATGCTGGGCATGATGGCTCTGGGAATTCACGTCGCGGTAGCCATCATGTTCGTGGCGGTGCTGGGCACGCTGATGTTCCTCGGCCTGCCGCTGCTGTACTCCTTCGGCGATACCCTGTGGGGCACGCTCAACGACTTCATCCTCACGGCGATTCCGCTGTTCATCCTGCTTGGAGAGCTGCTATTGCGTAGCGGGGTCACCGAACGCATGTACAGCGCCCTGTCGGTATGGCTCAACCGCCTGCCCGGTGGTCTGCTGCACACCAATATCGGTGCCTCCGCGGTATTCGCTGCCATGTCCGGCTCCTCGGTGGCCACCGCCGCCACCATCGGCACCGTGGCCTTGCCGGCCTTTGCCGAGCGCGGCTACAGCGAGCGTTTGGCGTTGGGTACCCTGGCCGCCGGGGCGACCCTGGGCATTCTGATACCGCCGAGTATCAACATGATCATCTACGGGGCCATCACCAATACCTCCATCGGCAAGCTGTTCATCGCTGGGATTTTGCCTGGGTTGGCTTTAGCTGGGGCCTTTATGTTGGCGATCATGGCTTTCAGCCTGCTGCGTCCCGGCGTGGCAGGCGATCGCGAACCGCGGGTGCCGCTGCGTAAGCGGCTGGCGTCGCTGGTGGACCTGCTGCCCCCGACCTTCGTCTTCGCCATCGTCATGGGCAGCATCTACAGTGGCTGGGCTACCCCCACCGAGGCAGCGGCCCTGGGGGCAGTGGCCGCACTGGTGGTGGCGGCCTTCAACCGCAAGCTGACCCTGAAGATGCTGCACGAATGCTTCCTGTCGATGGCCCGCACCACGGCGATGATCATGCTGATCATTGTCGCCGCCTTCTTCCTCAACTACATCGTCGGCATTCTCGGCATCCCGAACACCCTGACGCGCTGGGTCGCGGATCTGGGCCTTTCGCCCATGGGGCTGATTCTGGCGCTGGTGGTTTTTTACCTGGTGCTGGGCTGCTTTCTCGAGACGCTTTCGATGATGATCGCCACCGTACCCATTGTGGTACCGATGGTCGTACAGTTCGGTTTCGACCCGATATGGTTCGGCATCTTTCTGGTCATCATGATGGAGATTTCGCTGATCACCCCACCCATCGGCATGAATCTCTATGTTGTTCAGGGGGTACGGGGAAAGGGCTCGATTGCCGATGTGATGATCGGCAGCCTGCCATTTCTCGCCATCATGCTGGCCTTCGTGGCGCTGATCATTCTCTGGCCCGGGCTGGTGCTGTGGCTGCCCAATGCCATGGGATGAGTAGGCTCCAGGCATCGGGTGATCTTTAATCAAGGACAAATTTCATGAAACGTTTCGACACCCTTATCAAGAACGGCCTGATCATCACCGCCGTCGATCGTTACAAGGCCGATATCGGCATCAGGGCTGGGCACATCGCAGCACTCGGTCATGACATGGGTGAGGCCGAGGAGATCATCGACGCCGAAGGGTTGTGGGTACTGCCCGGCGGTATCGATGCCCATTGCCATCTGGATCAGCCCCTCGGCGATGGCGCGGTGATGGCGGACGATTTCCACAGCGGCACGCGCTCGGCGGCCTGCGGCGGCACCACCACGGTGATTCCCTTTGCCGCTCAGCACAAAGGTCAGCCACTGCGTGCCGCGGTGGAGGACTATCATCGGCGCAGCGAGGGCAAAGCCTTTATCGATTATGCCTTTCACATGATCGTCACCGACCCCACCGAATCGGTGTTGAAGGAAGAATTGCCGGCGCTGATCGAGGAGGGTTACAGCTCCTTCAAGATCTACATGACCTACGACGATCTCAAGCTCAACGATCGCGAAATCCTCAACGTGCTGGCTCTGGCTCGGCGCGAAGGAGGCATGGTCATGGTGCACGCGGAGAACGCCGACTGCATCGCTTACCTGACCGAGCTGCTTACCGAAAGCGGCCAGACCGGACCCTATTATCACGGCGTGGCGCATTCCAGCATTGGCGAGCGCGAGGCCTCCCACCGGGCGATTTCACTGGCGGAGCTAGTCGACGTGCCGATGCTGATCGTCCACGTTTCCGGCCCCGAGGCCATCGAACAGATTCGCTGGGCCCAGAATCGGGGCTTACGGGTCTATGGTGAGACCTGCCCGCAGTATCTGATGCTCACCGCTGACGATCTGGATCGCGATGGCTTCGACGGTGCCAAGTATGTGTGCAGCCCGCCGCCCCGTGACCCGGCGGCCCAGGAGGCGGTCTGGCAGGGGTTGGAATCCGGCGTCTTCCAGGTGTTCTCCTCGGATCATGCGCCCTTTCGCTTTGAAGATGCCAAAGGCAAGAAGCTGCACGGCGAACACGCTCACTTCGAGCACATTCCCAACGGCATTCCCGGCCTCGAGACACGTCTGCCGATTCTGTTTTCCGAGGGCGTGGTCAAGGAGCGCATCGACGTCACTCGCTTCGTCGCGCTGACCGCGACCAATCCGGCCAAGATCTACGGCCTCTATCCGCGCAAGGGCACCATCGCCATCGGCAGCGATGCCGACCTGACTCTGTGGGATGCTACGGCGAGGAGCACCATACGCAACGCCGACTTGCACCATGCTGTCGATTACACACCCTACGAGGGGCTCGAACTGACCGGACGCCCGGTGCTTACGCTGTGTCGTGGTCGAGTAGTGGCCCGGGACGGTCAGCCCGAGAGCGAGGCCGGGTACGGCGAATTTCTCGAGTGCGACAAGCCGCAGCCCGCCCGCCCACGTGGCAACGCCAAGGGATTCTGATCATGACTCACGATGAGATCGTTACCGCTGGCGCCCAGCGCTTGATCGAGGCCCACGAGCGGCATACACAGATTGCGGTGCCTGAGTGTATCCCGCTTGCCGATGCCACTGACGCCTATGTCATTCAGGAGCGAGTTTCCGAACGCTTGGGAACACCGTCGGGATGGAAACTAGGCGGCATCATCAAGGGTGAGGTGCCGCGCTTCTCACGCTTGTTCAGCGAGCTGAGCCAGCGCTCACCGGGGCACATCGCTCGAGAGGATTATCATCTTGTCTTTCTCGAGCCGGAGCTTGCCGTAGTGCTGGGCGACGATCTGCCGGCGCGGGATGAACCCTATCGCCTGGAAGAGATCGCCGAGCGGGTTGCCAGCCTTCACGCGGCAATCGAGGTGGTGGATAGCCGTTTCCAAAGCTGGCCCGAGGTGCCACCGCTATGGCAGCTCGCGGATGGCTTGAGTCACGGCAGCTTCGTGCTGGGCAGCGGCATCGATGGCGCTGATCTAAAGCAAATGAAGGATGCCGTCTATCGACTGACCCTGGATGGCGAGGTCGCCTTGTCAGGGCGCGGCAATCATCCCGGCGGCGATCCCGCACTGCTGTTGATGCAGATGATCAATACTCGCGTTGCCACCAGTGGCGAAGGATTTCGAGCCGGAGAAGTGATCACCACCGGCACCTTCGATGGCGTGGTGGAGATGCGGCGTGGTCATCGTGCGTGGCTGGTGTTCGAAGGCATCGGCGAGGTGGAGTTGAATCTCGACTGACTTTCATTGCCCCTACCTTCACACTGGGCATAGCTGTTCGTAACAAAAGGAACCTGGCAATGGCTCAGAGTGATCCCTTACTTTCCATGCATGATATCGATGGCGAGGATATGAACATCCACAAAGGCATGCCCCAGACCGGCACGTCGCTGCTGTCGGGGGTCAGCCTGCCGGCGGCGGCGATTTTCGAGGTGCCACTGGCCCACAATCTGGCCTGGATGCAGCGCTTCGCCGACGCTCATCACGCTCGTTTCGCTCCGCATGGAAAAACCACCATGGCCCCGGCGCTGTTCAAACGCCAGCTCGAGGCCGGCGCCTGGGGCATCACCCTGGCCACCGCACCACAGTGCCGGGCGGCCTTCGCTCATGGCGTCAAGCGACTGCTATTGGCCAATCAGCTCATCGGTGCGGCCAACATGGCCATCATCGCCGAGCTGATCGAGGCGGGCGCGGACTTCTACTGTGTGGTCGATAGCGCTGCCAATGTGCAGGCGTTGGGGCATTTCTTTGCCGAACGCAATCTGCAACTGAACGTACTGATCGAGCTAGGCGTTGCGGGTGGGCGTTGCGGTTGCCGGACTCAAGAGCAAGCCACCGATCTGGCGCAAATGATCGATGCCGAACCGGCGCTGAGGCTGGCTGGTATCGAGGGCTACGAGGGCGTGGTTCATGGAGAAACGCAGGGTGACGACCCCGTTGTGGCCATTCGTGACTATGCCGGGAGTTTAGTAGAAATTGCGCAAGCGCTGCACCGCGACGGTCTTATTTCGGTGAGCGATCCGATCATCACCGCCTCCGGTTCGGCCTGGTACGATCTGATCGCCGAGGCGTTCGATGAAGTGCAACTGCGCGAAGTATTCACCCCGGTGCTACGCCCGGGCTGTTATGTGGTCCACGATCACGGTCTTTATCACGAGGCGCAACAGGGCGTGCTTTCGCGCCGGTCGGACTTGCAGGAAGGCTTGCTCCCCGCGCTGGAGGTCTTTGCCCAGGTGCAGTCGCTGCCGGAACCGGGACTCGCCATCGTCGCCCTGGGTAAGCGCGATATCGGCGGTGATCGATTGCCGATACCGCTGCGGCGCTATCGAGAAGGGAATAGGCGCGAGGCTGGGCTCGTCGATGAAACGCTAGCGGTATCCGGCTGGGAGGTGTTCAAGCTGATGGATCAGCACGCCTTCATTCGCCTGCCGGAGGATGTGGAGGATGTGCAGGTGGGCGATATCGTCGCCTTCGGCGCTTCTCATCCGTGTCTGACCTTTGATAAGTGGCGGCGGCTGTGTCTAGTGGACGAGGCATTGAATGTAAAAGAGGTAATAGAGACCGTCTTCTAGCCCAGCTTCAACCGATGGATAGGGAGATCCATATGGCAGATAAGGAGAATAAAATTCCACTCAGGCATCGGCTCGACCGCTGGCTGATTGTGCCGCTATTGCTTGTCTTTACCGCCGCCTCGCTGATTCCGCTCATCGAGAGCGATACCTGGTGGATTCGCTATCTTGATTATCCACGGTTGCAGTTTGCCATTGTGCTGGCGGTGCTCATCGTCTTGCATCTAATGCTGGGTGGCTTGCGCCGCGTGATGAGTTGGACTGTGACGACGCTGGCCGGCGCGGCATTGGCCTCTCACGTCTATTATCTCTATCCCTATGTGTTACCGGTAGAAGCCCCGATCAAGAATGTAACGTCCTGCCCCGAGGAGTCACGGCTAAAGCTGCTCATCGCCAACGTGAAGAAAGCCAACGAGCATGCCGAGGCACTATTCGGGATCGTGCAAGACACCGACCCAGACCTGTTCCTGGTGATGGAAACCGATGCCTGGTGGGACCGCCAGATCGACAGCCTGAACGATCGCCTTCCTCATCGCGTACAATACATCCCCCAGCAAGCCAAAGCCTACGGCATGCACCTGTTGTCGCGTTACCCCCTGCTCGATACTCAGATCCGCTTTCGTTTCGATGAGCATACCCCCGCCATCAATACCCGGATACGCTTGCCCAGCGGTGAATCGATCGACTTCCACGGCTTGCATCCGCGCCCACCGCTGTACTGGTCCCAATCGACGCTCCCCAGGGATGCTCAGCTATTGGCCACGGCCCTCGATGTCCGGGATGACGATGCCCCAGCCATCATTGCCGGGGACTTCAACGCCGTTGCCTGGGAGAGCGTTTTCCGCCATACCCTGCGCATCGGCCATCTGCTCGATCCGCGGGTGGGGCGAGGACTCTACCCCACCTACGATGCCCACAATCCGATCATCGCCTGGCCGCTCGATCACGTGATCTATCAGGACGAGCTCGGCCTCGTGACCTTCGAGCGCCAGCCGGATTTCGGCTCGGATCACTACCCGGTGTTCGTCGAGCTTTGCCACCGCCCCGAACTTGCCGAACGGCAGGCGCCGCCGGCACTCGATGAAGACGATCTCGACGAGGCTCACCGGACCATCGAACGGGCGCAGGCGAAAAGTGAAGAAGAATGAGCGTTAGGCAGAAGCCGAGGAATGCAGCTCCTGCGCAACACCGCGAAACGATTCCAGCCCCGCCTCCAGGTTCTCGATGATGTCGTCGATCAACACGTCCGGTTCGGGCAGGTTGTCCAGATCGCCGAGCGACTTGTCCTTGAGCCAGAAGATATCCAGGCTGACCTTGTCGCGCTTGAGCACTTCGTACAGGGAATACTTGCGCCAGCGGCCTTCGGGATTGGTCTCACTCCAGGTTTCCCAACGCTGGTCGCGCTGTCCCGGCTGGTAGCAGTCGATGAATTCTTGAAGGTGCTCCAGACGCAGCGGCTTCTTCTTGAGGGTGTGATGGACGTTGGTGCGGTAGTCGTAGATCCAGATATCCTTTGTCCAGGGCTCCGCTCGCCCCGGCTTGTTGTCGAAGAACAGTACGTTGGCCTTGACGCCGTTGGCGTAGAAGATACCGGTGGGTAGGCGCAGGATGGTATGCAGCTCGGTGGTGGTCAGCAGCTTGCGGCGCACGGTCTCGCCGGCGCCGCCTTCGAACAGCACGTTGTCCGGCACCACCACGGCGGCTTGGCCGTTTTCCTTCAGCATGGTGCGAATATGCTGGACGAAGTTGAGCTGCTTGTTCGAGGTGGTCGCCCAGAAATCCTGGCGGTTGTAGACGAAATCCTCCTTTTCCTGCTCGCCGTCCTCGTTGGTGACGGTCATCGAACTCTTGCGGCCGAAGGGCGGATTGGCCAGCACATAGTCGTAGCGCGCCGGGGCGGGGCCGATCAGCGCATCGGTGGAGGCAATATTGGGCTGGTCGTCGATCTCGCCGATGTTATGCAGAAATAGATTCATCAGGCATAGCCGCCGGGTGTTGGCGACGATCTCGTTGCCGTGAAAGGCGTCGTGCTTGAGAAATTGTTTCTGTTCGCGGCTCATCCGGGCGCCGTGGTGCTCGGTGATCCAGTCGTAGGCGGCCAGGAAGAAGCCGCCGGTACCCGCGGAGGGATCGGCGATGGTCTTGCCTGGCTGGGGCTGCACACAGGCGACCATGGCCTTGATCAAGGCTCTCGGCGTGAAGTACTGGCCGGCCCCGGACTTGGTGTCCTCGGCGTTCTTCTCCAGCAGGCTCTCGTAGATATCGCCCTTGACGTCCGCGTCCAGCATGGCCCACTTCTCCGCGTCGATCATATTGATCACGCGGGCCAGCTTGGCCGGGTCCTGGATCTTGTTCTGCGCCTTGGTGAATATCTGCCCCAGGGTACCGGCCTGCTGGCCCAGGGTGCGCAGCAGGTCGATATAGTGAGCCTCGAGCTCGGCACCCTTGCGCTTGACCAGCGAGGGCCAGTCGTAGCCTGCGGGAATACCGGCTTCGCGACGGTAGGGCGGCTGGCTGTATTCGTGCGCCATCTTGAGGAAGATCAGGTAGGTGAGCTGTTCCAGATAGTCGCCGTAGCTCACCCCGTCGTCTCGCAGGGTATGGCAGAAGTTCCAGACTTTATTGGCCAGGGTTTGTGCGTTCATTCGGTCTCTCGCTGGGGTTTCACGGTCAGATAGGCTTGCTGGGGATGATTGGGCTCATCGGGATAACGGTGTGCCAGCAAGCCTTGCTGTTTCATCGGGATCAAATACTGCTCTTGGAGATATCGTTGGTTGCGCCTCAGCAATTTGGCTAGCTCGAGCGGGCGATAGGGGCGATGGGCGCAAAGTTGCAGGAGTAAATCACGTAGGCGCTGAGGTTGCCTGGAACGTTGCCCCAGCGATTTCACCTGTTCCTTTAGCGGTTGTGGCAGTTCATTCAGTAGCGCCTCGAAAGAGGCTGCGAGGTTGTCAGGTAAGCCATCGAAGTTGCCAGATAAGCTCTCGGGGTTGTCAGGTAAGCCGCTTAGGTTGGTAGATAAGCCCTCGAGGTTGTCAGATAAGCCGTCGCATTCCAGCGGCAAATCTGCTTGTTCGGTACCGCTGGTGCCCATGTCGCCGGATACCGCCATCGTGCGGGGGAAGTTCTCGCCGGGCAGGTAGTAGGTCGCCGCGCCTTTCGGCACTTGCCTCAGCAAGCCAAGACCCCGCAGTCGCGTCAGCTGCTGGCTGGCGGTCAGGGTATCGACACGATTCTGGTCGCGGTAGTCCGCATTGGTGATGCGCCCGGTCTCGCGCACGAACAGCAGGGCACGGCACTCTTCCTCGGAAAGCTGCCAGTGGCGGAAGTGTTTTAGCCATTCCACCGCTTCTTCATCGAGGAAGTGCACGAACAGAAGAGTCGCCATGAAGCGATCCTCATGACGCACCGACTCGAATACTGGCGGCGTAAGCCCTGCCTGCTGCATCTGGCGGCGCATCACGCGAATGCCGCTGCCCTTGGTTTCGGCATAACCGATCTCGTGCAGCACCGTGGCCAGGGTCGGGTTGCGCCAGGCGCTACCCGGCTGACCCAGCTCTTCCTCGGGTTTGAGAGAATAGCCCGGGTTGCGCACCTCGATGCGGTTGCTGAAGCGGATGATCTGTATCGGCTGATGAGCGCGGTAGTTACGGTGCATCAGGGCATTGACGATGGCCTCGCGCACCACCTTGGCGGGAATCAGCGGGCGATCCTCGCGCCGCTGGCTGCCGTTCGGCAGATGGAAGGCCATGGGCAGGTCGTCCATCACCGCCGCCGTGGCGCGGTTGATCAAGCGCGGCAAGGTATCGCGCATGTCGATGGTGGTGAAGCGCTCGTCCGGGTCCTCGATCCATTCCTTGCCGGTCACTCGGATGTAATCGACCCGCTGGGCCGGCACCAGGCGGCGAATCGCCATGCGTCGCCCGAACAGCAGAATACCAGACAGCGTCGGCTTGAGCTCGCCCTGCTGCCAGACGGCGGCGCCCAGGGCTTCGAGCAACTCGTTATCGTCGTAGCCGAGTTCTTCCGCCTGGGCGTTCATCGCCTTGCGGTCGCGGCGATAGTCGTCGATGGCGTCCGGGTCGATATCGTCAACAGTGGCGCCTGGTGGCACCGAGCGGTCGAACTCGAGTTGCGAACGCTGCTGATAGAGCGCCTCGAGATCATGCTCGTTGCAGCGGTAGTCGCCGTTGGGGCCGCGTCGCCAGGCGGCCCTGGGCAGCGACGATTTCTGGAAGTAGATCGGCTTGTCCGTGGCCCGCGCCTCGGGCACATAGATGGCGATGACGCGCCGGCCCTCGAGCATTTCCGTCGTTGCCTGGAAACGCAGCGGCACGTTGAAGGTGGTGGCGCAGGCGGAGTGCAGGTCGTTGAGCAGGCGGTCCGGATCCTCGATGCCCTTGACGCGATACTCGCCGGGCCTGTCGGAACCCACGCCCAGCAGCAGATAGCCGCCATCCAGCCCGGGCTCGTTGGCGAAGGCGCAGAGGGTTTCCAGCATCGACTTGCCCACCTCGCGGCCGCGCTTGGCCTCGATGCGCTCGGATTCATCCAGCAAGCGCAGCCGTTCGAGCAGTTCCGCCGCCGTCATCATTGTGTTGATGCTCCGCTTTTACGGCGCCGGCTTTTGGGCCGGCTTTCCCGTTCGGCACGAATACGCGCCAGCAGTTCGCTGGCCGGCTCGTCGCTAGGATCCTGCGGCACCAGCTTGCCGGCAAAGGCGCGCTTCAAGATGGATTGTTTAAGCGCCTCGGCTTGTTTCAGGGAGGCGGCCAGGGTTTGTTCCAACTGGTCGAGTTGGGAAAGGCGGGATTCGAGTTTTTTGCTGATGGCTTTTTGTTCGGCGATTGAGCTAGGGAGAGGAAGAATAAAATGAGAAACTTGCTGCTGATTAATCTTGTATATACCGGCAGTTGTTCTAGCAGATCTTTCAATTTGGCGTCTAAGTATAATAGAGCGCCACGCTAGGTTTAGATACTTTGGATCAAGCCTTTCTTTTGCTGGCCGTAAACGTATCATTGTATCCGGATACGCGATCTCTCTATCGATTCCCTTGGCTAGGCATCCCGCACCCACGAGCGCTTTACTACCGTTGCCGCGGGCAATAAAGAAGTCTTCCTCTTTGACTAAGTAGGGAAAAGCTTCATCACGCGACCAAGCTCCCTCCTTCTTTGCGTCAAGGTTTAGTGAGTCTCCACGTAGCGCCGTTAATCGGAGAACAGGAAAGCCATTTATAGCGTCCTTTACAGACTTTCCGTTTCTTGGTTCTTCTTCTAGTAAATCTGCAGTGCGAATCCAGTCCCACCCCTCCGGCAATTCCGGTAGCTCCGCCAATTCTTCCTGGGTCAGTGGCGGCAAGGCTTTTGGCGCCTTGGGCTTGCGGGGTTTCTTGCCTTCCTGGCCGGCGGTTTCCCAATCCTTGAACTGCCGTTGCCAGTCCGCGAGTTGCCGTTGGTAGTGCGCCTCGCGCTCGGCCTGGATGCGCTCCAGTAGCGTTTCCGGGCTTTCCAGCTGATCGGCATTCTCTTTTCGCCACTGCTCGGTCAGCTTGCCTTCGAAGGCGGCCTTTAGCAGTGACTGGCGGGCGGACTTTAGCTTGGCCTGGGCGGTTTTCAGACTTTCCACGCCGCTATCGATCTCGGAGAAAAGCTCTTCGATCTTGGCGACAATACGGTGTTGTTCTTTTGTTGGTGCAATATTTATCCTGAATCCGTGAGACCGGCCCCCAGGAATGCTTCTAACCTACTGAACTGCATGGCAATATAGCGAATATCGCCATTCACCCAGACAGTGCCATGCCCAACGTCAAGTTCCGCGCCA